>CAUTRF010000006.1:0-56481 GCA_963540795.1 uncultured Actinomyces sp.
CACCGTCGGCGCTGAAAAATCACGCTACCAGCAACACGTAGTGTCCTATAACCCTGACATCGCCGCTCCGACACGTCTGCCCCTGACACACGCGGGAGGGCCCGGCGCGTGTGCGCCGGGCCCTCCGCGATGCCACTCCAGCCGAATCAGACGCCCTTGAAGGCAGCCTTGCCGAGCTGGCGGTTCAGGTTTGCGATCACGTCGAGCGGGATCTGCTTGGGGCAGACCTCAGCACACTCGCCGACGTTCGAGCAGGAGCCGAAGCCCTCCTCGTCCATCTGGTTGAGCATGCCCACAACGCGCTTGTAGTTCTCGGGCTTGCCCTGCGGGAGCAGACCGAGGTGCGTGACCTTCGCCGAGGTGAAGAGCATCGCGGAGGCGTTCGGGCAGGCAGCCACGCACGCACCACAGCCGATGCACGCGGCGGCCTCGAACGCGCGATCCGCGTCCTGCTTCGGGACCGGGGTCGCGTGCGCGTCGGGGGCTGCACCCGTGTTCACGGAGATGTAGCCGCCGGCCTGGATGATGCGATCCAGGGCGCTGCGGTTGACCACGAGGTCCTTGATGATCGGGAAGCCCGATGCGCGCCACGGCTCGATCGTGATGACGTCGCCATCGTTGAAGGAACGCATGTGCAGCTGGCAGGTCGTGGTGACCTCCGGGCCGTGAGCGATACCGTTGATGACGATGCCACACTGACCGCAGATGCCCTCGCGGCAGTCGGAGTCGAAGGCGATGGGTTCCTCGCCGCGTGCGAAGAGCTCTTCGTTCAGGACGTCGAGCATCTCCAGGAACGAGGACTCTTCCGAGATTCCCTTCACCTGGTATTCATGAATTGCGCCCTTGTCTTCGGGACCGTTTTGGCGCCAGATCCTCAGTGTCAGGTTCACTTGTAGCTCCGCTGCTTCAGCTCGATGTCGTTGTAAATCAGGTCTTCCTTGTGGAGGATCGGGGGCTCGCCTTCGCCAGCGTATTCCCAAGCCGCCACGTACAGGAACTTGTCGTCGTGACGCAGGGCCTCACCCTCGGGAGTCTGGGACTCCGCGCGGAAGTGGCCGCCGCACGACTCTTCGCGGTGCAGTGCATCGATGCACATAAGCTCGCCCAGCTCCATGAAGTCGGCGACACGGCCGGCCTTCTCGAGGGACTGGTTGAGTTCACCAATCGACTTGCCGGGAACGCGAACGTTCTTCCAGTAGTCGGCGCGCAGCTCGCGGATCATACCGATAGCCTTCTTCAGGCCTTCCTCGGTACGCTCCATGCCGCAGTACTCCCACATGATCTTGCCCAGCTCCTTGTGGAACGAGTCCACGGAGCGGGTGCCGCCCACCGACATGAGGGTGTCGATACGGCCCTGAGCCGACTCGAGAGCTTCCTTCACCGAAGGCGAGTTCTCGTCCAGCTTGGGCAGGTGGAAGCAGTGCGCCAGGTAGTCGTTGATCGTGTTGGGCAGGACGAAGTAGCCGTCCGACAGGCCCTGCATGAGCGCCGAGGCACCCAGGCGGTTCGCGCCGTGGTCGGAGAAGTTCGCCTCGCCGGCCACGTACAGACCGGGCAGGTTCGACTCGAGGTCGTAGTCAACCCACAGGCCACCCATGGTGTAGTGGACGGCCGGGTAGATGCGCATCGGCACCTCGTAGGGGTTGTCGCCCGTGATGCGCTCGTACATGTCGAAGAGGTTGCCGTACTTGGCGGACACGGCGGCCAGGCCCATACGGTTGATCGCGTCGGAGAAGTCGAGGTAGACGCCGCGGGCGACACCGTCGATCTTCGGGCCGACGCCACGGCCCTCGTCACACATGTTCTTGGCCTGACGCGACGCGATGTCGCGGGGCACGAGGTTACCGAAGGAGGGGTAGATGCGCTCCAGGTAGTAGTCGCGATCCTCTTCGGGGATGTCGCGCGGGTCCTTCTCGCAGTCCTCGGCGCGCTTGGGAACCCAGATGCGGCCGTCGTTACGCAGCGACTCCGACATGAGGGTCAGCTTCGACTGCTGGTCGCCGTGCTGGGGGATGCACGTGGGGTGGATCTGCGTGAAGCAGGGGTTGGCGAAGTAGGCACCCTTGCGGTACGCGCGCCAGATGGCGGTCGCGTTGCAGCCCATCGCGTTGGTGGACAGGAAGAACACGTTGCCGTAGCCGCCGGTGGCCAGGACGACCGCGTCGGCGATGAAGGTCTCGAGCTTGCCGGTGGACATGTCGCGGGCGACAATGCCGCGAGCCTTACCCTCATCGACGATGAGCTCAACCATCTCGTGACGCGAGTGCTCGGTGACGGTGCCGGCCGCGACCTGGCGCTCGAGCGCCTGGTAGGCACCGATCAGCAGCTGCTGACCCGTCTGGCCACGCGCGTAGAACGTACGGGACACCTGCACGCCGCCGAAGGAGCGGTTGTCGAGGAGGCCGCCGTACTCGCGGGCGAAGGGGACGCCCTGCGCGACGCACTGGTCGATAATGTTGGCGCTGACCTCGGCGAGGCGGTAGACGTTGTCCTCACGAGCGCGGTAGTCGCCGCCCTTGACCGTGTCGTAGAAGAGACGGTAGACGGAGTCGTTGTCGTTGCGGTAGTTCTTCGCGGCGTTGATACCACCCTGCGCGGCGATGGAGTGCGCGCGGCGGGCGGAGTCCTGGTAGAAGAACACGTCGATGTTGTAGCCCATTTCGCCGAGCGAGGCGGCGGCAGCGCCGCCCGCGAGACCGGAGCCGACGATGATGACGCGCAGCTTACGGCGGTTGGCGGGGTTGACCAGCGCGGCGGTGAACTTGCGCTCTTCCCAGCGCTGCGCGATCGGGACGTCGTGGGGGGCCTTCGTGTCGGCGATCTTCTCGCCTTCACGGTAGAGGCCGTGGATGAGTGTATCGGTCATGATTGCGTGCCCTTCCTCAGTGGATCAAGCCGGTGACGATGGCGACGGGCGGGGCCATGAACATCACGAAGATGACCAGACCGACCAGGCCCGAGAGGAGAACCAGCGGCTTGCGGGTCGCGGAACGCACCCAACCGAGCGACTGGAACATGGACCAGAAGCCGTGGGAGACGTGGATGCAGGCGCAGCCGACGAACACGGCGTAGAGGATCACCAGGACCGGCGACTGGAAGGAAGCGATCATGCGGGCGTAGGGCGTGGTGACGTCAGCGCCGAAGTTCGCGACCTTCGCGGGCAGGCTCACGGTGGTGAAGTGAGCGATGTGGAAGATCAGGATCAGCAGGATGAGGACACCGCTCATACGCATGGTGCGGGCCGCGTAGGAGTCCGAGACGGACTTCTTGACGACGTAGCGGGTGGAGCGAGCGCGACGCGAACGCTTCCAGGTGTAGGCGGCGGCCCACAGGTGGATGACGAGCATCAGCACCATGGCGGCGCGGAAGACCCAGATGAATCCGCCGTGCGGGAAGATCGGCACGAAAGCCTCTTCATGCAGCCAGTGCGCGTAGTCGTTGTAGACCTGGGCGCCCAGGAACATCTTGAGGTTGCCGTAGGAGTGGAACAGCAAGAAGAAAACGAAAACGAAGCCCGAGACAGCCATCAGCTGCTTAATAAAGACGCTGGTGGTCCACGCGCGGCGCTTCTTCGTTGCGACATTTTGAGTGGCCATGCCATGAGCATATCGACGCTTTTTGTCCGCTTCGTAGGACCATGGCACGAGGCCGACCGCGAAGGATCTCGACACGGTGTCATTTTCGGCGATTTTCCGCGGTTATGTCAGGCAGCTTGCGCCGGCGTCGCAAGGAAAACACCTAGGACCATCGACCCCGAAAACAGGGGTCGCAAGACACGAATTTTGATACATCGACCATACCTATTTAGTGGCGGTCGTCGCATCGCGTCAGATCAGTGGCGCCCTCATCTCGACGGCCTCTTCGACGGGGTTGCGGAAGTAGCGCGGGCGTCGCCCGATTTCAACGAAGCCTCGGGACTCGTACAGGCCGATGGCGCCCTCGTTGGAAGGTCGCACGTCGAGGAAGATCTCGCGTGCTCCGGCCTCGCGCGACCACGCGAGGAGCTCGTCCAGGATCGTCGCCCCGATGCCTCGTCCGCGCGCGTGGGCGCGCACGCCGATGGTCATAACGTCGGCCTGATCTCCGCCGACCTTCGCGCCGCCGTATCCGACGACGTCGCCGGACTCGTCCGTGGCAATCCAATAGCGAGAGGCCGGAGAGGAGAGCTCCTCGGCGATCATGTAGGGGGTCCAGGGGTCCTCGGCGAACACCTCGGCCTCGAGGGCAGCGAAGAGTTCGAGGTCGCCCCGTCCCGCGACGCGCAGCGAGGCCTTCACAGGCGCGCGGTGGGCTGGCCCTGGATGTCGGGGCGGCGCAGGTACAGGGGGTCAGTGCGCAGACGGTCCTCCTCGCCGCGCGACAGGCGCGTAGCAACGATGCGGCTCATGACGGCGGGATCGAGACTCACCTGGGGTCCGAGGTCTGCGCGGGCGAGCGCATCGGCGCTGTGCGCGGGGATCGGCGCTCCCGCGACGACGAGGCCGGGGGCGGTGCGCATGGTACTCAGGAGCGCGCTGACGTCGCCGACTTCGAGGCGCCCTTCAAGGGTGACGTCGTCGGGCCCGGCGGCCACGTACGAACCCCAGTAGAGTTCGCGGCGGCGCGCGTCGGCGATCGCGTAGACGCGGGTGTCGGGGGCAAGCAGGTCAAGGCCCTGACGGGCGATCACGTCCAGGGCGGACACGCCGTAGGCGGGCACGCCGGCGACCGAGGCGAGGACGCGGGCGGAGACGAGGCCGGCGCGCAGCCCGGTGAAGGGGGCGGGCCCGGTGCCCACGAGGACGCGGTCGATGCCGGCATGGGCGAGCTGCGCGGGCAGATCTGCTGCCGCGAGCGCCTCGCGCACGAGCGGGGTGATGGATTCGGCGTGGTGGCGTCCGGAGTCGTTGTGGGCGCGGGCGATCACGCGGCCGTCTTCGATGATGGCGACGGCGGTTGCGGCTTGGGTGTCCAGGGCTATCTCTCGCACGGTGTGATCCTACTCGTCGGTGCCAGCCTCGTCGATGCGGGTTCCGCCGTGGGCGGCGACGACGCCGTCAAGGACGCCATCCCAGCGGTGCCCGTGGGCGTGCAGGACGATGACGCGCGTGCCGTCGTCCATGTTCTCCAAGTCGATGACGTCCCCGTCGTGGGCGGCCTCACCACCCGAGGCTCGGCGCACCTCGATGGAGAGTCGTTCGTCGCTCATGGCCTCGGTTTTGCCTTCGCCCCATTCGACGACGGTCACGGCCTCGTCGAGGGAGGAGTCGAGGTCGAGGGTCTCCAGGTCGTTCAGGTCGGTGATGCGGTAGGCGTCCGCGTGGATGAGGTCCGGGCCGCCGCTCAGGGAGGGGTGCACGCGGGCGACGATGAACGTCGGGGAGGCGACGCGACCGCGCACGCCCATGCCGACGCCGATGCCCTGGGTGAGGGTGGTCTTGCCCGCGCCGAGGCCGCCCGAGAGCATGAGGAGGTCTCCGGCCGCGAGGATGCGGCCGAGGTCTTCGCCGAACGCGCGTGTCTGGTCGGCGTCGCGCGTTGACACCTCGTAGGAGGCGATGGGCTGGGTCATGAGTTGCTCCCGAAGGTCGCGTCGGCGCCATCCCGGTAGATGCGGGGGATGTGTGCGCCCAGGCGGGTGACGATTTCGTAGTTGATGGTACCGGCTGCCTGCGCCCAGTCGTCGGCCAAGGCCTCGCCGCCGTCGCCGGAGCCGAAGAGGGTGGCGGTGTCGCCCGGGGCCGCGGGCGCGTCCCCGCTGCGCGCGGTCGGGGTGCCCGCGTCGCCGTCTGCGGGCCCGAGGTCGATGATGAATTGGTCCATGCACACGCGTCCGATGAGGGGCGCGTGGAACGGGCCGGAGGCGGTGTGGACGGTGACGCGCGCGCGGTTGGAGGCGGAGCGCAGGATGCCGTCGCCGTAGCCGAGGGGAACCAGGCCGACCCAGCGGCGCGTGGGCGCCACCCAGGTTCCGCCGTACGAGGCCGGGGTGCCCTCTTCGATGACCTTGACGGAGGTGAGGGGCGCGCTCAGCTCGAGGGCGGGGATGAGGCCAAGTTCGTCGGCGGTCGCGACCGCAGGGTCGGGGCTGAGGCCGTACAGGCCGATGCCGGCGCGCACCATGTCGTAGTGTGTTTCGGGGTGCCACAGGATCCCGGAGGTGGCGGCCAGGTGGCGGATGCGCGGCGTAATGCCGGCGTCGGCGAGGATCGCCAGGCCCTCCTCGAAAATCCGCACGTGGCTCGCGGTCGAGGCGTTTCCCTCATCGCTGGGGTCATCGGCGCGGGACATGTGGCTCCATGCTCCCACGACGTCGACGAGGCCGTCATCGGCGGCCATGCGCAGGGCCGAGGCCAGGGCGGGCAGGTCAGCCAGGGTCGAGCCCGCGCGGGACATGCCGGTATCGATCTTGACGTGGACGCGCGCGGGGCGGCCCACCTGCCGGGCGGCGGCGCAGATGTCGGCGAGGACCCAGGTCCACGACACGGACAGGTCGATGTCGGCCTCGATCGCGGCCGCGAAGTCGGAGGAGGAGGTGGAGATCCACGCGAGGATGGGCGCGTCGGCTCGGGCGACCCCGGCCTCGTCCAGGCCTTCGCGCAGGGTGAAGGCCTCGGCGAGCTGGGCAACACCCAGCCAGTCGGCACCGCCGTCCAGGGCCGCGAGCGCGACAGGGACGAGCCCGTGCCCGTAGGCGTTGGCCTTGACGGTCGCGAGCTGGAGCGCGCCGGGGGCGGCCGCGCGCAGAACGCCCAGGTTGTGACGGATCGCGGCCAGGTCGACGGCCGCCCGCGACGGGTATCCCCGTCCTTGACCGTGTTCGTTCATGGAAGTCACACCCCTAGTATCTCACGCGGGCCCGAGCGCGCCGCGCGGCTACGCCTGTGCCCTCCCGCCTCACAGGCTGAGGGCGGCGAGCGCTTCCGGGATTGCGTCAGCGATGTCACGCGCCTGAATGGGGGCGCGACCATTGTATTCATCGGTGGCCAGCTTCGCCGCGCGACCGTGGAGCCACACGGCCGACACCAGTCGTTCGGGCGTGACGGCCTGCGGTTGTCCGTTCGGTCCTGGCAGCGCGTGCTCGTCCCTGACGGGGCGGGCAAGAATACCGGCGATCAGGCCTGCCAGGACATCGCCGCTGCCCGCGACTCCCGCCCACGACGTGGTGGTCGGCGCGACCAGCGTGGAGTCGCAGCGGGTCGCACTGTCCTCCATGTTTTCCAGGTCGGGGAAACCCACCTCCGGGTTGATGAAGCTGGCGAGCAGCGCCTGATCGCGGAGCATGTCCGCGTATTCGAAGGAACGCACGATGGTCACCGGGCCTTTGAGTACGACGTGGCAGCCCGTGGCCTCGTGGAGGAGGTTCGCGTAGCGCAGGGGCGCTGCAGCGACCTCGTCCCGTTTCGTCGGCGTGCCGAGCCTCGTCAGCAGCCGCGCAGCCTCACCGTGGTGCGGGGTGAGGACGGTGGCCTCGGGGTTGATGGTGTCCGCCAGCTCCGGAATCAGGTCGAGGCCCCAGGCGTCGATGACGAGCGGAACGCCGGACTGGCCGCAGAATTGCGCGAGTTCGAGCGCGTCCTCGCGGCGGTCCTCGTCCAGTCCGGGGCCGATAAGGGCCGCCTGGATGCGCCCGCCCACCGTGACGACGCCCGGCTCGGCGGACAGCACGAGGTCTTGGACGCGCCGGGTCGAGTTCAGGCGCACCATGCCGACGCCGGACGCCAAAGCTCCGCGCGTGGCGAGCAGGCCGGCACCCGGGTAGGTGTCGGATCCGGCGACGAGGCCGACGACGCCGCGCGCGTACTTGTCGTCGTCAAAGGCCGGGGCTTGAACGAATCGACTACTGCCGGTTCCGTCGTAGAAGCACACCGGGACCTCGCCGCTCGTTTCCTCCGCGTCAGCGGGCGTCAGGCCAACAAGTCCGGTCCACTCCATGTCGATGAGTTCCAAGGCACCACAATACTGCGCGGCAGGCGCCAGGATCTGGGCGCGCTTGTAGGTACCCACCGCGAGCGTGTGGGTGGCATGTAGGATCGGCCCCGTGACGAGGCCGTCGTCGTCGGTGAGGCCCGAGGGCACATCAATCGCGACAACTGCAGGGTGGGTGAGGAACGAGAAGTCGTTGAGTTGTTCAACGGCCTCGGCGAGGTTCCCCTTGAGGGCCCCCTTGCCACCGACGCCAACAATGCCGTCGATCCACACTTTCGCGAACGCCACCAGGGCGAGCTGGGGGGAATCAAATACTGTGGTGATCGATCCCCCTTTGAGGTCCACGATGGTGACACCAGCTGTCTTTGCGGCGCGCAGCGCACGGGAGTGGCGCTTTCGTTTGAGCAGGATCGCCGCCACGTTGATGCCCATGTCGGCAAGGGTCGCGCATGCGTACAGGGCATCGCCTCCGTTGTCGCCCCCTCCGACGAAGGCGACGACGTCCGCCCGCGGGCCGGGGACGGCAGGTTCGTGAGGTCCGGCGAGCAGAGGGGGCGTGTCACCGACGAGGCGGGCAACGCGCTGCGCGACCGCGTCGCCGACCTGGCGCATGTACAGGTCCGGGTCATCGGTCTGCGCTGCCTCGCGAACAAAGCGCTCTTCGATTGAGCGCGCCTGCTGGAACGTCTGGGCAGGTCCGTCAAATGTCAGCATATCTCCATTGTCACATGCTTTCACATGCCTCCGCGCATGCTTTCCGCAGGGCGCGACCGTCCAGAATCAACATGGGGTAGTTCTCCCACACAGCCGGCCCGCGAGGGAGGGGCGATCAGAGAGGGGCTAACGGCGACGAGAGCGGCCGACAGCTGCGGCGATTAGGCCACGTCGAGGGTCTTGGCGACGCCCGCCAGGACCGCGCCCACGATGACCAGGGCGACGCCGATGATGGTCCAGCGCAGCTCTTTGCGCGAGCGTGTCTCGTGGAGCCACAGGATGCCCAGCGGCGTCGAGATCAGGATACCGAGCTGGGAGAGCGTGAAGCCGGTGCCCGCGCCCAGGTTGTTGGAGTTGAGCTGGAGCAGCAGGATGGCGGTACCCCACAGGATGCCGTTGAAAACGGAGGGGAGCATGCGACGGTGGCGCAGCGAGTCCTCGGGGTCGACGCCGCCGCGCCCCTGGATCGCGAAGAAGGCACCGCAGTAGGCGGTGTAGCCGATCGCCTGGGGCAGGAGGAATTCGGCGGGCGCAATTGCGAAGTACTTGATGATGAGCGGGAAGGCCACGAGCGCCAGCGTGGAGGTGGTCAGCAGGAAAGCGCCGCGCTTCCAGTCGAGGGAGGCGGCGTCGGAGCCGGACTCGGAGCGGGAGAGGAACCAGATGCCGACGATGAGGACGGCGATGGCCGCGATACCGTAGGGCAGGGCCCCACCGTGGAGCCACTCGCCGAAGATCGCGATGCCAGCCAGGGACATGAGGACCAGCTGGCCGCCTGTGGACAGCGGCATCGTGCGGCTCATGCCCAGGACCGAGTAGGAGCGCAGCTGGTCGCACACGCCGACGCCGAGCAGCAGGCCGGTCAGGAAGGAGACGCCCAGGTTCAGGGGCGTCCACGCGGGGTGCAGGAAGGGGGTGGCGACGGCGGCCATAAGCAGGCCGCCGAGGACGGCGCCCATGACTCGCTGGCGGTCCGAGCCGCCGGTCTTGCCCATGAGCGTCGTGGCGACGCCGAAGAAGACAGAGGGCAGGATGCCGATAAGGATCGTGGATAGGGTCATGTGCGCACCTCCTGGGGTGGTCGAGGCCCCGTTTCACGAGGTCGGGGCTCGCTTGCGCTGGATGGTGCGGCGGGCGCGCCGCCACCTCTTCCACGCTAGTCGCTGTCTCCCCCTCGATTGCAATGCCCATCGCGGTTTTGGCTACTGTTTCACATGCGCATCGTGAAGCCTTTCACCAGATCATGCCGACTCGATGACGCAGCGCACGCCCGGTTCCGGAAGCTGACACCGATCCGCACAAGCAGCCCGGGCCTCGTCCCTGGATGAGGAACGAGGCCCGTGAGCGCTGCCGGGGCACCAGCCCCGCGCAGGTGGATTACTCCACCGTCACGGACTTGGCGAGGTTACGCGGCTGGTCGACGTCAAGGCCCTTCACGGAGGCGAGCTCGCAGGCGAAGATCTGCAGCGGCACGACGGTCAGGAGCGGCGCGTACAGGGTCGGCACGGCGGGTACGCGGAAGACGGTCTCGGCGAACTCATCGACGGAGGAGTCCCCCTCCTCGGCGATGATGATCGTGCGGGCACCGCGGGCGCGGACCTCGGCGATGTTGGCCAGGACCTTGCCGTGCAGCTCGGGGCGGCGCGGGGTGGGCACGATGACGATGACCGGCTGGCCCTCGTCCACCAGGGCGATGGGGCCGTGCTTGAGCTCACCGGCGGCGAAACCCTCGGCGTGGATGTAGCAGATTTCCTTGAGCTTGAGCGCACCCTCGAGGGCGACCGGGAACCCGACGTGGCGACCCAGGTAGATGACCGAGGTGGCGTCCTGCATCGTGCGGGCGAACTGGCGGACCGTCTCGCCGTTCTCGAGGACGCGGGCGATGGCCTCGGGGACGCGCGCGAGCTTCTCCATGTAGTCGGCGATCTCGTCGGCGTACTTGTTGCCGCGCACCTGCGCCAGGTACAGGCCCAGGATGTAGCAGGCGGTAACCTGCGCGGTAAACGCCTTGGTGGAGGCGACCGCGATCTCGGGGCCCGCGTGCGTGAGGATCACGGCGTCGGACTCGCGCGAAATGGTCGATCCGGGCGTGTTCACGATGGCGACGACCTTCGCGCCCTGCTCACGGGCGTGACGGATCGCCTGGATGGTGTCCATGGTCTCGCCGCTCTGGGAGATGGCGACGACCAGCGTCTTTTCGCCCACGACGGGGTCGCGGTAGCGGAACTCGCTGGAGAGCTCGACCTCAACGGGGATGCGGCACCAGTGCTCGATCGCGTAGCGGGCGACCTGGCCCGCGTAGGAGGCGGTGCCGCAGCCGATCATGATGACCTTGTCGACCGAGCGCATGACGTGCTCGGGGATGCGAACCTCGTCCAGGGCCAGGCGGCCGCGGGCGTCGATGCGGTCGGCCAGGGTGGCACCCACGGCGTCGGGTTGCTCGTGGATCTCCTTCTCCATGAAGGTCGGCCAGCCGTTCTTGGTGGCACGGTCGGCGGAGAAGTCAACCTCGTACGCCTCGCGCTCGACGGGGTTGCCGCTGGGGTCGATGACGGTCACGCCGGTCGCGGAGAGGACCACGACCTCGTCCTGATCGACCTCGACGGCGCGGTTCGTGTGCTCGACGAAGGCCAGGACGTCGGAGCCCAGGAAGTTCTCCCCGTCCCCCAGGCCTATGACCAGCGGGGAGGAGCGGCGCGCCGCGACGATAACGTTCGGGGACTGGGTGCTCAGCACCAGCAGGGTGAAGGTGCCATGGAGCTGGGCGGTGACGGCGCGCATGGCGACGACCAGTCGGCGCGCCACCTCCTCGTCGGCGCCGGTCAGTCCGGCGACCGCTCCGCTGTACGAGGCCGCCTCCGCCTGGTCGTAGGCGCGGGCCAGCAGGTGGACGACCACCTCGGTGTCGGTCTCGGAGGCGAAGGTCTCGCCGTCGGCGATGAGGGCGGCGCGCAGGACGTCCGCGTTTTCGATAATGCCGTTGTGAACGAGAGCGAAACGTCCATCCGGGCTGGAATGGGGGTGGGCGTTCGCGACCGTGGGGCGCCCGTGGGTGGCCCAGCGGGTGTGTCCGATGCCGGCGTAGGCCTCGGCGGGGCTGTCCGCGTCGACTTCTTCGACGAGGTTGACGAGCTTACCGACCGCGCGGCGCACGTAGAGGCCATCCGCGCCGGCCAGGGCGATGCCCGCCGAGTCGTACCCACGATATTCGAGGCGCGCCAGGCCGCCGAGGACAACCTCGCGACTACGCTGGGACGCCTTGCATGCAATATGTCCAACAATTCCGCACATAGCTCTTATTGCAACACACCGGACCCCTCCAGCGGTCAGTAACGTGTGTCGCTTCACGCGGTGAACAAGCGCACGCGACCACAAACATGTGGGGCACAATGGGACCGTGAGCATCACCGAGAGCCCCTCGACCGTCCCATCCCCGGCCTCGTCGACCGTCTCGCTTGACGAGCTAAGCCCGGCCGCCGCGCGCAACGCCCCCAACCCCTACGCGCGCTTCGCCCGCTGCGAATGGGACCGCCTCGCCGATCGCACTCCCCTGCCGCTCACGCAGGAGGACATTGACCGCATCGCCTCGCTCGGCGACCCCATCGACATGACCGAGGTCGACACGATTTACCGACCCCTGAGCGCGCTTCTGCAGCTCTACATCGACGGGCGCCGCCGCACCGCCGCCGAGCGCCACGCCTTCCTCGGTGAGCCCGCGGCTCACTCGACCCCCTTCGTCATCGGCATCGCCGGCTCTGTCGCCGTCGGCAAGTCGACGGTCGCGCGCCTCCTCCAGCTGCTGCTCTCCCGCTGGGACTCCACGCCGCGCGTGGACCTGGTGACCACCGACGGGTTCCTCTACCCGAACCGGATCCTGCAGGAACGCTCCCTCATCGCCCGCAAGGGATTCCCCGAGTCCTACGACCGCTCGGCCCTCATCTCCTTCCTGGCCTCGGTGAAGGCCGGCAACCCGCACGCACAGGCCCCCGTGTACTCACACGTGACCTACGACATCGTGCCCGACACCTACATCAACGTGGATCGCCCCGACATCCTCATCGTCGAGGGCCTCAACGTGCTCCAGCCGCCGCGCTCGGCGCCCGGATCCATCTCGGTGGCCGTCTCGGACTACTTTGACTTTTCGATCTACGTCGACGCCGACGAGAAACTCATCGAGCAGTGGTACGTCGATCGTTTCCTCAAGCTGCGCGCAACCGCGTTCTCCCGCGAGGATTCCTACTTCAAGACCTACGCCTCCCTCTCCGACGACGAGGCCGTCTCGACCGCGCACGTCGTCTGGAACGCGATCAACCTGCCGAACCTGCGCGAAAACATCCGCCCCACCCGCGAGCGCGCGACCCTCATCTTCACGAAGGGCCCCGACCACCGCGTCGAGTCCCTATCGATCCGTAAGGACTGAGTCCCTTCCTGCTTGTAGCGCATACGAACGAGGCCGCAGCCGGAAAACCCGGCCACGGCCTCGCCTCATGTGGAGCTAACGGTTAGCCGATCCACGCACCCGAGGGCGCGAAGTGGTACCAGGACCAACCGATGAGTTCCCAACCGGTGGCCATGGAGCCGTTAGAGCGCAGGTAGAACCAGACGGGGCCCTCCTGGTACCAGCCGGTGGTCATCGCACCATTGGTGCCCAGGTGGTACCAGGTACCACCGAGGAGCTGCCAGCCGGTGACCATGGAGCCGGAGGGCGACAGGTAGTACCAGGCACCGCCGTCCTTGACCCATCCGGTGCGCATGACGCCGGAGGAGGACAGGTAGAACCAGGTTCCGTCGATCTGGGCCCAGCCGGTCGCCATCTGCCCGGTCGCGGGGTCGAGGTAGTACCAGGAGCCACGGTCCATGATCCAGCCGTACTGCTGGGCACCGCTGGAGCCGTGGTAGTACCAGTGTCCGCCGTCGTAGACCCAGCCCATCTTCAGGTAGCCGCTCGCGTCGAAGCGGTAGGTCTGCCCGTCGATGACGAGGGTTTCGTTGGCCGCGTAGGTGCCGTCAGAGTAGCTGTACCACCAGCCGAAGTAGCCGGACTTCCACTGACCGGTACGAGGCTGGGGCGCAGGATCCGGGGTCGGAGCCGGGGTCGGGTCGACGGTCGGCTGCGGAGCCGGGGTCGGGTCCACGGTGGGCTGCGGAGCCGGGGTCGGGTCCACGGTGGGCTGCGGGTCCGGAGTGGGCTGCGGGTCCGGGGTGGGCTGCGGGTCCGGAGTGGGGGTCGGGTTCTCGACCGTCACCCAGTACAGGAAGCGCGAGTCGCCGCCACCGACGGCGCTCAGCACGACCTGCGAGGTCTCACCCTCGCCGAGCTCGACTTCCTGCGTCGTCTTGTCAGCCGGGTTGACGAGCATGAGGTGCGCGTTCGCAGCCGGCTTCTTGACGGTCAGGGTGATGTCCTGAGCGGTCTCGGCCAGCGAGCCGTTGTCGGTGCGCGGGTCGAGGAGGTAGGACGGGTAGCGGGTCTGGCCGGTCAGGGCGTTGACGACCATGAAGCCCTTGGGGGCCGTCGTGGAGTCGCCGAAGATTTCGGCGGACTTGGCGGTCTCCAGGCCGCCCAGCTGCTCGAAGTAGCCGACGACGACGTCGCCGGGCAGGCCGTCGTTGACGGAGCCGACGTTGGTGACCGACATGTCAACCAGGCCGACGGCCTCGTTGGCGGCCTTGGCCTCGTCTCCGGAGGCGAAGTCACCGTACTTGTAGCCGCTCAGCGAGGGGGTCTCGCTGCGAGCCGCGTACTGGCCGGGCTTGTAGGCGACGAACGTGGAGTTCATGGCCTTCGTGTAGTTACCGATGTAGGTGACGTTGCCGAAGATGTTGGAGAACTCGTAGAACGAACGCGTCGGCGCGCCATCGTGGTCGATGATCGAGGAGCGGTCGTAGCCGTTGTACTCCATGCGGAACAGGCCGAACCACTTCTGGCCGGTGGCCAGGCCCAGGGACGGGACGATCGACTTTTCGGAGGCCGAGACGTTGGCATCCCAGTTGTAGTCCAGGTACTGGCCGTACAGGATCGGGCTGGAGCCGTCACCGGTGAGACCCTTGAGGCCGTATTCGCGCTGCTTCTTCCAGGTGTTGGTGTTGAGCAGGTTCATGACGACGTTGCTCGGCGCCGGGCCGCCGTTAGCACCCCAGTAGTACTTGTCCCAGCTGAGCAGGTCGGGCTTGGCGTTCTCGACGTAGTAGCTCAAGTTGGCATCGTTGTACCAGGAGGGGTCGTCCCAGGAGTTGGCGTGGACGACGGCTCCGGGGATGTTCTCCTTGGACCAGGAGAACCAGTTCTTGAAGCACTCCGACTCGACGCGGTTGAATCCACCCTCATCGCCGTACTGGATGTCGACGAGCGTCGAGGCATACGGCTTCATGTACTCGTTCATGAAGTCGCGGGGCTCGCCCGCATTACACATGCTGTTCTTGCCGGTGGGGGCCTTGGCGAGGGCCCACGGCGCGCCCTCGCCCAGGGATTCCATCATGGCGGTGTTGAACATGGGCAGGTCGTAGAACATCGGGAATGCGCCACCCGTGAGGTCGCGCTCGTTGGCATCGAAACCGCCACGGCCGTAGCCCTCGGAGGGGACCCACGCGGGCATCATGACGCCATACTGCAGGGCGAGGGCCTGGGCGCGGTTGACGCCCCACTTGCCGTCACCGGGGTTGAAGCCGGAGTAGCGCTCGTACATGGAGTTGTCGACTGCCGGTGCGACCGGGGTCTTGCCGGCGGGCAGGCCCCACACCTCGACGTCATTGAAGGTCACCGCGGTGGCGATGTTCTGCGGGGTCTGGGGCTCGGTCTCCTCGTTCATCCAGATGCGGATGTTCTTGGCGAGGTGGTAGCTGTTGAAGTCCCAGTACCACAGGCCGCGCGCGTCGCGCGTGAGCGAGCCGTGGGTGACGATGGTCTTCCATTCGCCGCCGTCGGCCTCCTGGACCGCGATGGCCACGGAGTTGCCGCCGTGCCAGGACTGCGCGCCGGCGGGCAGTGTCGGGGTGCCCCATCCGTTGACACGGTGCACGTAGCGGGCCTCGCCCAGGTGCAGCTCGATGCCGGTGACGCTGCTCGACCAGTCATTACTGCGAACGAGCGGATCGGACGTCCACGTCGTCGTGGGGTCGAGGTCGGTCAGGGCCGCGTTGTCGGCCTCGGTACCGCCGTTCGCGGTGGCCGTCACGGGGACCATGACGTTGCCGCGGAAGTCGGTATCCACCTTGGTGATGTTGACGACGTAGGTGGCTTCCTTGCCGTCTTTGGTCACGGTGGCGGTGATGACGTTCAGTCCGGTGGTGAGGTCGAGGTTGGCGACTCGACCGTCGGCGTCGGGGGTCGCGCCGTTGATGGTGACGGTGGCACCGTCGACCGCGCGGATGCGGGCCGAGACAGTCTTGGCGTGGTAGTAGCCGGTGGCCGTGTAGGTGTGGGTGCCGGGGGCGAAGTCGACGGGCTTGCCGGGATCGCCGTAGGGCAGCTGGTCGATGACGAAGTCAACGACGAGGTCGGACGCACCCGATCCGGAGGCTGGGGCATCGGGGTGGGGCACGACCGGGCGAACCGCGGTATTGTTGCCGCCCGTGTCCTCGCTGCCGTAGGAGGTGATGGCGTTACCCTCGGCGTCACAGGGCAGGAGCTTGATGTCGGACAGCGCCATGTCCTTCTTGCCGGCGGCGAGGGAGCGCAGACCCGTGAGAGCGAAGACGCGCTTCGTGGTCGCCGGGAAGGTGACGTACTGTTCCTTGTTTCCGTACTGCAAGTCGGTACCGTGCTTGACCTCGGTGCCGCCTTCCCACTCACCTGCGGCGACCTTTGTCTTCCAGTCGGCGAAGGAGGCTTCGGCGGCCGGGTTGCCGGGGTCCTCATCGAAGGCAAAGATGCGGTATTCGCCGGGGAACTGGTCGTTACCCAGGGTCGAATCGTAGGTGGGGCGCGGGGTCAGGCCGAGGCCGCACACCTGGGTGCCGGGGGTGGGGTTCTGGACGGCAACGGCATGGGGGTATTCATCCATACCGTTCTTCCACTTGGTGGTCCAGAACGTCTTGGTCGCGTCGGTTCGCGCGGTGTCGTCGTCGACGAGGGCTGCGATAGTGCCGTTGGGAGCACCTTCGCCGACCTTCTCTTCGGAGGTCGCCCACAGGACGGTCGGGTGATACGGGGTTTCGGTGGCGGCGACGGCCGCGGCGGGTGCGAGGCCAAGCATGGTGGCCGCAAGAATCGGGGCTCCAAGTGCACCGATGATGGGTCTAGTCCCCATGAGTTTAACTCCTTCGTCAGTATGGGGGTCATGGCTGGGATCGGCCGTTAGACGGCTATAAATCCCCATTACCTAACACGTGTTAGTTTTTTGTGAAAGAACCTCCTTTTAGGTAGAGAAGATCCCCGCGGGTACGAGGGGCACCCGCGGGGATGAGGATCAGAACTTCAGACCGCCGTCTTCAATGCCGCGGAAGAAGAACTTCTGGCTGAAGGCGAAGACCAGGACGACGGGGATCATCGCGACAACGGCACCGGCCAGCACAAGCTGGTAGGTGACGCCCTGGGGCGAGTTCTGGATGGCCGTCAGCGTCAGCATCAGGGTCTGCTTGTTCGGGTCGGGCAGCATGAGCAGCGGGAAGATGAAGTCGGACCAGGCACCGATGAACGAGGTCAGGCCGACGACCGTCAGTGTGCCGCGCACCTGGGGCAGGAAGATCGACCAGAAGCGGCGCAGCTCGCCCGCGCCGTCGATGAGGGCCGCATCCTCGATCTCGTCGGGGATGCCCATGAACGCGGCGCGCATCATGAGGATCTGGAACGGTCCGATCATGGCGACCATCCACACGCCGGGGAGCGTGTTGTACAGGTCCAGCTGCACCATCATCTTGAACAGCGAGAGCATGATCGACTCGAAGGGGAAGATCATGGCGGACAGGACCACGAAGTACATGATATTGCGGCCGGTCCACCCGCGCCGCGACAGCATGTAGCCGCCGACGCACGACAGGATGACGTTCGAAGAGACCGTCAGGGCCGCCACGATCGCGGAGTTTTTGATGGACAGCAGGATGTTGGTGCGCTCGAAGAGGACGTAGAAGGAGTCCAGCGACCAGTGCTGCGGCAGCATGGTCGCGCCCTGGCCGAAGACGGATTCGCCGGGAGCCTTGAAGGCAGCCATGAGGGGCAGCACGAGGGGGCCGACCAGGATGAGGGCGACGACCACGAGGAGGGCGTAGCGGGCGACGAGGGCACCGCCGCGCATCTGACGCGAGGCGACGTTGCGCCCCTGGCGCTCGAGTCGGCGATCCTTGCGCCACTGGGTGAATCGATCACCGAAGGTCGCGGTGCTCGAAGTTGCGGTGCTCATGAGTCTTCAGCCTTCCTCTGCAGGCTTTGCGAAGCAATGATGAAGCCGAAGGTGATGAGGAACAGGCACACCGAGGCGGCGCTGCCCTGTCCCAGCGATCCGAAGGTCGGATCGACGATCCGGTCTCGGATGTACATCGTGAGGGTCTTCGTGGGCGAGGCGGAGCCACCCAGCAGGTAGACCTCGGTAAAGATCTTGAGGCAACCGATCGTCGTCAGGGTCGCAACGAGGAACATCATGACCTTGACGCCGGGAACGGTGACGGTCAGGAAGCGACGGATTGGCCCGGCGCCGTCGAGTTCAGCGGCCTCGTACAGCGACTTGTCGACGTTGGCGAGGGCCGACAAGTACAGGATCATGTAGTAGGGCAGGCCCTGCCACAGCGTGATGATCATGGCGCAGAAGAGAATCAGCCACTGGTTTGACAAGAACGGAACGGGGTCGAGACCCCAGGACGCCAGCAGGTTGTTGATGGGTCCACGCTGGTCCAGGAGGTAGCGCCACGCGAGCGAGATGACGACCAGCGAGGAGATGGCCGGCAGGTAGTACAGGGCGCGGAAGAAGCCGATGCCGGGCACGTGCGACTTGACGAGGAGGGCCAGCAGCAGGGGCAGAAGCACCATCAGCGGGACGACGCAGACCGCGTAGATAAGAGAGTTCGTCAGCGACTGCCAGAACTCAGGGTCACTGAGGATGGTGGAGAAGTTTTTCAGGCCGACGAAGGGGCCGATTTTACCCATCGGCTTGGTCTTCGTAAACGACACGTAAACGGTCGTGATGAAGGGGTAAATGTAGAAGGAGATGACCGCGAGGACCGGGAGGGTCACCCACAGCCAGGGAACCCAGCCCGGGCGGAATCGGGCGGCGCCATTGAGGGAGCGCGTCTGCGCACTCTTACGTATCGGCATACCAAAGTCCTTTTTCATGGATGCGCGGGGTCGTGAGCCGTCGGCCCGGCGCTGGGCGAGGAATGCATCGGGGGCCGAGGCCACGCCTCGGCCCCCGAGCGATCAATCAGCCTTGGAGAGCCTCGAGCTTCTCGTTCATCTGATCCTGAGCGGTCTTGAGGGCGGTCTTGGGATCGACCTCACCGCGGATGGCCTTGTTGACGTTCTCGATGAGGGCGTCCTTCACGGCGCCGGTCACGTAGAAGACGTCGGTGTAGGCCTCGGCCTTCTTGGCAGCCTCAGCGGCTTCCTCGTAGGCGGCCTTGAAGACCGGGTCATCAGCGATCTCCGGCGGGTTGTTGACGAGCTTGTCGAGGGCCTCGGTGGCGGCCGGGAAGATGATGGCGCCGCCGTCGTGCGTCCAGGCGTACTGGTTCTCAGCGTTGGTGATCCACTCGGCGAACTTCATGGCCAGGGGGGCGTTCTGCGTGGTGACGGAGACACCGATGTACTGGCCTTCGAAGACCGGGTTGATGCCGGGGTTGGTCGGGAACGGGCCGACGCCGGTGTTCTGGTAGACCGTCTCGTTGTTCTTCTTGACGGACTTGAGGAACGAGGCGTTGGGCGTACCGAAGGCGAGGTTGCCGTCGGTGTAGGCCTTGCCCGGATCGGGCTCACCGGTCAGGGAGTCCTTCGGGATCGCACCGGAGGCGTAGAGCTCGGAGAGCTTGGTGACGTAGTTGATCGCGGCCTCGTTGTCGGCGAAGTCGAAGGCGGTCTTGTCAGCGTTCAGCAGGTTGACGCCCATGCCGTGCAGCTGAGCAACCATGTACCACTCGGGCGAGCCGTAGATGCCGTAGTCGCCCTGTCCGTTGGCACCGACCTTCGCAGCGTCCTCGAACAGCTCATCCATGGTCTTGGGCGGCGTGTTCTCGTCGAGACCGGAGCGCTTGAAGACCTCCTTGTTGTAGGTGGTGATGTAGGGGCCGAAGTACCAGGGCAGAGCCGTGTGGTGGTCATTGGCGCCCAGGGCGGTAGAGTCCCAAATGGAATCCACAAACTTGTCGCCGATGCCGGGGGCCTTGACGTCGAAGTCCATGAGGAGGTTGGACTTGGACAGGGCGAGGATAGTGGAGGAGGGAACGTTGACGACGTCCGCCATCTTGCAGTTCGAGGCCTGAGCGGTCACGGTCTGGTCAAACTCGGCGCCGCCGCCCTGGTCGGTCCAGTTGATCGTCACGCCAGGGTTGGCGTCCTCGAATTCCTTGATCTTGGCCTTGAAGAAGTCGCCGAAGTCGTTCTGCAGACCCTGGGTCTGGAACGTGATCTCGCCTTCGACCTTCGAGGTGTCGATCTTCGAGTCGTCAAGGTTGCCCGCGGGGATGTCGCACGCGACGTCGGGCTCAGGGATGGAACCAGCAGCGGATGAACCGCCACTCGAGCTGGTGGTGGAGCCCGAGCCGCCATCGTTACAGGCAGCCAGGCCAAGAGTGCTGAACATGGCGAGGGCGACGACGCCTGCGGCCATCTTCTTCTTCAACATGCGAAACCTCCGTTGGTCCGTTCTTGTTGGTCGATCGATGGGATCGAGTCACTAACTATCTCGTGTTAGTTGATGTCTGAATCATAGCGGCCTACGACGCTTCGCGCATCATTTGCCGACAACTTTGCGCATCGTTATCAAGCCGCAACATAACAGTTTGGGGCTTAATCACCCCCAACCTGGGCAATCACGAATGTCAGGTCCATATCGCGCATGGTGCCCGCGAACTCGGGCCGAGAGTCGGGCCCGCACGAACGCGTGCCGATACCATCCTGGAAGGCATCCAGCCACAGGAACGTGCGCTCACTGTCAGGCAGGTCCTCCCAATGCGAGGCCTTCGCCAATTCTCGCTCGCTCCACGGCGAGGCGCTCCAGCCCAGGGACGAGGTCGGCACAACGAGGACTTCGCCCGCCTCACCGCGCAGACAGAGGGCTTCGAGGTCGAGGCGCTGCCCACCTTCCTGGGGGCGAACGCTCACGTCCCAGAGCTCGCGTACGGGAGCGTGCCCATATCCGCGAGCGCCACTCACGCGCATGTCGGAGTATCCGATGAGAGTGTCGCCCAGCCACGAGGCTTCCCACTGCGATCCGGGCATCTCGATGCGCACGCCGAGGCGCGGGACCCGCTCGGGCCAGGCCCCGTAGGGCGCGACGCGGGCAGACACCGACAGGGCGGAGGTGTCCCCGAGTAGAACGGGTCGATACTCCCAGGTGAGGGTGATGCCGAATTGCGCGGCGGGGGGTGCCCAGCGTTCGATGACGCGCTGGCAGGTGCCCTCCTCCTCGATGGACACGAGACGTCGGCGCAGCAGGTGCAAGCGGGAGCGCTCCCAGCGGGCCGCGTGCGAGGTTCCATGCTCGCCGCGCCCGACCCCGAGGGGACCGAGGTCGTCCTCGGCAATACCCCAGTAGTCGACGGGGCCGCGCCCGCGGTCGTTGTCGGTAGGGGCCCGGAAGACGCTGAGGTCCACGTTCACAGGCATGGTGCCGATGCGCGCCAGGCGCCCGCGCGCATCGAGCGCGTAGGGGGCCGCCGCGTCATCGTCCGAGCGGACGACCGAGACGGGGGCTCCGAGGAGCGCGCGCAGCCGGGCCTCATCTGCCCCGTGCCCGCGCGACGATTCCACGGCCTTCGTGAGGGCGGGCGCATCCGGGGCCATCGCCTGAACCCACGGCCAGGTGCCGGCGTAGGGGCGCGAGAGGGCATCGACGAGGCCGTCACACACGAAGTTGCCGTCGTGCACTTCTTCACCGAAGTCTCCTCCGTAGGACAGAGCGCGGCGCCCATCCGGGAGCGTGCGCCACAGGGCGTGGTCGCGCCATTCCCACACGAAGCCGCCGGCGTGGCGGGGGTGGCCCATCTGCGCGGCGTAGGCGGCAGCGTTTCCGGGGCCGGTTCCCATCGCGTGCAGGTATTCGCACATGAGGTAGGGGGCGCGGCGGATACGCTCGCGCGCGGCGTCGTCAACCCGCGCGGCGACGTGCGTGGGGACGGCGACCTCGGCGTAGGGATCGCTCTCGTCCAGGACGGCGGCAACTTCCTCCAGGGTCGGGTACATGCGCGAGTAGATGTCCGTGTATTCGAGGGCATGGTCACCCTCGTAGTGGACGATCGCCCGGGAACCGGTGCGCTCGTGGACCCAGCGCGCGCAGGCGACCAGGTTCGCGCCGGTGCCGGACTCGTTGCCAAGGCTCCAGCACATAATCGAGGGATGGTTCTTGTCGCGCTCGAAGGCGCGCACCGTGCGGTCCATGTAGGCGTCGGCCCAGCGCGGGTCGTCGGAGGGATTATCGATCCACTCCCCCACGCCCTCGAATCCGTGCGTCTCAATGTCGCCTTCGAGCATGACCCACAGGCCAATCTCGTCGGCGAGGTCGAGCAGGCGGGGGTGAGGCGGGTAGTGCGAGGTGCGGATCGCGTTGATCCCCATGGACTTCATGAGGGCAAGGTCCTCGCGCGCCCAGGTCTCGTCGAAGACGCGCCCCTCGGCGGCACGCACCTCGTGGCGGTTGACGCCGTTGAGGGTCAGGGGTTCGCCGTTGGCCATGAGGACGCCGTCCTCGATACACACGCGACGGAAGCCGATGCGCAGGCACCGCTCACCCGCGCCGAGGCCTTCCACGCCCTGGACGCGAACGCGCGCCTCGTAGAGGGCTGGGTCCTGCGCGCTCCACGGACGCACGCTGCCTACTTCGATGCGACCGCTGCGGTAGCGACCATCCTCACCGCGTTCGAGAGAGCAGGTGAAAGACCAGAGGCCGTCGATGCTCAGGTGCCCGGACAGACGAGCCTCCTGACCGCCGAGCACCCGGGCTTCAATGGTCGCATAACCCACCCCGGCCTCGTAGTCGGTGTCAATCCACAGGTCTTCGATGGCGCCGGGGGCGAGGCGGCGCAGGCTCACCGAGCGGAAGATGCCGGGCAGCCACCACTGGTCCTGGTCCTCGAGGTAGGAGCCGGGGCTGAACTGGTGCACGCGCACGGTGATCGTATTGGTGCCGGGGCGCACGGCATCGGTCACGTCGAACTCGTGGGCGAGGCGCGAGCCGCGGGCCATGCCGATCCACGTGCCGTTGACCCACACGCTGGCCTGGCTTTCAACACCGTCGAAACGCAGGCGAATGTGGCTGCCCTGCCAGTTTGCGGGGAGCTCGAAGGTGCGACGGTAGTCGCCGACAGGGTTGTCCTCGGGCGGGAGGGGCGGGTCGACCGGGAAGGGGAAGTCGACGTTCGTGTAGGCGGGTTGGCCCCAGGCGCCGTCGCCGCGCAGGACCCAGTGGCTGGGCACGTCAATCTCGGATGCGTCGGCGGCAGGAGCGGGTTCGTCCCAGGGCTGCTCGACGTTGACGAAGGGCGCAGGGTCGGTGCTGTGATAGACGAAGTTCCACATGCCATCGAGGCTGAGAACCCCGCAGTCGTCGGCGAGGTGCGCGCGCGGGGGCACGAGCGCGCCCGCGCCGGGAGCATAGGAAGGTAGTATCGATCTCACGTCTTAGTGCCTTTCGGATGTCATCGTCGAAACTCCGATCGTCAAACACAAGACTAACACGTTATAGTTGTTGTGTTTCAACGAAACGCAACCAATGATTGGGAGCCGCAGCATGGAGCGCGCAACCCGGGCCGACGTCGCCCACGCGGCAGGCGTCGCACCGTCGACCGTCTCGCTCGTCCTCAACGGACGAGGCCGGGACGTGAAGATCGCACCCGCCACCATCGATCGCGTCAAGCAAGCCGCCCGCGAACTCAACTACATCCCCAACGCGGCCGCCCGATCGCTGCGCCGCGGCAAGTCCCATCTCATCGCTCTCCTCATGGCCGAGCTGCCGGATGACCCCTTCGTGCCCGTCGTCCACACGGTCCTCACGACCGCAATGATCGACATCCAGCGCCGCGGCTACCTCCTCCTCCCCCTCTTCCAGTCCGGCGACGGGGCCTCGGACGCCGAGGTCATCCGCGGGGTCCTGGGCGACACCCAGCTGGCGGGCATCATCCGCGAAACCACGTCGGCCGAGGCCTTCACCTCGCGCCTGCTCGCCAACCTCGGCATCCCCGTCGTCGCCATGTCGATGATCGAAGCCGACCCGACCGGATCGGAGTCCGCCCTCGTCCGCATTGACGAGGGCGCCGGAGTGGGCGACATTCTCTCTAACTGCGCCCTCGTGGACCCATCGACCGGCACGGGCAGCGGGCGGGCGGTGTTCCTGGCCGGGCCAAACACGAATCACGCGCGCCAGAACCCGATCGCAAGAACGTTCGGCACCAAATTCACCCTCTACTCGCTACCCGACTGGGAGCCCGCCACTGCGTACCAAGCCGCGCTGCGCCTCCTCGACGAGGACCCGTCGATCTCGCTCATCGCCCTGGCCGACGACTCTCAGGCCCCCGGCGTCTTCCAGGCTGCCGCTGACCTCGACCTTTCAGTGCCCGGCGACCTGTCAATCCTCGGCTTCGGCAATCAAGACCACCGCAGCGCCTCCGCGCTCGGTCTGACGACTGTCGAGTGGCCCCTGAAGGACATGACCGAAGTCGCCGTCTCCTCGATCATCAACGTCATCGAAGGCCACTCCCCCATGAGCGACGTTCACCCCAGCGTGTCCATCGATGAGGAGTCTGAGGACGGGACGCCGATCACGACGATCCTAACGCGCCCGGTGTGGCGCTCGTCGATGGCCAGGCGCGTATAGGACAGAACTTGATAGAACGCAGGGAGGGGAGGATACCGATTGGCATCCGCCCCTCCCTCACGCTTGCGCCTCGCGCCGAGCATCTCCCGCACGCTCACAAAATGCGGGAGCGGCACCCAGCGGCGGCGCAATTACTCGCCGAGGCCGCAGGCCCGGTAGATGTTGGTCAGCATGGCCAGGCGCTGCTCGAGGGACGCGTCCTTGGGAACGCAGACCTTCGCGCCGAGATACTTGGCACCGCCGGCGATGGCCGCCTTGGCGCAGCGAGCGATCTCGGCCTCGTCCATGAGCGAGGTCGCCTCGTCGGCCTGCGCGGGCAGGTGACCGTCGATCCAGGAGTAGCCGTACTGGGTTTCCTCCGGGCCCGCGCCCGAGAAGATGATGCCGTCCAGGACGCCGCGCTTTCCGGCCTCGAGCACGTGCTCGTAGGCGGTGTCCGCGCTGCGCCCCTCAACTGCGGAGCGACCCCAGTTAAGGTGGATGCCGATTCCGGCCTCGGAGACGATGTCAATCTCGGATTCGAGGGAGAGGAAGCCCTTTTCGGGGTTCTGCTCGGGGATGTACTTGTCGCAGTGCTCGATGACGAGCGTCGCCCCGCACCAGTCCCAGGTGGCCACCTCGGCGAGCGAACGCTTGAAAGCATCCGCCTGCGCCAGGCGCGTGGGAGCCGAGTGCAGCTGCACGCGGGCGACCAGCTGACGGCCCGCCCGCTCACACAGGGCGGCGAGGTCGTCGCGCAGCGCGCGGGTGAAGTCGAGAGCGGCACCGCGTCCGGCTTCGTCGGGCGAGGCCAGGCCGAAGTTCCCGTTCTTCCACACGTTCTGCATGGTGCCGGGGATCGCTGTGATCGTATTGAAGTCCCAATGGGCCGCCAGGTGGCTAGCCAGGACCTCACCCTGGGTGGCGAGCTGCCCCGGGTAGGGGATTTCGACGCCGCTCACCCACGGCTGATCCGCGAGGAGTCGGTAGTAGTCAGCCTCCAGCTCCGGTGCCGGATGCGACGCGTACGCGCCGAGGATGAATGGAAGTGCCATGATGGTCGCCCCTCTACGATGAAATTGTCGCACGGATCACTACAACGAACATACTCCTATTTCCCGTATATTTGCAGCGAAGTGACACGACACCCTGCGATGAGCCCATCCACATACGCGTGAGGGCGGGCACCCACCGGCGCCCGCCCTCACGCGTACGATTGTCAGACGCTCACAGCGCCAGGTTTTCCTTGACGACGTCCGCGAGGGAAGCGGCAACCGAGTCTGCCTCTTCCTGCGTGGCGGCCTCGACCATGACGCGCACGAGCGGCTCGGTGCCCGAGGGACGCAGGAGCACGCGGCCCGTATCGCCCAGGCGCGCCTCGGCGGCCGCCACGGCCTCGGCGACGGCCTCGTTCGTCGATGCGGCCGCGCGGTCCACGCCACCCACGTTGATGAGCGTCTGCGGCAGGCGCGCGATGAAGGACGTCAGATCGGCCAGCGAACGGCCGGACTCCTTGACCATGCGCGAAATCAGCAGCGAGGACAGGATGCCGTCGCCGGTGGTCGCGTGATCGCGGGCGATGATGTGACCGGACTGCTCGCCACCGAGCGAGTAGCCGGACGCCAGCATCTCCTCAAGCACGTAGCGGTCCCCCACGCCGGTCTGCACGGTCTTAATGCCGGCCTCACGCATGGCGATCAGCAGGCCCAGGTTACTCATGACGGTGACGACCAACGTGTCCTTCGCCAGCGCGCCGCGCTGCTGGGCATTCACGGCCAGCGCACCCATGATCTTGTCGCCGTCGATGAGGTTGCCCTCGTGGTCGACCGCAAGGCAGCGGTCCGCGTCTCCGTCGTAGGCGACGCCGAAGTCGCAGCCGGCCTCGACGACGGCGGCCTGCAGCGACTCGGGATGCGTGGAACCCGCGTTCAGGTTGATGTTGCGCCCGTCGGGGGACGCGTTGATAACGGTGATGTCCGCGCCGAGCTCACGGAACACGGCCGGGCCCAGCTCGGACGCCGCGCCGTTCGCACAGTCGATCGCGATCTTCATGCCGCGCAGATCAGTGCCGACGGCCTCGACGAGGTGAGCGATGTAGGAGTCCTTCGCCCACGCGTGGTCCGCGTTGACCTCGCCGACTGCGTCGCCGGTGGGACGATCCCACTCGGTGTTCAAGAGCGCCTCGATCTGGTCCTCCACGGCATCGGCGAGCTTGTAGCCGCCGCGCGCGAAAAACTTGATGCCGTTGTCGGGCATCGGGTTGTGAGACGCGGAGATCATGACACCCAGGTCCACGGTATCTTCCGTGGCCGTCAGGTGCGCAACCGTGGGCGTCGTAACGACGCCGATGCGAGTCACGTCCATGCCGGCGCTCGCCAGGCCCGCCGCGAGGGCGTGGTCGAGGAACTCACCCGAGATCCGGGTGTCGCGGCCGATGATCGCGCGGGGCTTGGAGCCGTCCGCGCGCAGGGAGCCGCCGAACTGGCGGGCTGCCGCCTCGCCGAGCTGCAGCGCGAGGTCCGCAGTGATGTCAACGTTCGCCAGTCCTCGCACGCCGTCCGTGCCAAACATCCTGGGCATAGTCTCTCCGTTCAGTGGGTCAATCGACTGCACTAAGCCTACCGCGCCCGCGCCTTCTCCTTGGTACGAGGCCGGGGCACGGACAGCGGAGACGCTCACATCGCCGGTCACAGGACTCTACGTGTTGCTGGTCGCGTGACTTTTCGGTGCCGGCTGCGCAGCCACCGCACGCAACGAGAGGCGGGACCCTTCGGGGTCCCACCTCTGTCTTCTCCCTGGGCATATAGAGGGCGTCGGGACGCCTGCGAGCTGTCAGGCCCCACTTCTGTCTCTTTGAACGCATCCTGCGCACGCGGGCCCGTTGATGCGCACGCTAACCCGATAGGTGGCGGCCTCGGCCCCTTCATGCGCGCGTTAACCCGATGAGATGCGCGTGGGCAGCCCCGCCCACGCGCACATCTAGGGGTTAACGTGCACATTAACGGGTTAACGCGCAGGTTCAGAGGTTCGCGTGCAAACAACACTCCACGACAGACACACTTGTGCCCAAAACGCAGACCACCTCGCCCACAACCGCCCATTTTCAACGCCTTTCGCCGAGGTGGTCTGCACTTTGGGCACCACACCACCTCAAACCGCGACCTCACCGCCACCAAACGGGGGAAAAGACGTCATTAGAGATCCGACACGCCGGCGACACGCCGACACCCAGCTTCTAATGCTGCAAAACCCCCACCGCCACCGGCATGGAGGGCACCGGAGGGACCTGCCGTCGTGCCGGTGGGCGGTGGCGGGGCCTGGCCGGACAAGGAGGCGACGCGCCGAGCGAAGCTCGCGGCGCGGACGGCTCGCGGGCGGGCCGCCGCCCACCGGCACACACAGCGGCCGGGGCCTCCGACGCCCGCAACACCCGTGGGGCCGCAAGCGACGCGTAGTGTCCTATAACCCCACATCGCGGTACGCGCAGGAGGGCATACGAAGGCCGCGCCCCGCAGAAGCGGGGCGCGGCCAGCAGAAAATGTGCTGAGTAGGATCAGCGCTTCGAGAACTGCGAAGCCTTGCGGGCCTTCTTGAGGCCTGCCTTCTTACGCTCGGTGGCGCGGGCGTCGCGGGTCAGGAAGCCAGCCTTCTTGAGGGCCGGACGGTTCGCGTCACGGTCGATCTCGTTGAGGGCGCGCGACACGCCGAGGCGCAGGGCGCCGGCCTGGCCGGAGATGCCGCCGCCGTTGATGCGGGCGATGACGTCGAAGCGGCCGTCGATGTCGAGCAGCACGAAGGGGGACTTCACCAGCTGCTGGTGCAGCTTGTTGGGGAAGTAGTCCTCAAGGGTGCGACCGTTGATGGTCCACTTGCCGGAGCCGGGGACCAGGCGAACGCGGGCGACGGCCTCCTTGCGGCGGCCCAGGCCCGCGCCGGGCGCGGTGATGGACTGACCGGCGCCGGCGGGAGCCGACTCGGTCTCGGACGTGTAGGAGCTGGGGACGACTTCCTCGTCCAGCTCAGCGGAAACGATGGTCTCAGCCACGGTTCTCCTCAGGGTCAAAGGCGTTCAGCGACCAAAGGTCACTGAGCCACCTGGGTCAGTTCGTAGGGAACCGGCGACTGGCCGGCATGGGGGTGCTCCGGGCCAGCGTAAACGTGCAGCTTCTTGAACTGCGCGCGGCCGAGGGAGTTGTGAGGAAGCATGCCCTTAACGGCCTTCTCGACGGCGCGCTCAGGCGCTGCGGCGAGGAGGTCACGGTAAGCGGTCGCGGTCAGGCCGCCGGGACGACCGGAGTGACGGTAGGCCATCTTCTGGTCGAGCTTCTTGCCGGTCAGAGCGACCTTGTCCGCGTTGATGATGATGACGTAGTCGCCCATGTCCATGTGAGGGGCGAACGTCGGCTTGTGCTTCCCACGGAGGAGGGCAGCGGTCTGGGCTGCCAGGCGGCCGAGGACGACGTCGGTGGCGTCAATGACGTACCACTTCTTGTCCGCGTCCCCAGGCTTGGGTGAATAGGTGCGCACGGGCGTAACCTTCAATTCTTCTTGGTCATGGGACGCCGCGCCGGTTTTTCCGGGGGCATCCGCGATGAAACGGTTCGCGCGAGGCGTCGGCGAGCGCTCCTAGCGAGTGGGAGACACTAGGTACTCTGCTGACGCACAGCACTAGCCATATTATCCGTGCGCAGCCCGGCGGTCAAAGCGCGGCGAATACTGTGTCACATTCCTCAGCCGTCGTCACCACAGCATGTGTCGCGCCTGGCCCGGGCCTGCTCGGCTCGCGCGCCCCACTGCGAGGGATCGGGGTACTCCACGCCCTCGAGGGTGAGTCCGTGCGGAGGGGCGATGGGCGCAGCCTCAGTGCGGGACCGAGCCCGCAGGATCTGCGCCGGGTAGTCGGTTCCGCGCGCGCCCGAGCCCACGAGGAGCAGGGCCCCTACCAGCGAACGGACCATCGAGTGGCAGAACGCGTCGGCCTCGACCCGGAAGACGAGAGTCCCCTCGGAGTCACGCTCGGCGCGCAGGATGCGCAACGTCCGGATCGTCGTGGCCCCCTCTCGCGGGCGACAGAACCCGAGAAAATCGTGTTCCCCGAGGAGGGCGGCCCCAGCCTCGTTCATGGCAGCCTCGTCGAGGGAGTCCTCGACCCACAGGCGATCCCAGCGCCCCAGCGGCTCCGGACGGTCGGACACCCGGTAGGCGTAGGAGCGCCCAAGGGCGGAAAAGCGCGCGTCGAAGCTGGGGTCGACGACGGTAGCCGAGTAGATGCGCACGTCGCAGGTGCCGCGCGCGGCAGCCAGGTCGCGCCCACGAGCGCGCTCGCCGTAGCGACCGGACAGGATTTTGTTCAGTCGGCGAACAATCGACGAGGCCACGGAGCCGTCGTCGCGCTCCCCTCCCCTGGGCGACAGTCGCGCCCAGGCGGCCTCGGAAATGTCCGCATGAGCGACCTGATGACGCGCGTGAACCCCCGCGTCGGTACGACCGGCGACCGTCGTCACGATCTCTTCGCGCGAGGCCATGGCGAGGGCCGCTTCAAGCTCGCCCTGGACGGTGCGCAGGCCGGGCTGGGCTGCCCAGCCTCGAAAGTCGGTGCCGTCGTAGCCGAGGTCGAGGCGCAGGTGCCGCACGCTCACAGCTCCCACGCCCGAACACCGCCGATAATGCCCGCGTCGTTGGGCACGACGATCACGTCATCACCCATGAGGCGCAGGTTCGAGGCCGTGATGCGCTTGGAGTTGCCGCCACCCAAGTAGAGGCGATCCCACATGTACATGGGTCGCAGGCCGTCCACGACGCGGCGGATACGGCGCGACCAGTGCACGTCACCGAGGCGCAGTCGCTCATGCTCGCCGATGTAGTCGTCGTAGGTCAGGCCCCACCGAACGGGCCCCTGTGAGACCTCAACGTGGGGTGCCAGCTGGCCACCGTCAAACACCGCGTTACCCAGGCCCGTGCCCAGGGTGATGATCATTTCGAGACCGCGGCCAGTAATGGCCCCAGCGCCAGCGACTTCGGCGTCGTTCAAGACCTTGGTGGGCAGGCCGAGGGCCTGCTCGATCGCCCGGCCCATGTCGAAGTGGTCCCACCGCTCCACGAGCTCGGGCAACACGCGCGAGCGCGGCCCGTCGCGGGTGATGTAGTGAGGGGTCGCGATGACAACGCCGTGGCGGATCATGCCCGGCATCCCCATCGTCACGCGCGTCGCAGCGGGAAGCTCGCGCGCGAGGCCGATAACGGTTTCCACGAGAAGCTCGGGAGGCAGCGGGTAGGGAGTGGGCACCCTGCGAGGCGGGGCCATCATGGTGCCGCGCTCATCCACGACGGAACCCTTAATACCACCGCCGCCGCAGTCAATCGCCAACGTCATCTCACGAGTCATGACTTCAGGCTACCGGATACGGCAAGGGCCGGACACCCCTTGCGGAATGTCCGGCCCGATGCTCGAGTTGATCAGTGACCTGGCGTCACTTCTCGTCGGCGACCTGCTCGGCCGCGTCAGCAGCCTCGCCGGCCTCGGCGGCAACTTCCTCGGCCTCGTTGGCCTTGGCGAGATCGCCTTCCTCGCGAGCCTCTTCGGCGCGCTCGGCGGCAGCGTCAGCGGCCTTCTCGGCCTCGTCGGCGACGGCCTTCGCGGCGGTCTTCTCGGCGGTCTTCACGACGGCCTTCTTCTCGACCTTCTCCATGACGAGCTCGATGCGCATCAGGGGAGCGTTGTCACCCTTGCGGTTGCCGACGCGGATAAGGCGGGTGTAGCCGCCGGCGCGCTCGGAATCCATCGCGGGGACGAGCTCCTCGAAGAGGATCGCGACGATGCCCTTGTTGGGGATCTTCTTCATGACCGTACGGCGGGCGTGCTGGTCGCCACGCTTGGCCTTGGTGATGAGCTTCTCGACGTAGGGGCGCAGGGTCTTGGCCTTGGCCTCGGTCGTCGTGATCGCACGGTGTTCGATGAGCTGAGCTGCCAGGTTCGACAGGATCAGCTTCTGGTGTGCCGGGCTACCGCCCAGACGAGCACCCTTCTTGGGGGTGGGCATGAGTTTCTCCTACGGATTCAATGCGTCCATCGGACGCACGGGGTCAGATGGACTGGTCGTCCGAAAAGATCGCGGCGGACTCCGAGTCGCCGAAGCTCGGCATGACCGAGTCCTTCAGCGTCATACCAAGGGCCGCCAGGGACTCCTTGATCTCTTCGATCGACTTGGTGCCGAAGTTGCGGATGTCGAGCAGGTCGGCCTCCGAGTGAGCAACCAGCTCGCCGACGGTCAGGATGCCGCGGCGACGCAGCGCGTTGTAGGAACGCGACTGCAGGTTCAGGTTCTCGATCGGGAGAGCCAGATCGGCTGCGAGGGTGGCGTCGGTGGTGGACGGACCCACCTCGATGCCTTCCGCTTCCTCGTTCAGTTCACGCATGAGGCCGAACAGCTCCACCAGCGTCTTGCCGGCCGAGGCCAGGGCATCGCGGGGGGTGATCGCCGGCTTGGTCTCCACGTCGATGACGAGGCGATCAAAGTCGGTGCGCTGCTCAACACGCGTCGCCTCGACCTTGTAGGTCACCTTGACGACGGGCGAGTAGATCGAATCAATCGGAATGCGAGAGATCTCGGCCTGCGGATCCTTGTTCTGAGCGGCCGACACGTAGCCGCGGCCACGCTCGACGGTCAGCTCAATCTCCAGCTTGCCCTTCTCGTTGAGGGTGGCAAGGTGCAGATCGGGGTTGTGGATCTCCACGCCGGCGGGAGGCGTGATGTCGCCGGCGAGAACCTCGCCGGGGCCAGCCTTCCGCAGGTACATGACGACAGGCTCGTCGTTCTCGCTGGACAGGACGATCTGCTTGATGTTCAGGATGATCTCAGCGACATCTTCCTTCACACCTTCGATCGTGCGGAACTCGTGGGGGACGCCATCAATACGGATGGACGTCACCGCTGCACCTGGGATCGAGGACAGGAGGGTACGACGCAGGGAGTTACCCAGCGTGTAGCCGAACCCGGGCTCGAGGGGCTCCAGGGTGAAACGGGAGCGCAGGTCACTGACCTTTTCTTCGGTCAGGATGGGTCGCTCTGCAATGAGCACGTCTATTCCTTTCTGGCCGGTGCCCGCTATATGACACCGGATATGGGAACCTGCTGAAGCAGGCTAAGGGAGTAAGAACCCGAAGGTTCAGACGTGGGGAGGGCAATGCCCTCCCGTCCGCAAGTCAGCCGCGGCGGCGCTTCGGCGGGCGGGTGCCGTTGAAGGCCTGAGGCGTGACGTCCTGGATCGAACCGATCTCGAGGCCGGCAGCCTGGAGGGAACGGATCGCGGTCTCGCGGCCGGAGCCGGGACCCTTCACGAAAACGTCAACCTTCTTCATGCCGTGCTCCTGGGCGCGACGAGCCGCAGCCTCGGCCGCGAGCTGCGCGGCGAAGGGGGTGGACTTACGCGAGCCCTTGAAGCCAACCTGGCCGGAGGACGCCCAGGCGACAACCGCGCCCGTGGGGTCCGTGAGGGAAACGATGGTGTTGTTGAACGTCGACTTGATGTAGGCGTGGCCGTTGGTGACGTTCTTCGAAATCTTGCGACGCGGCTTGCGGGCACCGCCCGAGCGCGAGGTCTTTGCTGCTGCCATTTCTGGTTCAGTTCCTTCTTGTCGCGGAAAGCTACCCCGAGGGGTTGCGCTCTCCTAGGCCTTACTTGGCCTTCTTCTTGCCTGCAACGGTGCGCTTGGGGCCCTTGCGGGTACGCGCGTTGGTCTTGGTGCGCTGACCGTGGACCGGCAGGCCACGACGGTGGCGAAGGCCCTGGTACGAACCGATTTCGATCTTGCGACGAATGTCGGCCTGAACCTCACGGCGGAGGTCACCCTCAACCTTGAAGTTTGCCTCAATGTAGTCACGAAGCTTGACGAGATCCTCTTCCGTCGCGTCCTTCACGCGAGTGTCCGGGCTGACGCCGGTGGCGGCGAGGGTCTCTGCCGCGCGGGTGCGGCCGACTCCGTAGATGTATGTGAGCGCGATCTCGAGCCGCTTCTCGCGGGGGAGGTCGACGCCGGCAATACGTGCCATGGTGATGTTGCTCCAGTTGTTCATCGGAGGTCGTCATCGCTCAATCCGGGCGAGCAGCCCGGCCTCGGCCTCCGAACCGAGGGTCACCCACGAGTGGGTGCTTAGAGTGATGCTGTGGGGCTTGGTGCCCCGCGGGTCGCAGCGGGTCTCAGCCCTGGCGCTGCTTGTGCCTGGGGTTGTCGCAGATGACCATGACGTTGCCGTGGCGACGAATCACCTTGCACTTGTCACAGATCTTCTTGACACTCGGCTTGACCTTCATGGTTGTTACCTCCACTGCCCGTCGGGCAGTTTGTGTCGGGTCACTTGTAGCGGTAGACGATACGACCTCGGGAGAGGTCGTAGGGGCTCAGCTCGACGACAACTCGATCCTCGGGCAGGATGCGGATGTAGTGCTGACGCATCTTTCCCGCAATGTGGCCGAGAACCACGTGGCCATTCTTCAGCTCCACACGGAACATCGCGTTAGGCAGGGCCTCAACGACCGTGCCTTCCATCTCAATGACGCCGTCTTTCTTCGCCATATCCTCCGTTTATCCTCTACATGTCTCGGATAGGTTGCGGCGGATGCCGCTAGGCATAGTGCACCAACGAATGCCGGATGCGCATACGCCCAAGGAACTACTCTACGGCATTGACGCCCGTCGGTGGTAGTCGGGTTCCCTGTCGGTTCGCTCACGTTTAATGCGTCACATTTTGGGGAATCGCTGTCATTGATCCCCTCATTACGACGAGGTCGGGGCAGCCCGCGCCTCGCCGCCCCATCGAAGAGCGCGAGATGAGCGCGCGCGGGCCACTCAACACCTGTCGGCGGGAGAGTTTCGCCTCACATGTGATCTCCCGGCCCCTGTGCACTACCTGCAGCGTTACGGGCGGGGTGCCACCACCCACGGCGTCCAACACGCATCCGGATAGGTAACGAACATCCGGATAGGTAACGAACATCCGGATAGCTTAATAACCTATCCCGATGCGCATAACCTATCCAGATGCGCCCAACCTATCCAGATAGATCCCAAACTGGGAACACGGCAGGTCCCACGCCACACAATCGCTCAGGCCGCACGAGCACAACCCCGGCCGTACAGACCTCCTGAGCAGACAGCAGGTATCCGCGGATTGCGTTCCCCCGACCGAACCACAGAAACCGCCCCATAAAACTCGCACATAATTTCCAACGGTCATTTTTCGAGCACCGTTCAAAGCCCTGCAATTCCAACAATGTGAATTCAAGGTTTGAAACATTCTCAGGTGAATTACGTGCGAAATTGCCTAAGAAGACTTCGAAGGTACGAGGCCCTGGAGGCCAGTGCGGGCTTCGAACCGCCACGCCGGGCGCGACAGCGTCCGCATGACCGGAGGTCCGGCCACTGCCTCGTCTCGATACGACTCGGACCCGGCACCTGAGTGAGGTACCGGGCCCGCGCTCATACGTCATATCAGTCGAGCGACACCGGCGTGACGCCATAGGGTGCCAGGCCGGCCACTCCCGCGTCCCGCGCCGTCAGGACGCAGACACCGTCCTCGGTGATCGCGATCGAGTGCTCCCAGTGGGCGGCGTCGCGGCCATCGACCGTGCGAACCGTCCACTCGTCGTCGTCCGTCTGCGAGGCGATGTCGCCGCGGGTGAGCATCGGCTCGACCGCCAGGACCATGCCGGGCTTCAGGCGGGCCTGAATGCCGCGAACGTTGTAGTTGAGGACGTCCGGAGGCATGTGCATCTTCGTGCCGATGCCGTGGCCAACGAATTCCTCAATGATGCCGGCCTCCCAGCCGTTGATGAGAGCGTTCTCAGCGACAACGGTCTCAACCGCGTTCCCAACCGCGCTAATACGCCTGCCGGTCGCCAATCCCGCAAGGGCGGCCCACAGAGACTCGCGCGTGACCGCGTCGAGCTGGCGACGCTCACGCAGCAGGTTCTCGTCCACACCCGCGATCGTGCCGGTGGCCCGCTCCCCCGCCGCGAAGTCAGCGTCCGACACGAAGGTCTCGCCGACAATGACGCTAAAGGCGGCATCTCCATGCCACTGGCGGCCGCCGCGCTCCACGTACGCGCCGCAGTCAAAAGAGACGATGTCGCCGGGAGCCAACTCGTAGTCGCCGGGGATACCGTGAACGATCACGTCATTCACCGAGATGCACACCGTCGCCGGATAGCCGTAGTAGCCCTTGAAATTGGAGGTCGCTCCCCCGTCGGCGATCGCCTGGGCGCTGACCTCGTCCAGCTCGCGCGTCGTAACGCCTGGGCGAATAGCGCCGCGCAGGGCCTCGTGGATGGACGCGACGACCAGACCGGCCTCGCGCATCCATCGAAGCTCCTGCGCGGACTTCAGTTCAATGCGTGGCATCGCTTAGTTCTTTGCCACCGAGTCGAGGATTGCGAAGATGCGAGCCGTGACCTCGTCGATCGTGCCACTGCCATCAACAACCTCCAGGAGGTCCTGGTCGACGTAGTAGGTGGCGACGGGCAGCGTCTGCTGGTGGTAGACCTCCAGGCGATGACGCATGACGGGCTCGGTGTCATCCGTGCGGTGCTGCTCCTGAGCGCGCTTGAGCATGCGCTCCACGACCTCGTCCTCGTCCACCTGAATCTCGAGGACGACGTCGATGGACTTACCCAGATCGAGGAGCATGTCGCGCAGGACGTGCGCCTGCTCAACGGAACGCGGGTAGCCGTCGAGGAGGAAACCGTCGGCAGCGTCGGGGGCTGCGAGGCGCGCCTTCACCATGGCGTTCGTAACCGAGTCCGGAACGAACTCGCCACGGTCCATGTAGGCCTGCGCCTGCTTGCCGATCTCCGTACCTTCCGCCATGTTGGCACGGAAGATGTCGCCCGTCGAAATAGCCGGGATGCCGAGGCGCTCGGCGATGCGCGAGGCCTGGGTGCCCTTACCAGCTCCGGGAGGGCCGAGGAGGATGACGACTGTCATTTCAGGAATCCTTCGTAGTGGTGCTGCTGCAGCTGCGTGTTGATTTCCTTCACCGTCTGCAGACCAACACCGATGATGATGAGCAGCGTCGTACCACCGAAGGGCATCTGCGAGCTCGACAACTTCAGCGGGATAATCGCGAGAGACGGCAGGAGGGCAATGATCACCAGATAGAGGGCACCCGCCGACGTAATTCGGTTGATCACGTAGCGCAGGTACTCAGCCGTGGGACGACCCGCACGGTAACCGGGGATGAAGCCTCCGTATTTCTTCATATTGTCCGCAACCTCGTCCGGGTTAAACGTGATAGCGGTGTAGAAGAAGGTGAAGAACAGAATCATGAGGGCGTAGATCGTCAGGTAGAACGAGCTGCCCTGCGTAAAGTGCGCGGAGATCCACTGGACCCACTTGTCGTCCGCCTTGCCGAACTGCGCCACCATCGGAGGCAGGGCAAGAATCGAGGATGCGAAGATCACGGGGATAACGCCCGACATATTAATCTTCAGCGGGATGTACGTGGTGGTGCCGCCGTACTGGCGACGCCCAATCATGCGCTTGGCGTACTGGACCGGGATGCGGCGCTGTGCCTGCTCGACGTAGACGACAGCGATCGCGACGAGGAGAAGCAGAGCGACGATAGCGGCGACCGAACCCCACTTGCCAGCCTGGCCGATCGAGAGGAGCTGCTCGGGCAGACGGGCCGCGATAGACGTAAAGATCAGCAGCGACATGCCGTTACCGATGCCGCGCTCAGTGATGAGCTCGCCAAGCCACATAATGACGCCTGTACCGGCCATCATGACGATGATCATCACGACGAACATCAGGACGGAGCGGTCCTTGATGACGTCCTCGCCGCACGACTGGAAGAGCTGACCGCTGCGCGCCAGAGAGATCGTCGTGGTCGCCTGGAGGATACCCAGGAAGATCGTCAGGTAACGCGTGTACTGCGTCAGCTTCGCCTGGCCAGTCTGACCTTCCTTGTAAAGGTCGTCGAAGCGAGGAATAACCACCCTCAGCAACTGAATAATGATCGACGCGGTGATGTAAGGCATGATGCCCAGCGCGAAGATCGAGAGCTGCAGAAGCGCCCCACCCGAGAACAGGTTGACGAGGTCGAGCAGCGACGCCTGCGACTCCTGCGCCATACAGCGCTGGACGGCCTGAGAGTCCACGCCGGGTGTCGGAATGAACGAGCCCAGCCGGAACATGGCCATGATGAACAGGGTAAACAGCAGCTTCCGACGCAGGTCGGGGGTACGGAACGCCTGGGCAAATGCACCGAGCAAGGCTTCCTCCTACGGGTGATGGGCACACGGGGCGAAGCCCCTAGACTGATCCAGCTTACCCGACACGGGTAGTGGTTGGCGATATCCAATCATTAAAAAAGCGCATTGCCGCGTATTTAACGAGACGCGGCGCGCGAGCGCCCCATGTGCTGGGGCGTGTTGCTTTCGCGGGCGACGAGCACTTTGACAGCTTCTCGCCAGCAAAAACACAGACACGTAACGGGGGTGGTCCCTCGCGGGACCACCCCCGTTCAGCGTCAGCGAGCCGAAATAGACCCGCCGGCAGCCGTGATCTTCGCCTCGGCGGAGGACGACCAGGAGTCGACCTCAACCTCGAGCTTGACGCTCAGTTCGCCGGTACCGAGCACCTTGACGGGCGCGGAGTCGCGAACAGCGTGCTTGGCGATGAGATCCTCGACCGTGACCTTGCCGCCCTCGGGGAAGAGCTCCCCGAGCTTGCCAACGTTCACGACCTGGTACTCAACGCGGAAGGGGTTCTTGAAGCCGCGAAGCTTCGGCAGACGCATGTGGATCGGCATCTGGCCACCCTCGAAGCCGGCAGCAACCTGGTAACGGGCCTTGGTGCCCTTGGTGCCACGGCCAGCGGTCTTACCCTTCGAACCTTCACCGCGACCCACGCGGGTCTTCGCGGTCTTGGCTCCCGGGGCAGGACGCAGGTGGTGCAGCTTAACGATCTGCGTCTTGTTCGTGGAGTCCGCCATTGTCAGTCGACCTCCTCAGCGGTCACCAGGTGACGCACGGTGCGAACGGCACCCAGAACGGCGTCCGTCTGCTCACGCACGACACTCTGGCCGATCTTGCGCAGCCCGAGGGTGCGCAGCGTGTCCTTCATGTTCTGCTTCGCGTGAGCAGAGGACTTGACCTGCGTGATCTTGATGTTCTTCGCCATCACTTAGCCTCCCCTGCAGCGGCCTTGTCGGCCTCGGCGGCCTCGGCAGCCGCGCGCTTCTCGGCCTCGCCCTCTGCGCGAGCGCGCAGCATGGACGCGGGAGCAACGCGCTCGAGGGGCAGGCCGCGACGTGCGGCGACAGCCTCGGGCTGCTCGAGCTGCTTGAGTGCGTCAACCGTCGCGTGGACGATGTTGATCGCGTTGGACGAGCCCAGCGACTTGGTGAGCACGTCGTGGACGCCTGCGGCCTCCAGGACGGCGCGCACCGGGCCGCCGGCGATAACGCCGGTACCGGGGGCAGCCGGACGCAGGAGGACGACACCGGCGGTGTCGCGGCCCTGCACCACGTGCGTAATCGTGCGGCGGATCATCGGGACGCGGAAGAAGTTCTTCTTCGCCTCCTCGACGCCCTTGGAAATGGCCTGGGGAACTTCCTTGGCCTTTCCGTAGCCGACGCCCACCGTGCCTTCGCCGTCACCCACGACAACCAGGGCGGTGAAGGAGAAACGACGTCCACCCTTCACGACCTTGGAGACGCGGTTGATCGTCACGACGCGCTCGATGTACTCGTTCTTGTTTTCGTTGTTCCGGCGGTTATCGCGATCGTTGCCGCGGCCGGAGCGGCGCTCACGGCGATCGTTGTTCTCGCCCGCGCCCGAACCGTTCCTGTCTCGCTGCTGTGCAGCCATCAGATGATCTCTCTTTCTTTCGGCTCGTTCACAGCTCGAGTCCGCCCTCACGGGCGGCCTCGGCAACGGCCGCAACGCGACCTGCGTACTTGTTACCACCGCGGTCGAAGACGACAGCGGAGATACCGGCAGCCTTCGCACGCTCGGCGATCAGTGCGCCGACCTTGCGAGCCTTGTCGGTCTTCGTGCCCTCGGAACCAGCGACCTCGGTCTCGATGTCGGAGGCCGACACCAGGGTGTGGCCAACCGTATCGTCGATAACCTGAGCCACCATGTGGCGGTTCGAGCGGGTGACGACCAGACGGGGACGCTCGGGCGTGCCGTTGATCTTCTTGCGGAGGCGGAGGTGACGGCGCTTGCGAGCGACGAACTTGCCCTTGCCCTTGATCGAGTAAGCCATCACTTACCAGCCTTTCCGACCTTGCGACGGATGGTCTCGCCCACGTAGTGGATGCCCTTGCCCTTGTAGGGCTCCGGCTTCTTGAGCTTGCGGATGCGAGCAGCGGTCTCACCGACGAGCTGCTTGTCGATTCCGGACACCGTGAACAGCGTCTGGGACTTCGGCGCAATCGTGAACTCGATGCCCTCGGGCGGGGTGACGGTGATCGTGTGGGAGAAGCCCAGGGAGAACTCGAGGTCCTTGCCCTTGGCGACCACGCGGTAACCGGTACCCGTGATTTCGAGATCCTTCTTGTAGCCCTCGGTCACGCCGACAATCATGTTGGCGATCAGGGTGCGGGACAGTCCGTGGAGCGAGCGCGACGTGCGCTCGTCGTTCGGACGCTCGACGACAACCTGGCCGTCTTCGATCTTGGCGGTGATCGGCTCGGCAACAACGTGGGAGAGGGTGCCCTTGGGGCCCTTCACCGACACGTTCTGGCCGTCGATCGTGACGTCAACACCGGCGGGGATTGCGATGGGGTTCTTACCAATTCGCGACATTGTTCAGCCTCCTCATCACCAGATGTAGGCGAGGACTTCCCCACCCACACCCTTCTCGGCTGCCTGACGGTCGGTGAGCAGGCCGGAGGACGTGGACAGAATCGCCACGCCGAGGCCGCCGCGGACCTTGGGCAGGTTGGTGGACTTGGCGTACACGCGCAGACCAGGCTTGGACACGCGCTTGAGCCCCTGGATCGCGGCCTCGCGGTGCGAGCCGTACTTCAGGTTGATCGTCAGGGTCTTGCCCACGCGGGCATCCTCGACGGAGGTCGAGGCAATGTAGCCTTCCTCGACCAGGATGTTCGCAATCGCGTTCTTGAGCTTCGAGTACGGCATAGAGACCGCATCGTGGTGCGCACGAGTCGCGTTGCGCAGACGCGTCAGCATATCTGCAATCGGGTCTGTCATTGTCATGGGGGTTTATTCCCCTTCCTCGTCGCGGTTTCTCCGGTTACCCGGGACCTGCGACGTTCGTTTTACCAGCTGCTCTTGGTGACACCGGGGAGTTCGCCACGGTGGGCGAGCTCGCGCAGGCACACGCGGCACAGTCCGAACTTGCGGTACACCGAGTGCGGACGGCCGCAACGGTTGCACCGGGTGTAGGCACGCACGCCGAACTTCGGCTTGCGGGCAGCCTTGACCTTCAGGGATGTCTTGGCCATGGGTCAGTCCTCCTTGAACGGGAAGCCGAGGTGACGGAGAAGGGCGCGACCCTCTTCGTCGGTGGTGGCCGAGGTGACAACCGTGATGTCCATGCCGCGCACTCGGTCGATCGAGTCCTGATCGATCTCGTGGAACATCGACTGTTCCGTGAGACCGAAGGTGTAGTTGCCGTGACCGTCGAACTGCTTAGAGGACAGTCCGCGGAAGTCACGGATACGGGGAAGCGCCGTCGAGAGGAGGCGATCCAGGAACTCCCACATGCGGTCGCCGCGAAGCGTGACGTGCGCACCGATCGCCTGGCCCTCACGCAGCTTGAACTGCGCGATGGACTTCTTGGCGCGGGTGGTCACGGGCTTCTGGCCGGTGATCGCGGTGAGGTCGCGGATCGCGCCCTCGAGTGCCTTCGAGTCGCGAGCGGCCTCGCCGACACCCATATTGACAACGATCTTCGTCAGTCCGCCGACCTGCATGACGTTCTCGTGCTTGAACTCAGCACGGAGCGCCTCGCGGATCTCGGAGACGTACTTTTCCTTCAGACGCGGGGCCATACTCAGATCTCCTTGCCCTGCTCAACGCCGCGCTTCGCGCCACCACGAGCCACGCGGACTCGGACGGTGCGGGTGCGGCCGCCGCGCTCGACGGTGTCCTCGCGGAAACCGACGCGAACGCGCTTCTTGGTCTCGGGGTCGACCAGTGCGACCTTAGACAGCGAGATGGGGGCCTCGATGGTCTCGATGCCGCCGGCGCTGCCCTGCTGGCCCTGACGCACGTGGCGCGTCTTCAGGTTGATGCCCTCGACGAGGACCTTGCCCTCAGCCGGGAACACCTGGATGACGCGGCCCTGCTTGCCCTTGTCGCCGGGGGTCAGGGGCTCGAGGCCCTCTTCCGCACGGCGGGCGTTGCGCTCAGCCAGCGCCTTCTCGTCGGACGTGCGTCCGCGAACGACCTCGACGAGGTCATTCTTACGAATCTTGGCTGCCATGGATCAGATCACCTCCGGAGCGAGGGAGACGATGCGCATGAACTTCTTGTCGCGCAGCTCGCGGCCCACGGGGCCGAAGATACGCGTGCCACGCGGCTCGCCATTGTTGTTGATGATGACGGCCGCATTCTCGTCGAAACGAATGTAGGAACCGTCGGGGCGGCGGGTTTCCTTACGCGTGCGAACGATCACTGCCTTGACGACTTCGCCCTTCTTGACGTTGCCGCCGGGAATGGCGTCCTTCACGGTGGCGACAATGGTGTCGCCGATACCCGCGTAGCGCCGACCCGAGCCACCGAGAACACGGATGGTCAGGATCTCCTTGGCCCCTGTGTTGTCGGCGACCTTCAGTCGCGACTCCTGCTGAATCATTTTCTATTGACTCCTGTCGTCGTGCCGGTTCTCTTCCGGATTGTACCGGTCGAGCCTTGCCGAACGGATTTCGGTCTGTGAGCGAAGGTCACTTCGCCTTTTCGAGGATCTCCACAACGCGCCAGCGCTTGGTGGCCGACAGCGGGCGGGTCTCCATGATGAGGACGAGATCGCCGACGCCGCACTCGTTGTGCTCGTCGTGAACCTTGACCTTCTTGTTCTTGCGCATGACCTTGCCGTAGAGGGCGTGCTTGACGCGGTCCTCGATCTGGACGACAACGGTCTTGTCCATCTTGTCGCTGACGACGTAGCCGCGACGGACCTTACGCTCGTTACGAGCGGTGGTTTCTGCCATCAGGCTCACTCCTCAGTGCTCGGGGCGGTGCGGTAGCCAAGCTCCCGCTCACGCGCGATGGTGTAGATCCGGGCAATGTCGCGGCGCACGGTCTTCATGCGACCGTGATCCTCGAGGTTGCCAACGGCCTGCGCGAAACGCAGGTTGAACAGCTCAGCCTTAGCCTTCTCCAGCTCCTTGGACAGCTGGGAGTTGTCCATTGCGTCGAGCTGCTCGGTGGTCAGACCCTTATCTGCCATCAGATGTCACCACCCTCTCGGACCACGAAACGGGTCTTGATAGGAAGCTTGTGCTGGGCACGGCTGAGGGCCTCGCGAGCGAGCTCCTCCGGGACGCCTGCCAGCTCGAACATGACACGTCCGGGCTTGACGGGGGCAACCCACCATTCCGGAGCACCCTTACCGGAACCCATTCGGGTTTCGGCGGGCTTCTTCGTCAGGGGACGGTCCGGGAAGATGTTGATCCAGACCTTACCGCCACGCTTGATGTGACGCGTCACGGCAATACGGGCCGCCTCAATCTGACGGTTGGTGATGTACGCAGCCTCGAGAGCCTGGATGCCGTAGTCGCCGAACGCCAGTTCGGTGCCACCGGAGGCAAAGCCAGTGCGGTGAGGACGGTGCTGCTTGCGGTACTTAGTCCGACGGGGAATGAGCATTGGGCTCAGGCCTCCGATCCGGTCGTGGGCGCAGCGGCCTCGGAGGCCGAAGCCTCACGGGGAGCCTGCTGCGCAGCGGTCTCCTGGTTGGGGCGTCCACCGCGGCGGGGGCCACGGCGGCCATCGCGACGGCCGCCACGCTGGGCCTGCTCGGCCTGCTGGCGAGCGAACTCGCGCTCGGTGATGTCGCCCTTGTAGATCCACACCTTGACGCCGATGCGACCGAAGGTCGTGCGGGCCTCGTGGAATCCGTAGTCGATGTTCGCGCGGAGGGTGTGCAGCGGCACGCGGCCCTCGCGGTAGAACTCGGAGCGGGACATTTCAGCGCCACCCAGACGGCCGGACACCTGGACACGAATGCCCTTGGCGCCAGCGCGCTGCGCGGACTGGATGCCCTTACGCATCGCACGACGGAAGGACACGCGGGCAGCGAGCTGCTCGGCGATGCCCTGCGCAACGAGCTGCGCAACGAGGTCGGGGTTCTTGACCTCAAGGATGTTCAGCTGAACCTGCTTGCCCGTCAGCTTCTCGAGCTGGACGCGCAGGCGGTCGGCCTCGGCACCACGGCGACCGATGACGATGCCCGGGCGAGCGGTGTGCAGGTCGACGCGAACGCGGTCACGCGTACGCTCGATGCTCACCTCGGCGATGCCGGCGCGCTCGAGGTTGTCGGTCAGGAACTTGCGGATCGCGACGTCTTCGGCCACGTAGTCCGCGTAGCGCTGTCCCTTGGTGGTGGAGTCGGAGAACCAGCGAGACCGGTGGTCAGTGGTGATTCCCAGACGGAACCCGCGGGGGTTGACCTTCTGACCCATATCAGCGGTCTCCCTTCTTCTTGTCTTCCTTGGTCCCCACCACGATGGTGATGTGGGAGGTGCGCTTCAGGATACGACCGGCGCGCCCCTGTGCACGGGGACGAATGCGCTTCATGGTCGGACCCTCGTCCACGTATGCCTCCAGGACGAGCAGGTCGGCCTCGTTGAAGGTCTCTCCGGCGTTCTCAGCCTTGACCTTCGAGTTGGCGACGGCGCTCAGGAGCACCTTGCGGACATCGGTGGCGACGGCCTGCGGGGCGAACCGCAGAATGTCGGCGGCCTCCAGAACACGCTTGCCGCGAACCTCGTTCACAACACGGCGGGACTTCTGGGGCGTGACGCGGATGAATCGCGCCTGCGCCTTGGCTTCCATGTATCTGCCTCTTCTTCCGTGGGGCCGGCTCAGCGCCGACGTCCCTTACGATCGTCCTTGTCGTGGCTGCGGAAAGTACGCGTGGGAGCGAACTCGCCGAGCTTGTGGCCCACCATCGACTCGGTGACGAAAACGGGCACATGCTTACGGCCGTCGTGGACGGCGATGGTCAGACCCAGGAAGTCCGGGGTGATGACCGAGCGACGCGACCAGGTCTTGATGACGTTCTTAGAGCCGGATTCGTTCGCGGCGTCGACCTTCTTGAGCAGGTGGTCGTCGACGAACGGGCCCTTCTTCAAACTACGCGGCATTTCAATCGACTCCTACTCAGCGGTTCTTGCCGGTCTTGCGACGGCGGACGATCATGCGATCGGACGCCTTCTTCGGACGACGCGTACGGCCCTCGGGCTTGCCCCAAGGCGACACGGGGTGACGACCACCGGACGTGCGGCCTTCACCACCGCCGTGCGGGTGATCAACCGGGTTCATGACAACACCACGGACGTGCGGGCGCTTGCCCTTCCAGCGCATACGGCCGGCCTTGCCCCAGTTGATGTTCGACTGCTCAGCGTTACCGACCTCGCCGATGGTGGCGCGGCAGGTGGCCTCGACGTTGCGGATCTCGCCGGAGGGCATACGCAGCTGGGCGAAGCGGCCTTCCTTAGCGACGAGCTGCACGGAGGTGCCAGCGGAGCGGGCAATCTTGGCACCGCCACCCGGGTAGAGCTCAACGGCGTGCACAACGGTGCCCAGGGGGATGTTGCGCAGCTGCAGCGAGTTGCCGGGCTTGATGTCAGCGCCAACGCCTGCCTCGATCTGATCGCCCTGCTTGAGGCCGGTCGGAGCGAGGATGTAGCGCTTCTCGCCATCCGCGTAGTGCAGGAGAGCGATACGAGCGGTGCGGTTGGGGTCGTACTCAATGTGAGCGACCGTTGCCGGGACGCCGTCCTTGTCGTGACGACGGAAGTCGATCACGCGGTACTGACGCTTGTGGCCGCCGCCACGGTGGCGGGAGGTCACGCGGCCGTTGTTGTTACGGCCACCGGTCTTGTGCAGCGGGCGCAGCAGCGACTTCTCGGGGGTGTCGCGGGTGATCTCGACGAAGTCAGAGACAGACGAGAAGCGACGGCCCGGAGTCGTGGGCTTGTACTTGCGAATTCCCATTGTTCAAATGTCCCTTCGGTCCTCAGGCCTGATCGCCGAAGATGTCGATGGTGCCCTCACGCACGGTGACGATGGCACGCTTGACGTCCTTGCGCTTACCGATCCCGTTGCGGGTGCGGTAGGTCTTGCCCTTGCGGTTCTGGGTGGCGATGGAACCGATCTTGACGCCGAAGATACGCTCGAGGGCAATCTTGATCTCGGTCTTGTTCGCGCGGGGGTCAACCTCGAAGGTGTACTTGCCCAGGTCCATGAGGGCGAGCGACTTCTCGGTGGTGACCGGCTTCAGGATGATGTCGCGGGGGTTCTTACCCGCTTCGATCGTGCTCACTTGGTCTCCTCCTTGGTACCGAGGAAGGACTCAAGGGCGGCCTGCGTGAAGACGATGTCATCGGCGTCCAGGACGTCGTACGTGTTCAGCTGGTCGGCCCACAGAACGTGAACCTCGGGAACGTTGCGCAGGGACAGCGCGGTCAGTTCGTTGCCACGCTCGAGGACGACGAGAGCCTGACGGTCCTCGACGATCGCGCTCAGAGCGGCGAGAGCAGCCTTGGTCGAGGGCTTGTCGCCTTCGAACAGGGCGGTGACAACGTGGATGCGGTCGGCGCGCGCACGGTCGGAGAGAGCGGAACGCAGAGCGCCCTGCTTCATCTTCTTGGGGGTGCGCTGGTCGTAGTCACGCGGCTGAGGGCCGTGGACGATGCCACCGCCGGTGAAGTGAGGCGCACGGATGGAGCCCTGACGAGCGTTACCGGTGCCCTTCTGACGGAACGGCTTCTTGCCGCCGCCAGCGACATCACCGCGGGTCTTCGTCGCGTGCGTGCCCTGACGAGCGGCCGCAAGCTGAGCGACGACAACCTGGTGCATCAGCGGAATGTTGGTGGGAACGTCAAAGATCGAACCGGGGAGAACGACGGAACCCGCCTTCTTGCCCTTGAGGTCGATGACGTCAACGTTACGATCGTCAGCCATGATCACGCACCCTTCACGGAGGAGCGAACCAGGACCACGCCGTTCTTCGGACCCGGGATGGCACCGCTGATGAGCAGCAGGCCCTTCTCGGCGTCCACGGCCTGGATCGTCAGGTTCTGAACAGTACGACGGTTGCCACCCATGCGGCCGGCCATACGCAGGCCCTTGAAGATGCGACCGGGGGTTGCGCAGGCACCGATCGAGCCGGGCTTGCGGTGGTTGCGGTGCGCACCGTGGGAGGCGGAAACGCCAGCGAAGCCGTGACGCTTCATAACGCCGGCAAAACCCTTGCCCTTGGTGGTGCCGGAGACGTCGACGCCTTCGCCAGCCTCGAAGGTGGTGGCGTCGAGCTCCTGGCCGAGCTCGTAAGAGTCATGCTCGGACGTGCGGACCTCGACGAGGTGGCGACGGGGAGCAACCCCGGCCTTCTCGAAGTGGCCCTGGAGGGGCTTGGTGACCTTACGGGAGTCGATCTCACCGAAGCCAAGCTGAATAGCGGAGTAGCCGTCGACCTCTTCGGTACGAACCTGGGTCACGACGTTGGTGCCAACCTGCACGACAGTCAGGGGCACGAGGTGGCCGTCGGCATCCCACACCTGGGTCATGCCGAGCTTGCGGCCGAGCAGCGCCTTGATGGGCGCGCCAGCGTGCTGCTTCTTGTTAGTCATTGCAGATGTCCTCAGAGCTTGATCTCGATGTTGACGTCCGCCGGCAGGTCGAGGCGCATGAGCGAGTCGACGGCCTTGGGGGTCGGATCGATGATGTCGATGAGCCGCTTGTGCGTGCGCATTTCAAAGTGCTCGCGGCTGTCCTTGTACTTGTGGGGCGACCGGATAACGACGAAAACGTTCTTCTCGGTCGGCAGCGGCACCGGGCCCACGACCGTGGCACCAGCACGCTGTACGGTGTCCACGATCTTGCGCGCGGAGCTGTCGATGACCTCGTGGTCATACGACTTGAGCCGGATGCGGATCTTCTGTCCCGCCATGCCGTCTTACCTCTTCTCGTACAGATTCGCCGCCGGTCCCCGCACTCGGGCGTGTCGCAGCCGTTGTGCGCGCGATTTCTCGCGCCGGACCGACGTCTTGTCCAAAGATCTTGGGCATATTGCCCGATCCATACGTGATGGCACGCATGGACCACCCCAGAGACGCTGAGGCAACCGTGCCATTCTGTCAGAGTTCCACCCGCGAGCACAAACCCGGAAGGGGGTTCTCGCATGTGAAACCACCGACAGATTGGCGTGGATCATGGCCCGAGCTGCGCGTAACAGCCCAAACCGTCACCAAGGGACTACCGTACCCCGCACTCGGGCGTGTCGCAACCGGTGATTGGTCACATCCATAGGAACGAGGCCGGGGCAGTTTCGCGAATACACCGTGAATGTCCCATTCTCAGGAGGGCCACACACCACTTGCGCTACCAACGCCACGGCGAACGTCGCGCTGATCTTCCACGTGAACACAGGGCTGCGCACGAGCGAAGCGCGCTCACACGGGCTACAGATAGCGAAGGGCCCCGCCTCTCAGAAGAGGCGGGACCCTCAATGCCGCTGGATCAGCAGCGAATCAAATCTGAGAAAATCTCAGAGGGTGATTCACTTGATGATCTTGGTGACACGACCGGAACCAACGGTGCGGCCACCCTCGCGGATGGCGAAGCCGAGGCCGGGCTCCATGGCGATGGGCTGAATGAGCTCAACGGAGATCTCGGTGGTGTCGCCAGGCATGACCATGTCGGTGCCCTCGGGGAGGGTGATGACGCCGGTCACGTCGGTGGTACGGAAGTAGAACTGAGGACGGTAGTTGGAGAAGAACGGGTTGTGACGTCCGCCTTCTTCCTTCTTCAGGATGTAGACCTGGCCCTCGAACTCGGTGTGAGGCGTGATGGAGCCGGGAACGGCCACAACCTGGCCACGCTCGACCTCGTCGCGCTTGGTGCCGCGCAGGAGCAGACCACAGTTCTCGCCAGCCCAGGCCTCGTCCATCGACTTGTGGAACATCTCGATGCCGGTAACCGTGGTCTTCTGGGGCTCACGGATACCGAGGATCTCGACCTCGGAGTTGATGGGCAGCTTGCCACGCTCAACACGACCGGTGACGACCGTGCCACGACCGGTGATCGTGAAGACGTCCTCGATCGGCATGAGGAAGGGCTTGTCCATGTCACGCTCGGGGGTCGGGATGTAGGAATCCACCGCGTCCATGAGCTCCTCGACCTTGGCAACCCACTCCGGGTCGCCCTCGAGGGCCTTCAGAGCGGAGACCTGGATGATCGGGGCGTCGCGATCGAAGTCCTGGGACTCGAGCAGATCGCGGCACTCTTCCTCAACCAGCTCCAGCATCTCCTCGTCGTCGACCATGTCGGCCTTGTTGAGGGCGATGAGGATGGTGGGGACGCCGACCTGACGGGCGAGCAGAACGTGCTCGCGGGTCTGGGCCATGGGGCCGTCGGTGGCGGCGACCACGAGGATCGCGCCGTCCATCTGGGCCGCGCCGGTGATCATGTTCTTGACGTAGTCAGCGTGGCCGGGGGCGTCAACGTGCGCGTAGTGACGCTTCTCGGTCTGGTACTCGACGTGGGAGACGTTGATCGTGATGCCACGATCGCGCTCCTCGGGAGCGTTGTCGACCTGATCGAAGGGGGTGTACTCGTTCAGATCGGGGTACTTGTCGTGCAGCACCTTCGTGATAGCTGCCGTCAGCGTCGTCTTGCCGTGGTCAACGTGACCAATCGTGCCGATGTTGACGTGCGGCTTGGTGCGCTCAAACTTGGCCTTCGCCACTTGTGTCCTCCTGGACTCGGGTAGATATTCTCAGCCTACGGCTAGGTGTCAGCTTAACACCCCTGGGGCTAGAGACCTACTGGGTTTACTTGTGTGTGAGGCGGCTCGCAGGGCAGGTCGCCCTGCCCCACGAGCCCCCGGTGGGACTCAGTTGCCCCGAGACTTGCCGACGATCTCGTCCGCGACGGCGCGCGGAACCTCGGCGTAGCTGTCAAACTCCATGGAGTAGACAGCGCGACCCTGCGTCTTGGAGCGCAGGTCGCCCACGTATCCGAACATCTCGGACAGCGGGACCTGAGCCTTGACGACGCGCACGCCGTGCTGCTCGTCCATCGACGAGATCTGGCCACGGCGAGAGTTGAGGTCGCCGATGACATCGCCCATGTACTCCTCGGGAGTACGAACCTCAACGGCCATGATCGGCTCGAGGAGGACGGGGTTAGCCTTCTTGGCGGCTTCCTTCAGCGCCATCGAGCCAGCAACCTTGAACGCCATTTCGGAGGAGTCAACCTCGTGGTAAGCGCCGTCGAGCAGCGTGGCCTTGATGTCGACCATCGGGTAGCCGGCGAGAACGCCGGACTGCATGGCGTCCTTGATGCCCGCGTCGACCGACGGGATGTACTCGCGAGGAACGCGGCCACCGGTGACCTTGTCCTCGAACACGTACTCTTCCTCGGAGTCGGCCGGGAGGGGCTCCAGGGCGATGATGACACGCGCGAACTGACCGGAACCACCGGTCTGCTTCTTGTGCGTGTATTCGTACTTCTCGACCGTCTTGCGGATGGTCTCGCGGTAGGCAACCATCGGGTTACCCACGTTGGCCTCGACCTTGAACTCGCGACGCATACGGTCGACGATGATGTCGAGGTGGAGCTCACCCATACCACCGATGATGGTCTGGCCGGTCTCGGGGTCGAGCTCGACGGTGAACGTCGGGTCCTCTTCCGCCAGCTTCTGGATGGCGACGCCCATCTTCTCCTGGTCGGCCTTCGACTTGGGCTCGACGGCGACCTGGATAACGGGGGCGGGGAACGTCATCGACTCGAGGACGATCGGCTTATCGATCGCGGACAGCGTGTCGCCGGTCGTGGTGTCCTTGAGGCCGATCACCGCGTAGATGTGGCCAGCGTGCGCCACGTCGACGGGGTTCTCCTTGTTCGAGTGCATCTGGAAGATCTTACCGATGCGCTCCTTCTTGCCCTTGGTCGAGTTGAGGACCTGGGAGCCGGACTCAACCTTTCCGGAGTACACGCGGATGAAGGTGAGCTTGCCGTAGAAGGGGTGCGCGGCGATCTTGAACGCCAGAGCGGAGAAAGGCTCGTTCTCGTCGGGCTTACGAACTTCGGTCTCTTCCTCGGTCTCAGAACCGGGAAGGAAGCCACGAACGTCGCCGATGTCGAGCGGGGAGGGCAGGAAGTCCACGACGGCGTCGAGGACGGGCTGCACGCCCATGTTGCGCAGAGCGGTACCGCAGTAGACGGGGAACGCGCGCGAGGAGATGGTCAGGAGGCGGATGCCTTCCTTGATCTGCTCGATCGTGAGCTCACCGTTCTCCAGGTAGGCCTCGGTCAGCTCGTCGGAGCCCTCGGCGGCGGCCTCAACGAGCGCCTCGCGGTACTCTTCAGCCTTTTCCTGGTATTCGGCGGGGATCGGGCCGCGCTCGACGATGGCGCCGAGCGTGTCGTTGCCCTTGTCGTCCTTGGCCGGGTAGGTCAGGGCCTCCATGGTCAGCAGGTCGATGTTGCCGACGAAGTCGTTCTCGGCGCCCATCGGGAGCTGCATGACGATCGGGGTCGCGTGCAGGCGGTCGCGGATGGTACCAACCGAGAAGTAGAAGTCGGCACCCATCTTGTCCATCTTGTTGATGAAGCAGATACGCGGGACGTCGTACTTGTCGGCCTGACGCCACACGGTCTCGGACTGGGGCTCAACGCCCTCCTTGCCGTCGAACACGGCAACAGCGCCGTCGAGGACGCGCAGGGAGCGCTCAACCTCAACGGTGAAGTCAACGTGACCGGGAGTGTCAATGATGTTGATCTGGTTACCGTTCCAGAAAGAGGTAACGGCGGCGGACGTAATCGTGATGCCGCGTTCCTTTTCCTGTTCCATCCAGTCGGTGGTCGAGGCGCCGTCGTGCGTCTCGCCGATCTTGTAGTTGATGCCCGTGTAGAACAGGATTCGTTCCGTCACGGTCGTCTTGCCGGCATCGATGTGAGCCATGATGCCAATGTTGCGGACCTTGTTGAGATCCGTCAGCACCTCTAGTGCCACGAGTGTGGTTCCTTCGTTCGAAGTAATTGGGTGTGAAAGCTGCGTGAGACGAGGCCCGGTTGCCCAGGCCTCGTCTTTAAATCACCAGCGGTAGTGCGCGAAGGCGCGGTTGGACTCAGCCATCTTGTGCATGTCCTCACGGCGCTTCACAGCGGCACCGAGGCCGTTGGAGGCGTCGAGGATCTCGTTGGCGAGACGCTCGGTCATGGTCTTCTCGCGACGCTGACGCGAGAAGTCGACCAGCCAGCGCAGGGCCAGCGTCGTGGCGCGCGCGGGGCGAACCTCGACGGGGACCTGGTAGGTCGCGCCACCGACACGGCGGGAGCGAACCTCGAGGGCCGGGCGGATGTTCTCGAGAGCGCGCTTGAGCACGGAGACGGGCTCCTGCTCGGTGCGCTCGCGAACGGTTTCAAGTGCGCCGTAGACGATGCGCTCGGCGACGGTCTTCTTGCCGTCGAGGAGAACGCGGTTGACCAGCTGGGTCACGACCTTGGAGCCGTAAACCGGGTCATCAACGAGGGGGCGACGGGGAGCGGGGCCCTTACGAGGCATTACTTCTTCTCCTTCTTCGCGCCGTAACGGGAACGAGCCTGCTGACGGCCGCGGACACCCTGGGTGTCGAGCGAGCCGCGGACGATGCGGTAACGCACGCCGGGCAGGTCCTTCACACGACCACCGCGCACGAGCACGATCGAGTGCTCCTGCAGGTTGTGGCCCTCACCGGGGATGTAGGCGGTGACTTCGATGCCGGACGAAAGGCGCACACGAGCGACCTTTCGCAGAGCCGAGTTCGGCTTCTTCGGCGTGGTGGTGTACACGCGGGTGCACACGCCGCGACGCTGGGGGGAGCCCTTCAGCGCGGGGGTCTTCACCTTTGCGCGCTTCGAGACACGTCCCTTGCGGACGAGCTGCTGAATGGTAGGCACTGGGTCTCCAGTTTCTTTCCGTCGGCGGCCTCCCCTCGCTTCAAGGGGCGGCCCTGATTGTCAGTCTTCCGCGACTGCTTTCACCCCCGTGTGGGCACACGTGTCCGCCTGGGGGCCGGCGCGCCATGATAACCACGAGGGTCAGAGAATGACGCCCGGAGCTCCGACGGACGGAGCCCGCTCCCGGTTTCCCGGGCACAGAGGTTCCGCAGAAGCGGGAACCACCCACAAGGATAGTGGGAAACGTCGCCATTCGTCAAAGGGGGTGCATTGTGGTTCCCCCCTCATCGACGAGGCCGGGGCCGCGAGCTCAGATCGTTTCCTTCGAGCTCCCCCGTTTGCCCGGTGACGGGCACGTCCATTTTGTTTCAGGGTACTCGCTGCTATTCCTGCGGTACGGGAGGGGCCCGTAGGCGCTTGCCTACGGGCCCCTCCCCCACGGGTGAGCGATGCTCAGTGCCACCCGCGGGTTGTACCCTCCGGTCGATCCCGGATTGGTTACTCTTCCACCTTCTCAGCCCCGGCCTCGTCAATCGAAGCGTTGGGCTCGACGGTGATAACGGCCTGCGCCTTGCGGGTGCGGTAGCGGCGGATCGCCACCACCTCAAGGCCGAGCAGCGACAGGATCAGGATTCCTGCGACGGCCCAGGTGATGTACTCCCACGCGTTGCGGGCGACCTCAGGCTGGCCATTCTCGTACATCCACGAGTTTGCGACCGTGTAGAGGATGTTGTGCGATGCGCGGCGCAGAGAGCTCACGCCCGTGGCGTCCAGCACGTTAACCCTCGCGATCGGCATGTCAATCGTCGCGAGCATCATGTCGCCACCGTTACGCGTGATCTGGTCAGCGTTCTGGTATCCGTAGCCCGCGAAGTAGTCGGTGAGGACCATGCCACGGAAGCCCCACTCGTCACGCAGGACGTTGTTGAGCAGCGCCGAGTTCGCACCCGCGTACTCGGGGCCGATGTAGTTGAACGCGCTCATGATCGCGTGCGCGCCGCCATCCTTGACGCCAATTTCGAAGGAACGCAGGTAGATCTCGCGCATCGCCTGCTCATTCGACCAGGTCGCCAGCATGTGCGTGCGGTTCGTTTCCTGGTCGTTGAGGGCGAAGTGCTTGAGGAAGGCGTACACGCCCTTGGCCTGGGCTCCCTTGATCTCCTCGGCGACCTGAGAGCCGGCCAGAACCGGGTCCTCCGAGAAGTACTCGAAGTTACGGCCCGCGTAGGCGTAGCGGTGCGTGTTCGTGGCCGGCGCGTACCAGCCCGAAACCTGCATGTCGTGCGCCATCGTGCCGATCGCGTCACCGAAGGAACGCGCGAGCTCCTTGTTGAACGTGGCCGCAACGGACACTGCGGAGGGCAGGCCGATCGAGCCGACTCCCGTGAAGTTGTTGTTCAGCGAGGCGGGGCCATCCACGTCGGAGACGCGCAGCTTGCCGACCGAGGAGATCGCCGGGGAGCCGTAGCCACCCTGGGAGATGAGGGTGTTCATCTCCTTGACAGTGAGCTGGTCGAGGAGCTGGTCCCACTTCGGGTCGTCGTAATCGAGGCCGGCGAGGTCGCCCAGAACGAGGCTGTTCTTGGCACCCGTGGTGGGCATCGTCGCGCTGGCGTCAGCATCGGCTGCCGCGTCGTAGTTCGAGTTCGCGAGGAACTTCGCCTTGTTCGCCTCGCTCATCTCGAAGTTCGTGGGAGCTGCGGTCGCCTCCGCCAGGTTGGCGAAACGGCCCGCGCGCGACAGGTAGGTGACGTCGCCCTTCGCGTCGTCGAACTGGTTGGTGGCCACGACCTTGTCACCGTCGTGCGTGTTGTCGGCGGTGTTGAAGGTCTGCGTCGCATCCACTGTGTACGTCTTCTCATCGATGACGTCGTGCGAGTTGGAACGCGCGGAGATCTTGTAGTCGCCGGCCTCAAGCACGTAGGCCTTCGCGTTCACCGAATCGTAGGAGGCGAGCGAGTCACGGTTCCAGGTGACGGTGAGCGTCTGGGACTCACCGGGCTCCAGCAGCTTCGTCTTCTCGTAAGACAGCAGGTTCGCGGAAGCCTTTTCGATGCCACCGTCCGTGTAGGGCGGGTTATCGTAGATCTGGACGATGTCCTTACCGGCGACCTGGCCCGTGTTCGTGACGGTCACGTCCGCGGACATGACGCCCGTGGCCTCGTCAACCGAGATGTCGCTCATCGACTGGGAGAACGTCGTGTAGGACAGGCCGAAACCAAACGGGTAGACAACCTCGTTGCTGTAGTCGATGACGCCCTCAGCGGCGGCCGTCTCGTACCAGCGGTAGCCGACGTAGATCGAGTCGGAGTAGTTGACGAACGACGGCTGCGTCTGGGTGCCCTTGTTGAAGGGGTCATCCTGGGCGAACTCCGTCATGTTCGTGTACTGGAAGTCGCCGAAGTTGTTGGCCGCAGGACCCGCCTTGATGTCACGCGGGAACGTGTCGGGGGTCTTCGCCGAGGGGTTGACCTCTCCATCCAGGATGCGACCCAGCGCGTTAAATCCAACCTGGCCGCCGGGGATCGCCCACACGATCGCGTCGATCTCCGGGTCATCCTGGAGGTCACCCAGCTGGAAGACGTTGGCAGCGTTGATAACGACGATCGTCTTCGTCGAGGTCTTCTTCGCCAACTCGATCATGTCCTTCTCGGGACGCGTCAGCTCGAGGTAACCCTGGCCATCCTCGAAGTCCGTGTACTCCTCGGAGTTGTTCGTGTAGCTGAAGTACGGGTTATCAGCCATTTCCTTGTTGACGTCGCGGGGCAGGTCGAAGCCCTCGCCACCCGAGCGGGCGATCGTCACGACCGCGGTGTCACCGAAGGCGGTGACGTTGGAGAGCAGGTCGTCGGAGTACTTGTCCTGCGTGGGCTCGGGCAGCGACCAGTCAGCCTTGAACATGCCGACCTCGGGGCGCTCAGCGCGGTAGGCGGTGTACAGGTTCGTCAGCTCGTCGTTCGTGGTGAAACCAGCGTTGTGCAGGCCGTCGAGGAGGGTCGTCGTCGGGTTGTCCTTCGACAGCGAGCCCGAGCCGGTGCCTCCGTAGATCGGGTTCGTCGAGCCCCAGCCCCACACGTTGATCGCAGAGCCCTTGGCGAGAGGCAGGGCACCGCCCTGATTCTTCAGGAGGACCATGCCCTCGTCGGAAATGTCGTTACCCAGGTCCTCCACCTGGGCCTTCGACGCGTCCGTGAGAGCGCCGGTGCCGGCCGCCAGGTCAAGCACCGTCTTGAAGCCGCCGTACAGCATCGACACGACGGCCACGACAATCGCGACGAAAGCCGCAACCCAGGCGGTCGAGCGCGTGAGCTTGCGGGCAGGTTTGCCCATCTTGAAAACAGCGAGGGAGACGATGATGGCGAGCGCCAGCGCCACGCCGATGACGATCAAGGGGACCTTGATCGACTCAACCATCTTCCACACATCAGACCAGTTGATGGAAAGCATTGTTGATGTCCTCTTTCAGTTCCGAAACCCTGCATCCCAGAGCCAGATCAGCTCCCTTTCCATCCCCGTTTGTGTCTCCATAGACATGGGTCGCCGCAGACCAGAGGGCAGATGGGAACCGCCACCACCTATTCAACCGCACGGTCGCTCCCACGTGGTGGGACCGCGTGCGTTCTGTCGGTTCGGGCGCACAATCTGTCGCGCGAGCACAACCTCGCGGCGATTGTCTGCCTAATGCGCGCGGGCTGGCCACTGGCAGTTGGGCCCCTCAGGTGGCACCCCTAACCCCTCGATGCGCAGCTGGGCCCTATAGGTGGAGCATGGGCAGCCCGGCCCA
>CAUTRF010000007.1:0-53042 GCA_963540795.1 uncultured Actinomyces sp.
TGTGAGAGGGTTGTTCTGAGTAGTCCCGGCTGCTTGTGGCCGGGCAGAATGGATGGCCGCGATAAATTACGTGCGAGATTTGGCTGGCGGTGGTGTCATCGCAGCCCGCGGGCGCCCTATCCGCCCCAGCCTGGTTCTGTCGACCAGGTGGCCCGGTGGTGTGAAACCCCTGTCGCCTTTGCTGGCTTGTGCCTGTGTGGGAGTGAAACCGCCGTCGCCTTTGCGGGTGAGAAATGGGCGTTTTTGCTGCGGTTTTCGGGCGCAGAGGTGATGGCGGTTTCAGCGGCCCTTTGTTGGGGGTGTGCAGTGGTGTTGTTGGTTTCAGCGTCGCCATGTTTCTGACTCCTGTGCGCGATATTTTTCGCCCTGCTCGGCCGTGTGTGGGTGCGAGCGCGAAAAAGTTCGCCCCGCAAGCCCAAAATGGGCGAAAAACGATGTTTTCAGGTGTGCTGGGCGAGTTTTTTCGCGGAAGAGCTGAGGAACGGGCTGCGCTGGGCGAGTTTTTTCGCGGAACTGCTACTGAACGCCCTCATGGTGCGCGTGTGGTACCTTCGCAGTACGTGCGGGCGTGGAGAGGTCTGGGTTTTTCGGACCGTTTGTTGTGAGAGGGTTGTTGTGAGTAGTCCTTTCTCGAAGCGCGCCCCTGAGCAGATTGCCGGACCCACGCGGCGGGTGGGGCGAAAACGCCGGGGCGCGTCAGGCGTATTGCCCAACGCGCCCCGGCCTCGTCGCGAGACGCTGCTACTCAGAGGCGTTCAACACCAGCGTCCCAGGCAGCACGCATGGGGTTCGCGTCGGCGACCAGCTGATCGAAACGCAGGTCGGCGATATCGATGACCTCGCCGAGCGCGAAGCGGGCCTCGCGGGCGGGGGAGTGCTCGACGCGGCGCCAGCCGGACTCGAGCAGGTGCTTGCGGTCCACCACGTTGTCCACGCAGATGACTAGCGGGCGGCCAAACTTCTCGCGGTAGGCGGCAGCCAGGGCGCGCAGCTCCTCGGCCTCCTCGGGGGTCACCTCACCCACGGACAGGGACGAGGTGTCCAAGCTGGACTGCTCGTCGCCCGCGCCGTCGAGGACCAACGAGACGACGTCCGTGTAGGACGCGATGAGCTCCTCGGCCTCCTGCGGGCTAGCCGCCAGGACCGCGTCCTCGAAGGAGGAGCGCAGCTCGGAGACGGAGGCGAAGGGACGGGACTCCCAGGCGCGCTCGACCGGCCACGTGTGCGAGGAGAACATCGAGGAGAAGGTCGCGACGAACTGGTCGCGATCCATCGCGTTGACGTCGTCCAGGTTGATCTTCTTGCCGTCCACCACGGCCACGTCCGGCGAGGCCGGGCGTCCGATGTGGAAGAACAGGATGTTCAGGATGATGGCCGTCAGCGAGCCGATGGTCACGCCGGAGCCGAAGATGATCTGCAGCCAGGCGGGCATAACAGTCACGATGCCGGGCTTAAGAGTCACGAGGAGGGCCAGGCCGATCGACGTGGAGACGATGACGGCGTTGCGGTTGTCGCGCAGGTCAACCTTCGCCAGGGTCTGGATGCCGACGACGGCGACGTTGGCGAACATCGCCAGGGAGGCACCGCCGATGACAGGCTGCGGGATGGCTGCGACTATGGCCGCCGCTTTGGGGAGCAGGCCCAGGATGATCATGAATACACCCGCGGCGGTGACGACCCAGCGGGACTTCACGCGGGTGAGGCGCACCAGGCCGACGTTCTGCGCGAAGCAGGTGTAGGGGAAGGAGTTAAGGACGCCGCCCAGCATCGTGGACAGGCCGTCGGCGCGCAGGGCGTTGGCGATGTCGCGCGGGGTGATGCGCTTGCCCACGACCTCGCCGGTGGCGAAGACGTCTCCCGTGGTTTCCACGGCGGTGACCGCCATGACGATGATCATGGCGAGGATCGCGGTGAGTGAGAACTTCGGGATGCCGAAATAGAAGGGCGTGGTGATACCCAACCAGCTGGCCTCTCCCACGCCCGAGAAATCGGTCTTACCCATCGCAAAAGCGACGGCTGTCATGATGACCAAGGCAAGCAAGACGGACAGGGTACCCATGAAGCCCTTGAAGAGGCGTTGGATGATGACGATGATCGCGATCGTTCCAAAAGCGAAGCCGAGTGCCTCGAATGTTGCGGTTGCCTTCGCTGCGTCACCGGTGGCCTGATCGGCCCAGGCGACGATGTCTCCGGCGGAGACGGACAGGAGCGTCGTTCCCATGACGGTCAGGAGCGTGCCCGTGACGATCGGCGGGAAGAAACGCAGGAGCTTGGCAAAGAAGGGGGCGGCCAGGAAGACGAGAATGCCGACGGCGATGATGGAGCCGTACATGGTGGCCAGGCCGGTCCTCGGGTCGGCACCTGGGGGTGTGGCCGCAGCACCGATCGCGATGAGGGGGGAGACGGCGGTGAAGGTGACGCCCTGAATGAGGGGGAGCTTCACGCCGATGAAGCGGCCGATGCCGGCCGACTGGATGATGGTGGCGATGCCGCAGGTGAGCAGGTCTGCATTGATGAGGTGGACCAGCGTGTGGTTGTCGAGCCCGAGGCCGGAAGCAATGACGAATGGGACTACCACGGCACCCGCGTAAAACGCGAGGACGTGCTGAATGCCCAGAATGGTGAGTTTCCCAAAGGGAGGGACTTGATCGACGGGGTGGGGAGCGGACGAGGGGCTTGATGCCATCTGTGTCTCCTGGACCTTTATCCAAGTGTTGAAAGGACCCCTCCATTCTCTGTGATCGACATGGTTGTTTTACGAGTTATTTAAAAAGTGTGGCGAGTTAAATGTCATGGGCCCGTGTCGTTTACGATGTGTTCAAAGCGGGGCGCATGCAGGAGGGAGGCCGGTATGACGCGCAATGGTCGTCCTCCGTCGATGGCGGACGTGGCCGAATTGGTTGGTGTCTCGCATCAGACGGTGTCTCGCGTGGTGAACGGCAAGGGGCGTGTGTCGCCTCGGACGCGCGAGCGCGTGCAGGCCGCGATTGATCAGCTCGGATACCGCCCGAACTCCGTGGCCCGCGCGCTGGTGACCGCCCGCTCGGGCATTATCGGCGTCGTGACCACGACCTCGGCCCACTTCGGTCCCTCCTCGATGCTGGTGGCCCTGGAGGTTGCCGCCCGCGAGGTTGGGCTTTTCACGTCGGTCGTGGCCCTCGATCGCTTCGGCCCGGACGATGTGGCCAGCGCCTTCGACCACTTCTCCTCCCTGGCAGCCGAGGCGATCGTCGTCATCGCGCCGGTGGATTCTCTCGCCGAGGCCGTGGCCTCCCAGGGCGCGTCCGTGCCCGTGATTGCGGTCTCCGGCGGGCGCGCGTTTGGCCGTGGGGTGTGCGTCGTTCACGCGGATCAGCGCGGAGGAGCGCGAGAGCTCGCGGAGCACCTCATGTCGCTGGGGCACAGGGACATTGCCTGCGTGGCGGGTCCTCAGGAGTGGTTCGAGGCGCGCGAACGCGTGGCCGGATGGCGCGAGGCGATGGATGAGGCGGGCCTGCCGAAGCGCGAGCCGCTCGTCGGCTCGTGGGAGGCGCGCTGGGGGTACGTCGCCGGACAGAGCCTCGTCGAGGATGGCCTTCCGGACGCCGTCATGTGCGCGAACGACGAGGTCGCGGTTGGCCTCCTGCGCGCCTTTGCCGAGGCTGGTGTGAGCGTTCCGGGCGACGTGTCGGTCGCGGGTTTTGACGATGTGCCGATGGCCGCCTACGCGGGGCCGGGGCTGACGACGGTGCGCCAGGATTTCGCGGATCTTGGGCGCTGTGCGCTTGAGGCAGTCAGCCGGGCGCTCGATGGGGAAAGCGTGGATACGTACGTGCGTCCAACCCGCCTCGTCGCGCGTGGTTCGACGGGAGTGTGTACGCGTTAGAGGCCTTCGTCGTCGTCGTGCTTGCCTTGTGCGCGGGTGAATGTTAACGTTAACCCACCCGCTCATCGGTGCTCAGTGAGGAGTACGAATGGATCACCGCAACCCCGACACATGGACCCCCGAGTTCGCGCGAGAGATCGAGCGCGTGCGCCAGTATGTGGCCACCCTGCACGCCGAGCTGCCCCGCTGGGGCCTTGTCGTCTGGACGGCCGGAAATGTTTCCCAGCGCGTGCGCGGCGCGGCTGAGGATGGCAGCCAGGACCTCCTCGTCATCAAGCCCTCGGGCGTGTCCTACGACGACCTGAGCCCCGAGGCAATGGTGGTGTGCGACCTTGACGGAAACCTCGTGCTGGGGGAGGGGGCTCCCTCCTCGGACACCGCCGCGCACGCCTACGTCTACCGCCACATGAGCGAGGTGGGCGGCGTCGTGCACACGCACTCCACCTACGCCACCGCCTGGGCTGCGCGCGGCGAGGAGATTCCCTGCGTCCTGACCATGATGGGCGACGAGTTCGGCGGCCCGGTCCCCGTCGGTCCTTTCGCCCTCATCGGTGATGATTCCATCGGGCGCGGCATTGTTGAGACCCTGCGCGAATCGCGCTCGCCGGCGGTCCTCATGCGCAACCACGGCCCCTTCACGATTGGGCGCGACGCCCGAGCCGCCGTCAAGGCCGCCGTCATGGTCGAGGAGGTCGCCAAGACCGTGCACGTTGCCCGCGCGGGCGGTCCCCTCGTTCCCATCGAACAGCATTACATCGATTCCCTCTACGACCGCTACCAAAACGTCTACGGACAGCACTGACATCGAAGGAGATTTCACCGTGACCAGTTTCTACGAGGGCCGCGAGGTCTGGTTCGTCACCGGCAGCCAGGACCTGTACGGCGAGGAAACGCTGGCGCAGGTCGCCGAGCAGTCCCGCGAGGTTGTGCGCCTGCTCAACGAATCTGACCTGCTTCCCGCCCCGATCGTGTGGAAGCCCGTCTTGAAGGATTCCGATTCCATCAAGCGAGCGATGCTCGAGGCCAGCGCGGACGATCGCGTCCTCGGCGTCATCTCCTGGATGCACACTTTCAGCCCCGCGAAGATGTGGATCCGAGGCCTCGAGGTTCTGCGCAAGCCCCTGCTGCACCTGGCGACCCAGGCCAATGTCGAGATCCCCTGGGACAGCATCGACATGGACTTCATGAACCTGAACCAGGCGGCGCACGGGGATCGCGAATACGCGTACATTCTCACGCGCTTGGGTCTGGCCCGCGCCACCGTGGTCGGTCATGCCTCGCAGGAAAACACGCGTCGCCGGGTCGCCAACTGGGTGCGCGCGGCCGGCGGTTTCGCGGCGACCAACGAGCTGCGCGTCGTGCGCTTCGGCGACAACATGCGCAACGTGGCCGTCACGGAGGGAGATAAGACCGAGGCTGAGCGTCGCCTCGGCGTCTCGGTCAACACGTGGTCGGTCAACGACCTCGTCGCCGTCGTTGACGCCGTGGACGAGGCCGCCATTGACGCCCTCGTGGCGCAATACTGCGAGCGTTACGACGTTGCCCCCGAGCTGGCTCCGGGTGGGGATCGCGCGGAATCGCTGCGCTACGCCGCGCGCGAGGAGATTGCGCTGCGGACCTTCCTTGAGGAGCGCGGGGCGAAGGCTTTCACGACCAACTTCGAAGACCTTGGCGGGCTCCGCCAGCTCCCCGGCTTGGCCGTGCAGCGCCTGACCGAGGCCGGTTACGGCTTCAGCGCCGAGGGGGACTGGAAGACCGCGGTCCTCGTGCGCGCCGCGAAGGTGATGGGGGAGGGGCTGCCCGGTGGCGCCTCCCTCATGGAGGACTACACCTACAACCTCGTCGAGGGTGCCGAGATGATCCTGGGTGCCCACATGCTCGAGGTGTGCCCCTCGCTCGCGAATGCCCGTCCGCGCATCGAGATTCACCCCCTGGGCATCGGGGATCGCGAGGATCCCGTCCGCATGGTCTTCGATGCGGCCCCGGGACGCGGCGTCGTCGTCGCCATGTCCGACATGCGCGACCGCTTCCGCCTCACCGCGAACATCGTCAATGTCATCGAGCCTCCCCAGCCGATGCCTAAGCTTCCGGTCGCCCGCGCGATGTGGATCCCCGAACCCGACTTCTACACCTCCGTCGAGGCGTGGCTGACGGCTGGCGGGGCGCATCACACGTGCATGTCGACGCAGATCGAGCCTGAGGTGTGGGAGAACTTCGCGGCGCTGGCGCACATGGAAATCGTCGTCATCGACGAGTCGACGACGCGGCGCGACTTCGCCTCGGGTGTGCGCTGGAACCAGGCGTACCACCGCCTCGCCGAGGGGCTGTAAAACACTGTGTCCTCGGGAGTGTGACGTGTTTGCGTGGCGCACTCCCGAGGTATTTCTTTGCGCATATGTCCGTTCTTAAAATTGTGAACGTTAACAATTGTTATCGGAACGTTATCAATTGGGCGATGCGAGGGTGACACCTCTCTCATATGGTAAAAGTTGTCAGACCACACGACGGATGTGTGGAGACGTGACACTCATCGACAGTGATGTCGAGGACATTAACAGGAGATATTCCATGAAGACACGTGGTTTCTTTGGAAAGATGGCAACGGTTGCGGCCACTTTTGCGGCCGGTGCCCTTGCGCTGAGCGGATGCGCAGGCGGCGGTGCCGGTGGCGGCGCTTCCGGGTCCGATAGTGGCTCTGCGGCCTCGAACGGCGGCAAGGTCAAGGTCGGCGTCGCGATGCCCACCCAGACCTCGGAGCGCTGGATCGCCGACGGCAACGCGGTGAAGGAAGGCCTGGAGGCAGCCGGATACGAGGTCGACCTCCAGTTCGCGAACGACGACATCCCCACCCAGACCCAGCAGATCGACCAGATGATCACCAACGGTGCCACCATCCTGGTCATCGCCTCCATCGACGGCACGGCCCTGTCGAGCCAGCTCGACACCGCCGGAGCGAAGAACATCCCGGTCATCGCCTACGACCGCCTCATCCGCGACAACGAGAACGTTGACTTCTACGTCTCCTTCGACAACTTCAAGGTCGGCGTCGCACAGGGCAACGCCCTGCTGTACGGCCTGGGCCTGACCGACAGGGATGGCAAGAAGCTCGATAATGCCCCCAAGGGCCCGCTCAACATCGAGCTCTTCGCCGGTTCGCCCGACGATAACAACGCCAAGTTCTTCTTCGATGGCGCCATGAGCGTCCTCAAGCCCTACCTTGACGACGGCACCCTCGTCGTGAAGTCCGGCCAGACCAGCTTCGACCAGGTCGCCATCCTGCGTTGGCAGCAGGAAGTCGCCCAGAAGCGCATGGAGGACCTGCTGACCTCGACCTACGGCGGCGGCTCTGAGCCTCTCGCTGGCGTTCTCTCGCCCTTCGATGGCATCTCCCGTGGCATCATCACCGCCCTCCAGGGCGCCGGCTACGGCCCCACCATCAAGGATGGCCTGCCCATCGTGACCGGCCAGGACGCCGAGATTGCCTCCGTCAAGATGATCAACGACGGCATCCAGCAGTCCACGATCTTCAAGGACACCCGTACCCTGGCAGCCCAGGCCGTGACGGTCGTCAAGGCGATGGCTGAAGGCAAGGAGCCCGAGGCTAACGACACCACCACCTACAACAACGGTGTGAAGGTCGTGCCTTCCTACCTGCTCGAGGTCGAGACCATCTACGCGGACAACCTCAAGGAAAAGCTCATCGACTCCGGTTACTTCACTCAGGCCGACGTTGATGCGGGCGTCGTGAAGAAGTAAGCGACGACGGGGTGCGGGGCACATGCCCCGCACCCCACCCCTTCCGATTCGAGGAATGCAAACATGACGCAGAACATTTTGGAAATGCGCGACATCGACAAGGGCTTCAATGGCGTGCCAGTCCTCAAGCATGTCAACCTTGATGTCCGCCCCGGCGAAGTCCACGCCCTGTGTGGCGAAAACGGCGCCGGCAAGTCCACCCTCATGAAGGTTCTCTCCGGCGTCTACCCCCACGGGCAGTACGACGGCACCATCATCTTCGATGGCAAGGAAGTCCAATTCCGCTCCATCAAGGACTCCGAGGCGCTCGGCATTGGCATCATCCACCAGGAGCTGGCCCTCGTTCCCTACCTGTCGATCGCGGAAAACATCTTCCTGGGCGCTGACAAGCCCCGCAAGCTCGGCCTCATTGACTGGCACGAGGTCAACCATCGCGCTGAGAAGGTCCTGGAAAAGGTCGGCCTGAAGGAGAACGTGACGACTCAGGTCGGCACCCTCGGCGTGGGTAAGCAGCAGCTCATCGAGATCGGCAAGGCCCTGTCGAAGGACGTGCGCCTGCTGATCCTGGACGAGCCCACCGCTGCCCTCAACGACAACGACTCGGCTCAGCTCCTCGACCTCGTGCGCAGCCTGCGCGACCAGGGCGTTGCTATCGTCATCATCTCCCACAAGCTCGGTGAGATTGCCGAGATCGCCGATCGCACGACGATCCTGCGCGACGGCCAGACCATCGAGACGATCGACATGAAGGACCCCGCGTCCACCCAGGGCAAGATCATCTCGCTCATGGTGGGCCGCGACCTCACTCAGCGATACCCCGAGCGCAATGTGGAGATCGGCGAGGAGGTCTTCCGTGTGGAAGACTGGACCGTCTATCACCCGACCCAGGCGGGGCGCGTCGTGATCTCCGGTGCTTCCTTCAACGTGCGTCACGGCGAGGTCGTGGGCATCGCCGGCCTCATGGGTGCCGGACGTACCGAGCTCGCGATGAGTATCTTTGGGCGCTCCTTCGGTACGCGCATTTCGGGCAAGCTCTTCAAGGATGGCAAAGAGATCACGGTCAAGTCCGTCTCGGACGCGATCAAGAACGGCATTGCCTACGCGACCGAGGACCGCAAGCAATACGGCCTGAACCTCATCGACGACATCCGGCACAACGTGGCCACCGCCGGCCTGTTTAAGCTCTCGCGCCGAGGCCTCGTCGATGGACACAAGGAACTGGCGGTCGCCGCCGACTATAAGGATCGAATGAACATTCGCTCCAACTCGGTCCTCCAAAAGACGGGATCCCTGTCGGGCGGCAACCAGCAGAAGGTCGTTCTGTCCAAGTGGCTCTACACGGATGCAGACGTCCTCATTCTTGACGAACCCACGCGCGGCATCGACGTTGGCGCGAAGTTCGAGATCTACACCCTTATCAACAAGATGGTCGAAGAAGGCAAGGCCGTCATCGTCATCTCCTCCGAACTCGAGGAAGTCCTCGGCGTCTCGGACCGTATCTATACCCTGGCGTACGGCCGCATCACCGGCGAGGTCAAGGCCGAAGACGCCACCCAGGAGAACCTCATGGAACTCATGACTATCGAACCCGCAAGGGAGGACCAGAAATGACCGCCGAAATCAGCCTGGTTGACACGCTGAAGGCCAACCTGCGTCAGGGCGGCATCTTCATCGCGTTCATCGCCATCGTCGTCCTCTTCTGGGCGTTCAACCCCGACACCTTCCTCTCGTCGGGCAACCTGACGAACATCGTCCTGCAGTACTCCTACATCCTGATCCTCGCGATCGGTATGCTCTTCGTCATCGTCCTGGCCCAGATCGACCTTTCCGTCGGCTCGGTCGTGGCCGTCACGGGTGCGCTCAGTGGTGTCCTCGTCATCAAGCAGGGCTACCCCTGGTGGGTGGGCGTTGTTGCCGCCCTCGTTATGGGCATCCTGATCGGTGCATTCCAGGGCTTCTGGGTCGCCTACGTGGGCATCCCCGGATTCATCGTCACGCTGGCAGGCATGCTCCTGTTCCGTGGCCTGACCTACCAGGTCCTCGACAATGTTTCGCTGTCGCCCTTCCCCAAGGGCTACTACAACATCGCCAACGGCTTCCTCAACGGTCTCCTGGGCGGTAACGGCTTCGACGTCTTCACCCTGGTGATCTTCGGCATCGGCGTGGCAGGATTTGCCTACCAGCAGGTGCGCACCCGCCGCGCCCGCATCTCCTACAACCAGGCGGTCGAGGCGATGTGGCTCTTCATCGCGAAGATCGTGCTCACCGCTATCGTCGTCATGTGGTTCGCCTACAAGCTCTCCATCGAGCGTGGTCTGCCCATCGTGCTGATCCTCCTGGCTATCCTCGTGCTCGTCTACGGAACCCTTGCATCCTCAACGATGTTCGGCCGCGATGTGTACGCGATCGGTGGCAACAAGTCCGCCGCCGCCCTGTCGGGCATCAACGTCAAGAAGGTCACCTTCTGGTGCTACGTCAACATGGGCTTCCTCGCGGGTATTGCGGGCGTCGTCTACTCGGCGCGTATGAACGGCGCGCAGCCTTCGGCGGGCAACATGTTCGAGCTTGACGCGATCGCCGCCTGCTTCATCGGTGGCGCGTCGACGACCGGTGGTATCGGACGTCTGTCCGGTGCCCTCATCGGTGGCCTCATCATGGCTGTCATGTCTAACGGTATGCAGCTTATGGGTGCCTCCACCTCCACCCAGCAGATCGTCAAGGGGGCCGTCCTGCTCCTGGCCGTCGCTTTCGACGTTTGGAATAAGCAGCGCGCCTCGTCCTGAGGTATCGAGAAGCTTCTCATGAGGGCGGGGAACGGCCACGCGGTCGCTCCCCGCCCTCGTGTGTACCCGTGGTGTCTGTAGCGCGTCCGGGTGCGTTTGTCAGGTCTAATGAGAGGGGTGCGTCCTCAGTGTGGGGCGAAGTTTCTATTACCGAAAAACGCGCCGGTGGAGACGCATTTGACTTCCGCAGAATTGCAACCGCTCGGCAAGTTTGAGTGAGCTGTCACACAGAAATGACGGTATTTGAGCAAAAAAACGAGATATTTTCGTGAAATCCGCGAAATCTGGCCCTAAAGTCGGCAAAAACGCCAAAGATTTCGTAGTGTGTCATTCGTGGCCACGACAGTGGTAACCAAGAACGAACAGGAATGAGGTTTCTCAATGTCCGTGAACCGTACCGAGCTTGTCGCTCAGATTGCCGAACGCGCCGACCTGACCAAGGCGAAGGCCGACGAGGCCCTGGCCGCCTTCCAGGCCGTCCTCGTTGAGTCCCTGGCCAAGGGCGAGGCCGTCAAGGTGACCGGTCTGCTCTCCGTCGAGCGTGTTGAGCGCGCCGCCCGCACCGGCCGTAACCCCCGCACCGGCGAAGAGATCAAGATCCCCGCTGGCTACGGTGTGAAGCTCTCCGCTGGCTCCACGCTGAAGAAGGCCGTCTCCAAGTGACGCGCTGACACTAGCGAATAGCGTGTGGGGCACGACCGCGTGGTCGTGCCCCACAGGCGTCTCTGCGGCCCTGTGCTCTTCGCCGCGGACGTGTGCCCGCTAATGCGCACGTGGGCCCGATGACATGCGAGTGGGTGCGACACCTCGCACGTTAACCCGATGATGTGCGCGTGGGCAGCGCCGCCCACGCGCACATCTAGAGGTTTACGTGCGTATCATGGGGTTGACGTGCGTATTCAGCGGTTCGCGTGCGACCAACACACCAGGCCAGGCGCCGTTGTGCCCAAAACGTAGACCACCTCAGCCGCAACCCCCTATTTTCAGTGTTTTTCGCCGAGGTGATCTGCGATTTGGGCGCCTTACCGCCCCGAACCGTGACCTCACCGCCACCAAACGGGGGGATTTGCGCCATTAGGGGCGCGACACGCCGGCGACACGCCGAAGAGAGGCTCCTAATGCTGCAAAACCCCCGCCATTACCCCTGGTGTCATATTCCCTCACTAGTGCATGACTGCCCGGCAGGGTGCCGATAAACGCCGGTAGGGTGTCGCCAGCAATGACGGGGAAGGTCATGAGCGGCCAGCTCCGAGATGGCGCTTGTTGCCGATGAGGTGTTACACCCGATCGGGAAGATACAACCCCTTCTGATCGGGTGGAATCTTCCCTAACGGGTTGAATGCTCCCGATCAGGTGGAATCTTCGCGCTGGGGCGCATCCTGTCTGAGGCGCAGCGGCGCGAGCACACTAGCCCAACGCCTCGCCCTCGACGATGCGTGGGGCCGAACCGCGGCCAGCACGTTTTGTCCTATAATCCCAACGCACCGCGATGGAACAGCGGCGGGCATCAGGAGGGCGACGCATCCCTGCGCCCTTCAGACGCGCATAGCGGCCCGTTGATCTAGCTGTCGCGCATAACGTTGCCCCCGGCCCGCATCAGCGGGCCGGGGGCAACGCATGGAGTTCGCATGAACGTGTGTGTTAAGCGTTCACCTCTTCCTTGACGCTCAGCGTCAGGAGCGGGTGGTGGCACGCCACGCGGTGCGTCTCATCGGTGAGCATGGGCTGCACCTTGCACTCCTCGCCAGCGAACGGGCAGCGCGGGCGGAAGCGGCAACCCTCGGGTGGGTTGACGGCGCTCGGCGGCTCTCCAGTGAGCTTGATGGCGCTCTCGTCGTGCACGAACTCGGGGTCCGGAACGGGGATCGAGTCGATGAGCGCCTTCGTGTAGGGGTGCTTCGGGTTGTTGACGACCTCGTGAGCGGGGCCCTCCTCGACGATGCGACCCAGGTACATGACGCCGATGCGGTCCGCCATGTACTGAACGACCGCCAGGTCGTGGCTGATGAACAGGTAGGACAGGCCTAGCTCCTGCTGCAGGTCCTTCATGAGGTTAAGGACCTGTGCCTGGACGGAGACGTCAAGCGCGGAGACGGGCTCGTCCGCCACGATCAGGTCGGGGGCCAGTGTCAGCGAACGGGCGAAGCCGATGCGCTGGAGCTGTCCGCCCGAGAACTCGTGCGGGTAGCGGTCCAGGATCTCCTCGGTCAGGCCCACCTGTTCGAGGATCTCCATGATGCGCTCGGCGATCTGGCGAGCGTTGCCGGTCTTTTGGATGCTCATGGGCTCGGCCAGGATCTGGTCGATGCGCATGCGCGGGTCCATTGCCGCGTAGGAGTCCTGGAACATCATCTGCACGTCGCGGTGGATGCGCACAGCGTCGCGTCCCTTGAGCGTGGCCAGGTCGCGTCCATCGAGTTCGATGGTGCCACCCGACGGGCGCTCGAGACCGGCGATGAGGCGGCCAACGGTGGACTTGCCGCAGCCGGACTCGCCGACGAGGCCGTAGGTCTCGCCCTTATTGACCGTGATGGACACGCGGTCGACGGCGGAAACGACACCCTTATCGCGCTTAAAGAAGCCGGAGCCTGACGACTCGTACTCGCGCGAGGCCTCCTTGACGTTGAGCAGTACCTCGTCGGAGATCTGCGCGGTGGCGTCGGCCGCGTCCTCGGCTTTGCCGGAATCCAGCATGGCTTGGAGAACCGCGGGGGACTCGTCGCCTTCCTGCACCGGGTGGAAGCAGGAGAAGGTGTGCTTCTCGTCCCCGCTCAGCTCCGGGTAGTCGGCGAGGCACTCGTCGGTGGCCCACAGGCAGCGGGCCGCGAAGCGGCAGCCCTTCGGCAGGTTGGTTAGCGACGGGGGAGCGCCCGGAATCGAGAAGAGCTTGGTACCGGCCGCGAGGGCGCGCTCGGGCAGGGCCGCCATCAGCGAGCTCGTGTAGCGGTGCTTCGGCTCGGTAAACAGCGTCTTCGTCGGTGCTGTCTCGACGATGCGGCCGGCGTACATGACGGCGACACGATCGGTGTGGCCAGCCACGACACCCAGGTCGTGGGTGATGAGGATGACGCCCATCTTGTACTCGTCGCGCAGCTCGTCGATGAGGTCGAGGATCTGCATCTGCGTCGTCACGTCCAGGGCCGTCGTGGGCTCGTCCGCGATGAGGATACGCGGCTTGCATACAAGGGCCATGGCGATCATGACGCGCTGGCGCATGCCGCCCGAGAGCTGGTGCGGGTAGTTGTTGATGACCACCTCGGGACGAGGCATGCCGACGCGCTTGAGGATCTCGACGGCGCGTGCGAGGGCTTCCCTCTTCGAGAGCTTCTCGTGCACGCGCAGCGGCTCGCACACCTGAAGGCCGATCTTCATGGTCGGGTTCAGGGAGGTGAGCGGATCCTGGAAGATCATGCCGACCTTCGTGCCACGCATCTTGCGCTTCAGATGCAGCGGCATCTTCGTCAGGTCCTGGCCGTCAAGGATGATCGAGCCGGAGGAGACCTTGCCGCCCTGGGGGAGCAGGCCCATGAGGGATAGGGCCGTCATGGTCTTGCCGGAACCGGACTCGCCCACGATGCCCAGGGTTTCGCCCGGGTTCACGTGCAGGTTGACGCCCGAGAGGGCACGAACCACGCCGGAGCGGATCTCAATGTCGGTGTGCAGATCGTTGATCTGAAGGAGTGGAGTATTCATAGTTCAGTGCTCACCTCTTGCGCAGTCGAACTTCGAAGGCGTCACGCAGGCCGTCGCCGATGAAGTTGAACGACAGGACCAGGAGGATGATAAGGACGCCCGGCGGGTAGAGCAGCCACCAGTTGCCCGAGTAGATGTGCGACTGGCTGTTGGAGAGCATGGCACCCCAGTCAGTGGCGGGAGGCTGCGCGCCCAGGCCGAGGAACGACAGGTAGGCGACGTAGAGGACGGCGTCTGCGACCTGGAAGGTCGCGTTGACGATGACGGTACCGATCGTGTTACGGACGATATGCGTCCGGATCGCTCGAGGCATCGAGCCGCCCATGCCACGCATCGCGACGACGTACTCGCGCGTGCGTAGGGATAGGGCCTCGCCTCGAATCAATCGGGATGTTCCCAGCCAGGATAGGGCCGAAATGATGATGATGAGGACCGGGACGGTCGGCGGGATCATCGTGGCGATCAGCATGAAGAGGAACAGGACGGGCACGGACATGAGCGCGTCAACGAGGCGCATCATGATCGCGTCGATCCAGCCGCCCACGAAGCCGGCGATTGCGCCGTACAGCGTGCCGATCGTGGTGGCGAAGATGCCGGCGAAGAGGCCGACGATAATCGAGGTCTGGCCGCCCTTCATGAGGCGTCCGAGCTGGTCGTAACCGACCATGTCGGTGCCGAGCGGGTGCTCGGCGGAGGGGGGGAGTGCCGAGTTCGCCAGGTCCGTGTGGATCTGGTCGGTCACGTAGAACATCGGGCCGATGAACGAGAAGGCCATCAGGATGAGGAGCAGGCATACGCCGAAGACGGCGAGCTTGTTCTCCATGAAGACCTGCAGGCCCTGCAGCTTTGTCGACTTGCGGGCGGTGCGCGCCTTGGCCGGCGCAGCGATGGGTGCGGTTGCGGTGGTCATTTGGCACGTCCTGCCAGTCGGATACGGGGATCAGCGAGGGCGTAGAGGAAGTCTGCCAGGAGCGCGCCGATGACGGTCGCGAAGGAGACGATCAGGGCGACGCCGAGGAGAATCGGGTAGTCGCGCCTGCCGGTCGCCTGGTAGTACAGGTAGCCCATGCCGTTGAAGTTGAAGAGCGTCTCGATGACGAGGGCACCGCAGAACATCGCGGGGATGTAGAGGCCGATCATCGTGATGACGGGGAACATGGCGTTGCGCAGCGTGTGAACGAAGACGACGCGGAACTCCGACAGGCCCTTCGCGCGTGCGGTGCGCACGTACTGCTCGTTGAGGTTATCCACCATGGAGGATCGTACGTAGCGCGCGTAGGCGGCGATCGTTCCAATCGAGAGGGCGCACACGGGCAGAATCAGGTGATCCCACTGCTCCCACATGACCGACAGGGACTCGCCCTGCGGCGCATCGTTTGGCAGGATGGGCCACACCTGGGAGAAGAGGACGATGAGGAGGAGGCCCGCGAAGAAGATCGGCGTCGAGTAGGCCAGCAGACACGCGATCGTCACGATGTAGTCGGGCGCTTTATTTCTTTTGACGGCCTGCCACACGCCCAGGGGGATCGCGACGATGAGAGCCAGAATGGTGGACAGGAGGGACAGGAAGATGGTGCGCGGCAGGCGGGCCGCCAGCAGGTCGTTGACAGACTGGTTGTGCTGGTAGGAGTAGCCGAAGTCGCCGTGCGCAATTTTGTTCAGGTAGTTGACGTACTGCTCGGCGATCGGCCGGTCGTATCCGTTTTCGTGGTCGAAGGCTGCGAGCTGTTCTTGGGTCGCATCCTTACCGAGTGCCGCTCGGGCTGCGCCGCCCGGCTGCGACTGGAGGAGGATGAAGGTGATGATGGTGACCAGGAAGACGACGACGACTGCCTGGCCGAGGCGTTTGAGGATGAATTGGATCATTGCGAACTCCACAGTAAGGGGGGCAGGCGCCCGCATGTGCGGGTGCGGGCACCTGCCCCGTGAGGCGTCAAGGCGAAGGTTTACTTACCTTCGGTCGACCACGACCAATCCTCGGGCCAGGTGTCGCCGGTGGCGTCGATGTCGCCGAGGTCGAGCGTCTTCTTCACCGCGGTGATCTGGTAGTACGGGTTGGGCATCCACAGAACGGGGAGGTCCTCCGCGAGGTAGTCGTTGTATGCCTGGAGAGCGTCGGGCTCGGAGGATCGGGTCGACTCTTCGATGAGCCTGTCGGCCTCGGGGTTGGAGTACTGGCCGAGGTTGACGGGAGCGTCAGTGGCGAAGAGGCGCTCGCCGGAGGCGTAGATCGGGAAGCCCCACGAGGTCTGGGATCCGAAGAAGGACAGGTCCCAGGTGCAGGGGGTCTCGTCGTCGCACGCCTGCGAGGCGCCGACCGAGTCGGGGACCTCGTTCATGTCGATCTTGATGCCGAGCTTGCCGAACTGGGAGATGATCTCCTCGAACATCTGGTGCGTGGAGACGAAGCCCGACTGGGAGATGAGCTTGAAGGTCAGTGCGTCACCGGCCTCGATGCCCTCGCCGCACTGGCCTTCGCCGGTGCCGGGATTCTCGCAGGTGCTGGCACCGTCGGGAACAATCTTCCAGCCGTGGTCCTCGAGGAGCTTCTTCGCGGCATCCGGATCGAACTTGTAGACGCAGCCCTCGGTGGTGCCGACCTTGTCGGCGGCCATCGGGACGGGGCCACAGGTCGGGGAAGCAGTGCCGGACCAGATCTTCTCAGACAGGGTCGGCTGGTCAATGAGCTGCTGCATCGCCTGGCGAATGTACTTCTGGTTGATGAACTTTGAGCCGGGGGCCTTCTCGTGGAAGTTCAGGGCCAGGTAGGTGATGGTGTTGCCGGGCCACAGGAAGACGTTGTAGCCCTTGTCCTCGACGGCCTTGCGCTGGTTGTACTGTGCGGCCGGGATGTAGCCGAAGTCGATGGCACCCGAACGCACGGAGTTGAACTCGGCGTCGTCACCCGTGAAAGCCTTGTAGATGAGCTTGTCGATCTTGGGCTTGTCCTCGCCCCAGTAGTTCTCGTTGGGAACGAGTTCGAGGCCCTGGTCGGGGGTGAAGGAGGAGAGCTTCCATGGGCCGTTCACCGTCTGCCACAGTGGGTTGGTGGCGTAGGTAGAGAGGTTCTTGGCCTCGCCCTGCAGGTAGGCGAAGACTGCCTGCGCGCCCTCGGGTGTGCGGTCCAGGTCGGAGACGGTCTCGTCGGCGCTGGTCTTGTCCCAGGCGTGCTGGGGGAGCAGGGCGACCTTGTTGATCTGGTTGTCAATGAACCAGGCCGGGGCGAACTTCTCTTCAGTGGTGATCGAGAAGGTGTGGTCGTCGACGATCTTCAGATCGGCACCGTCGGGGAAGAAGCCCTTCTTGTAGGAGGCCCATTCGTCCTTGTTGTTGGTGACGAGGTTCCACCAGAACTCGATGTCGCGCGTGGTGACGGGCGTGCCGTCGGACCACTTGGCGTCGTCGCGCAGCTTAATCGTGTAGGTCAGGCCGTCCTCAGAGACCTCGGGGACCGTGCCCAGGGACTTGGGCAGGTTGATTTTGTAGGGGGTGTCGGAGGTGGACTTGTAGGCGAAGAGGGGACGGTACATCGCCTGGATGAACTGGCCGTTCTCGCCCTGTGTGTAGCCCTTTGCTGAGACCGGGAAGATCCAGTTGGGGGTACGTGAGGCCATCGTGACCTCGTTCTTTCCGGTTTCGGAGGTGGTCGCGCGGTTGCTGCCGCCGCAGGCGGACAGGCCGAGGGATGCGACCATTGCGAGGGCCGCGCCGGTGACCATCCACCGCTTCTTTCTAAGGTTCATGACTGCTCCAAATCAACGTTGATCAGGGACACTGACGGATGACAACCCTGTCAGATGACATTCATCATATGACAGTTTGTTGGCGAATGTTGCCACTTTGGCCAAAATGTGGAATGTTACGAAAAAATAACAATAAATTTCGACGAAAGAAGTGTCGAACTTTCTTCGGTGAGGCATAATTAATTATGTTCTCAACGGTGAGCGCAGTGTAACGTTGTAGTTACTGCATACGTACTCAGAGGAGGTGTCATGGCCACGCATGATGTCGACGAGACCGTCCTGACGCTGATTGGGTCCGGTCAAGCGGACACCAGGCCCGCGATTGTCAAGCAAACGGGCCTCGCACCATCAACGGTGTCGGCCGCTGTGTCTCGCCTCGTCGAAGCCGGGGTCATCGCGGAAGCGGAACAGTCTGTGTCCACGGGCGGGCGGCGCGCACGACGCCTCGTCACGTCCGACGGCGCCGGAGCGCTCGCCCTCGTCGAGCTGGGAGCCCACCACGGCCTCGTCGCCCTGACGGACCCCACCCGCGGAGTCGGGCAGGCATCGAGCCTCCTTATCGACATCGCGGAAGGCCCCCAGGCGGTGCTCGACGCCGTCATGGACGAGGTGTTCCGTCAGGAAGAAGCTGCCGGCGTGCGGGTCGGTGGCATCGCCCTGGCGGTTCCGGGTCCCGTGGACGCCGAGCGCTCGCGTGTGATCCGCCCCGCCCGCATGCCCGGGTGGGACGGTATCAACGTCGCCGAGGCCGTCACCGAGCAGTGCGGACTGCCCGCCCTCATCGAAAACGACGCGCGCGCGGGAGCCATCGGCGAATCCGTCTACCGGCATCGTCTTCAGGGCGTGAGCGCTATCGATACGCTCATCTACGTCAAGGCTGGTTCTGCCATCGGTGGTGCCTACCTCGTCGACGGCGTCCCGCAGGTGGGGCAGGACGGACTGGCCGGGGACATCTCACACATCCCCGTCGAGGCCGCCGCGGGTCGCCCCTGCAAGTGCGGCAACGTCGGATGTCTCGAGACGATCGCGTCCGCCGACTCGATCCGAGCAGACCTGGCCGCCGCCGGCCTCGTCTATGAGAACAACGAACAGCTTCTGGCCGCCGCGCGCGACGGCATCCCCGAAGTTGCGACGGCCATCCGCCAGGCGGGTACCCTCCTGGGCCACTGCGTCGCCCACCTCGTGTCCTTCCTGGCTCCTCAGGGAGTCATCGTCGGTGGAGCACTCTCCGCCGTCGATGCCTTCACTGCCGGAGTGCGCGCCGCACTCCACCAATCCTGCCTCCCCTCGATCATGGAACACCTCGTGATCGAATCGTCTCGATCAGGGCGCGAAGCGGCGCTCTGGGGGCTCTCGACACTCACCCCCTCAAAGATCTCAAAGGAGAATCGCTCATGACCAAGCCCCGCATCGCGGTCGCCGGTATCCACATCGAATCCTCGACGTTCACCCCCTACATCTCGACTGCCGACGACTTCATCGTCACGCGCGGCGAGCAGCTGATGGAGCGCTTCTACTGGCGTGACGAGGACTGGGCCACCCAGATCGAGTGGATTCCCGTCCTGCACTCGCGCGCCCTGCCCGGCGGTGTCGTCGAGCGCGGAGCCTACGACGCCTGGAAGGCCGAGATCCTTGAGGGCCTCGCGGCCGCCGGCCCCCTCGATGGCCTCTTCTTCGACATCCACGGCGCCATGAGCGTCCAGGGCATGGACGACGCCGAGGGCGATCTCATCAACGCCATCCGCGGCGTTATCGGCCCCGAGCCCATGGTCAGCGCCTCGATGGACCTGCACGGAAACGTCTCCCAGGACCTCTTCGACGGCTGCGACATCCTCACCTGCTACCGCCTCGCACCCCACGAGGACGCCCTCGAGTCGCGCCGTCGTGCCGCCTACAACCTGGGCATGCGCCTCCTGAACGGCCAGCCCAAGCCCGTCAAGGCCCTCGTCCACGTCCCCGTGCTGCTGCCGGGCGAGAAGACCTCGACCCGCATCGAACCTGCCAAGTCCCTCTACAAGATGATCGATCCCATCGAAGAGATGGACGGCATCTTGGACGCCGCGATCTGGATTGGCTTCGCGTGGGCCGACCAGCCGCGATGCAAGGGCGCGGTCGTCGTTACGGGTGACGACGTGGACCTCGTCAAGGAACAGGCCGAGCGCATCTGCCAGTACTTCTGGGACGTGCACGACCGCTTCGAGTTCGTGGCACCCGTCGCCTCCATGGAGGAGTGCCTGGCAGCCGCCGAGGAGGGCCCCAAGCCCTTCTTCATCTCCGACTCCGGCGACAACCCGGGCGCCGGCGGTGCCGACGACGTGACGGTCGCGCTTGCGGCCCTGCTGAAGTGGAAGCCCGTCCAGGAGGCCACGCTCGACGTCGTCTACGCGTCGATCATTGATCCGGCCGCGGTCGCCGTCGCGTGGGAGGCCGGCGTCGGTGCCGAGGTCGACCTCGAGGTCGGCGGACACATCGACACCCGCGAGCCCGGGCCGCTGGACGTCCACGCCACGGTCGAGGCCCTCGCCGACGACCCGATGGGTGGTCACACCGCGCTGCTGCGCACGGGCGGCCTGCGCTTCATCATCACGACGAACCGCAACCAGTACACGATGTACAGCCAGTTCGAGCTGCTCGGCGTGGACATCACCACCGCCGACGTTGTTGTCGTCAAGATCGGTTACCTCGAGCCCGACCTGTACGAGACCCAGAAGGGCTGGCTCATGGCGCTGACCCCCGGCGGCGTCGATCAGGACCTCATCCGCCTCGGCCACCACAAGATTGATCGACCGATGTTCCCCTTCGATCCGGATATGGCAGATCCCGATCTGCATGCACAGGTCGTCGTACCATGAGCGCCGTTAAGGATTCCTCCGGTCCGGTATTCGCGGGCATCGATATTGGCGGCACATCTATCAAGTGGATGATCGTCGATGAGGCAGGTGCGATCCTCACGCAGGGAAACGAGCCGACCGACCGCGAGGCCGTGGCCACGCAGGTGGGACGCATCGGTGCGCGCCTCGCGAGCGACTACCCAGGACTGGTCGGTTTCGGCCTGATTTGCCCCGGCCTCGTCGATGAGGCGAGGGGGATCGTCGTGTACGCGGCGAATCTCGAGCTGCGCGGCGTCCAGCTGGCCCGCGCGGTCGAGGAGGCCACGGGCGTACCCACCGCGCTCATGCACGACGGGCGCGCCGCCGGCCTGGCCGAGGGGCTCCTCGGCGCGGGGCGCGGTGCCTCGTCGTTCCTCATGATGCCTATCGGCACCGGCATCTCCGTGGCCCTGATGCTCGGGGACAACCTGTGGAGCGGCGCGACGTTCAGTGCGGGCGAAGTCGGGCACGCGCCCGTCTTCCCCGGCGGCGAATCCTGCCGCTGCGGATCGCGCGGGTGCCTGGAGGTCTACGCCTCGGCGAAGGGCATCGCGAGGCGCTACGAGCAGGCGACCGGCGAGGATATCGGCGCGAAGGCGGTCGAGGCTGGCATCGGGACGGATCCCGTGGCGACCGAAGTGTGGGGGACCGCTGTGCGCGCCCTCGCCCTGTCGCTCACCCACATGACGCTCACCGTCGACGTCGAGCGCATCATCATCGGCGGCGGCCTGTCGCACGCGGGGGAGAACCTGCTGGCGCCGGTGCGAGCGGAATTCGCATCGATGCTGACATTCCGCGACGCTCCCGAGATCGTTCGCGCCTCCCTTGGGGGAGCGGGCGGACGCTGGGGTGCCGCGATCCTGGCCGCCCGCGTGGGCGGCTCGACGTGCTACGAGAGGTGGCAGCCGTGACGACTGTAGAGATTTGCGTGGAAGATGCCGTGGGCGTGCGCCGTGCGCGCGACGGCGGAGCGGATCGCATCGAGATCTGCACCGACCTGTCGTGCGGTGGCCTGACCCCCGCGTTCGACGAGGTGGCCGCCGCCCTCGAGGTGGCACCCGCCGGAGGCGTTCAGGTGCTCGTGCGCCCGCGCCCCGGGGACTTCGTCCATACGCGCGAGGAGGTCGACCGCATCGCCTCCGATATCGTGACTCTCTCGTCGATCGGTCGGGGAGCGCCGGTGCCCCTCGGCTTCGTGGTCGGCGTCATCACCCGCGATGGGCGCATCGACGTGAATGCGGCTGCGCGCCTGCGGGACACGGCCGAGGATGCGCCGCTGACCTTCCATCGCGGCTTCGATCAGGTCGCGGATCAGGATCGGGGCCTCGACGTCCTTATGGAACTCGGGTACGACCGCGTGCTGACGACGGGCGGAGATCCGGCAGTTGCGCAGCCGGATGCCCTCGCTCACCTTGTCAAGCGCGGGGGAGACGACATCATCATTCTGGTGTCGGGTGGCCTGCGCGCTCATAACGTCGCCGAGGTCGTGGCGGCTTGCGGGGCGCGAGAGGTCCACATGCGCGCCCCCGGAACGTCGGGAACCGATCAGGCGGAGGTCGAGCGAATCGTCGCTGCCCTGCACGGATAACGTGGCTCACACATTTTCGAAAAATCTTCATCGATTCGTCTGACAAATCGCTGTCGGCAGTGTAAGGTTAAACACATGAGAATTGGAATTTTCAACGACGAAGATCAGATCGCATCCCTCGCAGCGGACCGCATCCTTGAGGTGTACCGCGCTAAGCCGAACTTCGTGCTCGGCCTGGCCACCGGCTCCTCGCCGCTCAAGCTCTACGCAGAGCTCGTGCGCCGTTACGAGGCCGGTCAGATCTCCTTTGCCCAGGTTCGTTCCTACAATCTCGACGAGTACGTGGGCCTGCCCCGCGACCACTACGAGGGTTACGCGAACTTCATCCACCGCAACCTCGTCGACCTCGTCGACATGCCCGAGGGCGCAGCACACGGCCCCGACGGCTGGTGCGATGACCTCGAGGCCGGCGCTGCCGCCTACGACGAGGCCATCAAGGCCGACGGTGGCATCGACATCCAGGTCCTCGGCATCGGCTCGGACGGCCATATCGGCTTCAACGAGCCCGGCGGCACCCTCGCGTCGCGCACCCACGTGGGCGTCCTGACCGAGCAGACCCGCCGCGACAACGCCCGCTTCTTCGACGGCGACATCGACCAGGTTCCCACGCACTGCGTGACCCAGGGCCTCGGCACGATCATGGACTCGCGCGCCCACATTTTCATCGCCACGGGTGAAGGCAAGGCCGACGCGGTCAAGGCCATGATCGAGGGCGGCGTTACCCAGCGCTGGCCCGCGTCCATCCTCCAGCACCACCCCGACGTCACCGTGCTCCTCGACGAGGCCGCCGCCTCCAAGCTCGAGCTCGCGGACTTCTACAAGGAGGTCTGGGAGAAGGAACACCTGTGAGATAGGTTCCCCATCCGGTTGCCCCGGCCTCGTCAATGCGAGGCCGGGGCCTTACTGTGACGTCTTTCTTCGCTCCTGGCGCACGCGTGCCACCCGTTGGAAGCACCCCCAGGCACGTACAATGGTCCCTATGCGTAATGCCCTCGACGAACCCACCGGCCCCTCCGCGCCCTCCGGTCCCTCCACCGCGTCCTCGACCGGTCTGCTGGAGCGTACCGAGACCCGCAAGGAGCGCACCGGCGGGGACGGCGACCGCTTCGCCCACTTCGTGCGCAAGGACAAGGCGAACTCGTCCATGGTGACGGGACAGCCCGTCGTCGCCCTGTGCGGCAAGGTTTGGATCCCCACCCGCGACGCCTCGCAGTACCCGGTGTGCCCCACCTGCAAGGAACTGCGCGACTCGATGGGAAAGAACGGGCGTAACTGGCCCTTCTCCGACGGTGGAAAGGGCTCCGACAAGTGAGCGAGACGACCCGGCGCGCACCCGTTGGCAGGCTGCGCGCCTGGCAGGCCGCTGCCTTGGATCGCTACATGGCGACCTCCCCGCGCGACTTCCTGGCGGTCGCGACCCCGGGCGCGGGTAAGACGACCTTCGCCCTGACGCTTGCGACCGAGCTGATCGCCCGCGGCATCGTCGACAAGCTCACCGTCGTGTGCCCCACCGAGCACCTCAAGGGACAGTGGGCCTCGAGCGCCGCGCGCTTCGGCATCCACATCGACCCCGACTTCACGAATTCGCAGGGCGTTGCCGGCTCGCACTTCGACGGCGTGGCCGTCACCTATGCGCAGGTCGGTTCCAACCCAGCCGTTCACGCGGCGCGCACCCGGGCCTACCGTACCCTCGTCATCCTCGACGAGATTCACCACGCCGGCGACTCCCTGTCGTGGGGCGACGGCGTGCGCGAGGCCTTCACGGACGCGACGCGCCGCCTGGCCCTGACGGGTACGCCCTTCCGTTCTGACACCTCTCCGATCCCCTTCGTCACCTACGAAGAGGACGATGAGGGTATCCGACGTTCGCGCGCCGACTACACGTACGGCTACGGCGACGCGCTCAAGGATGGCGTCGTGCGCCCCGTCCTGTTCATGTCCTACTCGGGGCAGATGGCCTGGCGCACCAGCGCGGGCGACGAGGTCAGCGCCCGCCTGGGCGAGCCCCTCACCAAGGACATGATGAAGCAGGCCTGGCGCACCGCGCTGGACCCCAAGGGCGAGTGGATCCCCGCAGTCCTGCGAGCCGCCGATCTGCGCCTCGAGGAGGTGCGCCGCGCAGTGCCCGATGCGGGCGGCCTCGTCATCGCCACCAACCAGGAGCACGCGCGCGCCTACGCCCGCCACCTGCGCCTCATTACCGGCAAGGCTCCTACGATCGTCCTGTCCGACGACGCGGACGCTTCGGACCGGATCTCCGAGTTCGCCGACTCCACCGACAAGTGGATGGTCGCCGTGCGCATGGTGTCCGAGGGCGTCGACGTGCCCCGCCTCGCGGTCGGCGTCTACGCGACCAACGCCTCCACGCCCCTGTTCTTCGCCCAGGCGATCGGCCGCTACGTGCGAGCCCGTCGCCGCGGCGAGACGGCCACCGTCTTTATCCCCTCCGTCGTGCCCCTGCTGACCCTCGCCGGCGGGATGGAGGTTGAACGCGACCATGCGCTGGACCGTCCCAAGCGCGACGAGGCCAGCGAAGACGACCTGTGGAATCCCGAGGACGCCCTCGTCGCGGCCGCCAACCGCGAGGAGAAAGCTTCCTCCGACCTGCTCTCCCAATTCGAGGTCCTGGGCGCGGACGCCGAGTTTGACGGCGTCCTCTTCGACGGAGCCGCGTGGGGCGCGGGTGCCGAAGTCGGCTCCGAGGAAGAGCAGGAATACCTGGGTATTCCCGGCCTACTGGACGCCGATCAGGTGACGACCCTGCTGCGCGCTCGCCAGGCTGACCAGGTTGCCGCGCAGAAGAAGACCCGCGCGGCGCGCAAGATGCGCGAGGAGAACGCTGACATCCCCGCCCACAAGCTGCGTGCCGCCAAGCGCAAGGAGCTCCAGCATCTGGTCTCCACGTGGTCGCGCCGCTCCGGCGAGACCCACGCGACCATCCATTCGCGCCTGCGTTCGCGCTGCGGCGGCCCCGAGGTCGCCCAGGCGACGACCGAGCAGATCGAGGCGCGTATCGCCCTGCTGCGCGAGTGGTTCGTCGGCCGTCACTGACGCGGCCTGCCGCTCCCGGCACCCGTGACACATCACAAGCCCGGCCTCGTCGCTCCTGAGGAGGACGAGGCCGGGGCTTCGTTAAGCGAGAGCTGAGGGTCAGTCGACCTGCTCGTAGCGCGTCGGGATCGCAGCCTCGCCCTCGGACAGACGCCATGCCTGGTAGGGCAGTTCGTTGCGGGCGCGCAGGTGGCGCTCCTGAGCGCGGGACAGCGCCTCGGGGCCCCAGGCTTCGGCGTCGATCTTGCCGCCGCGCACCAGCTGGACCTGCAGCGGGCGGGCGCCGCGCTCGGCCAGCAGAGCCTGGCCCTCCTCGAAGGATGTGCCGACGAGCAGGAGCTCCTCGGTCGCGTAGCCGTCCTCGCCCATGACTCGGCCGGCGATCTTGCGCCCGCCGACCGTGGACTTCGACTCGGCCTTCTTGGCCACCGACACGATGGCCCCATTGGCGTCCTCGCGCTGGACGATCTTGTAGACCAGGGCGGCCGTCGGCACGCCCGAGCCCGTCACGAGCTTGGTGCCCACGCCGTAGGAATCCACGGGGGCCGCACCCAGGGCGGCGATCGCGTACTCGTCCAGGTCGGAGGTCACCGTGATCTTCGTGGTGGTGGCGCCCATCGCGTCGAGCTGTCCGCGCACCTTGAATGCCTCGGCGACCAGGTCGCCCGAATCCAGGCGCACAGCGCCCAGCTCGCCGCCCGCGGCGCGCGCGGCCTCGACCGCGTTGATGACGCCCTGCCTGATGTCGTAGGTGTCCACGAGCAGGGTCGTTCCCGCGCCCAGCTTGGCGACCTGGGAGTCGAAGGCGTCGCGCTCGGTGTCGTGCAGGAGCGTGAACGCGTGGGCGGCCGTGCCGATGCAGCGGATCCCGTAGCGCTTGGCGGCCTCAAGATCGGAGGTGCCCTGGAAGCCGCCGATGATGGCGGCGCGGGCGGCGGAGACCGCAGCGCGCTCGTGGGCGCGGCGAGCGCCCATGTCCATACAGGGACGACCGTGGGCGGCGATCGTCATACGCGAGGCCGCCGACGCCACCGCGCAATCGTGGTTGAGGATCGACAGGAGCAGCGTCTCCAGGAGCGTACAGTCCGCGAACGTGCCCTCAACGGTCAGCAGGGGAGAACCGGGGAAATAGCACTCGCCCTCGGCGTAACCCCAGATGTCGCCTGTGAAGCGCCACGACGCCAGGAACTGGGCGGCCTCCTCGGAGATGATCCCCTGGTCTTTCAACCAATCGATCTGCTCCGCGTCGAACTCGAAGCGTTCCAGGGCCTCGAGAATTCGGCCGGTTCCGGCGACAACGCCGAAGCGGCGCGTGGCGGGCAGGCGGCGCCCAAACAGCTCGAAGGTGCAGCGACGATGCGCGGTGCCATCCTTCAGGGCGGCGTCGAGCATCGTGAGCTCGTACATATCAGTCAGCAATGAAGTAGATGTCGATGCAGGCATACTGTGAGCCTACCCTGAGAAGCGTGTCACCGGGGTGCGAATTTCCTTCCCTGATACCCAAATACGTCTTAGTGTTGACGTATGCCAACGATCTCCCAACCCGCGTCCCGCACGCACGAGGCACCCACCGCGGTGCCGCGTTGGCGCGCCGTCGTGTGGGACGATCCTGTCAACCTCATGAGCTACGTCAGCGCCGTCTTTCGCCAGTATTTCGGCTACTCCACCGCTCGCGCTGAGGAACTCATGATGGCCGTTCATACGCGCGGGCGTGCCACCGTATCCACGGGCGTGCGCGAACGCATCGAGGCGGACGTCATGGCCATGCACTCCTACGGTCTACGCGCCACCATCGAAGAGGACCGGGACTGAGGATATGGAAGGCTTCGCTCTTCGAGACGGTGTCTACGCCTCGTCGATGAGCGGCGGCGAGGCGCTCCTCCTGCGTCAGCTGGCCTCGGAGGTCCTTGTCGTCTTGGACGATCCCGGTGAGTACGCCGCGACCTCGTCCATGGTGAATGCCGCCACGGAGACCGAACAGCGCCGAGACGAACCCCGCGAACGCACCCTGCGCATGCTGTTGCCCTCGATGAGCGAGGACGACGAGGACGCTGGCCGCCTGCGCGCCCTGACCGAGGATTCTCTGCGCACCGATAAGTCCGTCCGTTTGCGCGCCATTGTTGGCGATCTTGACCACATCGTCCACGGTGAGAGTGACACCCTCAGGATCCAGCCCGAGGCCGTGTGGTCCTGGCTGGGCGCTCTCAATGACATTAGGCTCGGCTTAGCTGGTGAGCTGGGCCTATCGGATCAACAAGACGCGCAGCGCATCGAAGAATTGGCGCTCAGTGAGCCGACGGGGGAGCGCTCGCAAACCGTCGCCGCCATCTATATGCTCATCACATGGTGGCAGGACTCACTCCTAGAAGCCGTCAATAATTCCCAGTAACGCATAAGGTCGATACATGAACAACGCCCCGATCGGAATTTTCGACTCGGGCCTAGGTGGGCTGACGGTGGCGCGCGCAGTCATCGACAAGCTGCCCGACGAAGAGATCATCTACCTGGGCGACACCGAGCACACGCCATACGGACCGCGCGCGATCGCGCAGGTGCGCTCGCTGACGCTGTCCGCCCTCGACGAGCTGGCCTCGCGCGGCGTGAAGGCACTCGTCATCGCCTGCAACACGGCGACGGCCGCCGCGCTCGCTGACGCTCGGGAACGCTACTGGATCGATGCCGGTATCCCCGTCATCGAGGTCATCACTCCGGCCGCGCGCCAGAGCGTCATCGCCACGCGTAACCACCACGTGGGTGTCATCGGTACGAAGGCCACCATCCAGTCCGAGGCGTACCTGCGCGCGCTCGCAGCCGTCCCCGGGCTGACGGTCAGCCAGCAGGCGTGCCCCGCTTTCGTCGACTTCGTCGAGGCCGGGGTGACCACGGGCGAGGAGATCGAGGCCGTGGCGCGCGAGTATCTGACGCCGCTGAAGGAGGCGGGCGTGGATACGCTGATCCTGGGGTGCACGCACTACCCGCTGCTCACCGGCGTTATCGGTCGCATCATGGGCGAGGGCGTCACGCTCGTGACCTCCTCGGAGGCGACCGCGAACGTCACCTACAACGAGCTCGTGGACCGTGGGCTCCTTCATGACCCGTGGCCCGCAGGCGAGGGGCCGCAGCACCAGTTCCTGGCCACGGGCGCTTCCGACGCGTTCCCGCGCCTGGCTCGCCGTTTCCTCGGCCCCGAGGTGGGGTCCGTTGCCCGCGTGAACACCGGCGGTGGTATCGCGTGAGGCTGACTGTCATCGGCGCCACCGGTTCGATGTCTGGCCCGGAGTCGCCGGCATCGTCCTACCTTGTTCAGGCCCGAGGCCTGGACCCGCGTTCGGGGCAAGAGCGCACGTTCTCGCTCGTGTGCGATATGGGTCCCGGTTCCTTCGGCGCGCTGTGGGCGCACGTGTGCCCGTGCGAGCTCGACGCCCTGGCGCTGTCTCACTGTCACGCCGACCATATGGGCGACATCATTTCCCTGCAGGTGTACCGCAAGTGGGGGCCGGGAGCGGCCGCATCTGCGCTGCCCCTGTATGGTCCCGCCGAGACGATGCGTCGCGTGCGCCAGATCGAAGACGCTCCGGACGATGAGGCGTACGAGGTTGAATTCGCCTTTACCCACATGCAGTTGGGCGAGGCCTACCAGGTCGGCCCCATGACGATCCGCCCCTACCGTGCCCTGCACCCGGTCGAGGCCTTCGGTCTGCGCATCGAGGGCCCCTCGGAGGAGGATCCTGAGCGCCTGGTGTCGCTGTTCTACACGGGTGACACCGACCTGTGCGACACGATCATCGAGGGGGCGCGCGGCGTCGACGTGCTCCTCAGTGAGGTCGGCTTCACGAGCGACGAGGCTGAGCCCGACATGCACATGGACGGCGTGCGTGCGGGCGAGGTCGCCACGCGAGCCGGAGTGGGCCGCATGATCGCGACCCACATCCAGCCCTGGACGCCCCGCGATCGGGTGGCCTCCGAAGTGCGACAGACCTGGTCGGGTCCCCTCGACTTCGCGACCTCGGGGATGCAGGTCAGCCTCTGAGCCGTCCCTCGCCTCGCCGATAGGCGAGGCGCAGCGGCTCCTCAGTCAGTCTCCGGACGTCGAGTACGAGGCGTTGTGGCGCTTCCACTCCGACAGGTATGCGGCCACGCGAGCGGGGCCCGAGGCCTCGGACCATCCGTGATTCTTGTGGCGTAGCAGGATCTTGCGGGTGCCCAGCGAGGGAAGGGGCGTGATGCGCATGCCCTCGGTGTGCGCGCCGGCCAGCGCCATGGCTGGAAGGATCGTCGAACCCGTGCGGGCGCGCACGAGGGAGCGAGCGGCCTCGTAGGTCGTGTAGAGGTGGGGTGCCCATCGCGTGTCTGGGAACGCCTTCGTAATGCGGCGCATGACGTGGTCGCCGCTGCTGCCCGGATTGACGCGCAGCCAGGTGAGGTCCGCGAGGTCTTCGATCGACCCGATGGGGGGAGCCGAGTCCGGGGTGACGAGCACCCAGGGTTCGTCGAGGAAGGGGACGTCCGTGTATCCGCGAGGGGCCAGGCCCGGGTCCTCGTCTCGTTCGATGACGAGGATGTCGTACTGGCCGGTGCGCAGCGCGGCCATGCCGGGGGTCTCTTCTGTTTCCTCGATGCGCAGGTCGACGCCAGGCAGGGCGTCCATGAGGTCGGGGAGCGCGGGGATGAGGGTGGACCGGCAAATCGTTAGGAACGCCCCGATGGTGACCGTTCCCGTGACCTGGCCCGTGAGGGGGCGCAGCGCCTTGAGGGCTTCTTCGATGTCGGCGTTGATGCGCTCGCCGGCCTCGGCGACGATCGTGCCGGCCGGGGTGAGAATCGCGCCGGACGTGGTGCGCTCGACGAGCTTGAGGCCGACTTCCTCCTCAAGTTTCTGGATCTGCTGGGACACTGCCGAGGGCGAGACCATGAGGATGTCGGCGGCGGCAACGATGCCGCCTTCACGCGCGACGGACAGAAGGAAAGGTAGGCGGCGGGGGTCGATATCCACGCGAACTCCTTCGTTAAGTGAAACTGTAAGATAACTATAGAACCATTCAATTGTGCTTGACTAGCGGAAGGTGCATCATAGGAGTCATGACGATCTCATCTCTCGCAATTCCGGTTCTCGGTTGGTTGGGCGCGGGTGCCTCCATCGCCGCCTACTACCTGGTTTCCTCCAAGCGCTTCGCTCCCGACTCCCTGCGCTACCACTCTCTCAATGTCTCCAGCTGCATCCTGCTGGCCCTCGCATGTGCCTCCACCGGGGCCTGGCCGTCCTTCCTCACGAACGCCATCTTTATCGGCGTCGGCTGCACCATGATCTGGCGCGTGCGCGACCGCCTCGCGCGCCGCATCATGCAGGTCGTTCGCTTCTTCGACGTGCGCCGCTTCCTGCCGCGTCGTGCGCGCCTGGCGCGCGCTCGCTGACTCTTCGCTGAATTGGGGTGGTGAGGGGGCAGGCCCACGGCCTGCCCCCTCACCGTATCCACCGCCTGAATAATTAAGAGAAGTAGCCCTCTTTGGTCAAGAATTTTCCAAGCTGCGCCAAGGGAAAGTCCGTAAGATACGCTTCACAGAAAAATAAGAAAACATCGATGGAAAAAACGGACAATGAGGCGCACTATGTCAGTACGACGCGGTGACAGATCCATCGCACTGTACTCAAAGAGGAGCACACAATGTCTCGTTTCGTTGCATCACTCGTTCGTCGCCTCAGCCATCACCGCAGGTGGAGCCAACAGAGCAACCCCCTGCAGTTCTCGATGGACCGCCCCATCTTCGGCAACCTCGTCGCCCGTTGATGGTGCGCCTGCGGGCGCAACACACAAGTGCCGGACACCCTCGGGTGCCCGGCACATCTGTGTCTGCGCCGCTTGTTAGCCGCGCAGGTACTCCACGATGTGGGGCATGAGGGCGCGGAAGGCGATGCCGCGGTGGCTGATCGCGTTCTTCTGTTCCGCGCTCATCTGAGCGGTCGTGACCTCGAATCCCTCGGGGACGAAAATCGGGTCGTAGCCGAACCCGCCCTCACCGCGCGGGGAGCGCGTCAAGGTGCCGTGCACCTCGCCACGCTCGACGAACTCGCGACCATCCGGGGTGACGAGGACAGCGGCCGACACGAAGGCCGCACCGCGGTGGCGGTCGGGAACGTCGGAGAGCTGATCGATGAGCAGGCGCAGATTCGCCGCGTCATCCCCGTGGGAGCCGGCCCAGCGCGCGGAGAAGATTCCGGGCGCCCCGCCCAGCACGTCCACCGTGATACCGGAGTCGTCGGCGATGGCAGCCAGGCCGGTGGCGCGAGCCAGCGCGCGGGCCTTGATCAGGGAGTTCTCCTCGAAGGTCACGCCGTCCTCGACGGGGGAGGCCACGTCAAAATCGCTCATGCGAGCCACGCATCCGGCCTCGAAGCCCTCCCACGCGGGGGCCAGGATGGCCTCGAGCTCGCTGACCTTGTGTGCGTTGGAGGTCGCGAAGACCAGGCGCGCGCTCACGGAGCCACCTCGACGCGCTCCATGAGGGGAGCCTCGAGCGCCAGCTTCTGCGCGCGGGCGAGCCGGGCATTACCCAGCGTCGCCAGGTCCAGCAGCTCGCCCAGCTCATCGCGGTTGAAGGGGGCGTGCTCGGCGGTGCCCTGCACCTCGATGAAACGGCCATCGCCGGTCTGGACGACGTTCATGTCGGTCTGCGCGCGCACGTCCTCAACGTAGGGCAGATCCAGCATGGGGGTGCCGTCAATAACGCCCACGGAGATCGCGGAGATCGAGTCGGTGAGGACCTTAGCGGAGGGCTTGAGGATGCCCTCCTCCTTCGCCCAGGTCACCGCGTCGGCCAGGGCCACGTAAGCGCCCGTGATCGCCGCGGTGCGGGTGCCGCCGTCGGCGCGCAGAACGTCGCAGTCCAGGACGATCGTGTTCTCGCCGAGCGCGGACACGTCGACGATGCCGCGCAGGGAGCGACCAATGAGGCGCGAGATTTCCTGGGTGCGGCCGCCCACCTTGCCCTTGACAGACTCGCGGGAGGAACGCTGCTCGGTTGCGCGCGGGAGCATTGAGTACTCGCCGGTCACCCAGCCCTCGCCGGAGTCACGTTTCCAACGCGGCACGCCCTCAGTGAAAGAGGCGACACACAGGACGCGGGTGTTACCGAACTCGATGAGGACGGAGCCCTCACCGGTACCCGACCAACCGCGGGTAATGGAGACGGGACGGAGCTGGGACGGGGTGCGCCCATCGGCGCGCAGGGGAGTATTTGTCATAGTGCCTAGGGTAGCCCACCGCGTTACCGTGGAGTTATGAGTCTTGATCTACCTCTCGTTCGCGGTCACGTCGATCCGGCCGTCGCGCTGCGTGAATCCGTGGCTCCCGCGGCTCTGGTGCGTGCCGGTGAGGCCGACGTCATCGTCGTCGACAGTGCCGGTTTCGTTCTTCTCGACGAGGCCGAGGCATCGTCCTCGGACACCCCGGTCCTGCGGCGGATGGTTGGGGACGAGGCCACGCGCGCGCTTGAGGGGGCCACGGCCTCGTTCATCGGGGTCGCGCGCGGACGCTCCGTCGTCGCGATCGAGACGAGCCGGGACGAGGTGCGGGGCCGCTGGGAGCACCTGCGCGCGGTTGGGTGGCAGCTCGACGGCGACGACGCAGCCCTGGCGCTGACCGCGCTCGCGCTCGCGGGTTGGCACGCCAACTACCGCTTCTGCCCGCGCTGCGGGTCGCCGGTGCAGCTGGTGTCCGGCGGATGGGCCGCGCGATGCCAGACGTGCGACCGGCTTGAATATCCGCGCCAGGACCCGGCCGTCATCGTCCTCGTCCAGGATCACGACGGGCGCGTCCTCCTGGCGCACAACGCGCTGTGGCGGCCAGGCTTCGTGTCGATCATCGCTGGCTACGTCGAGGCCGGGGAATCCCCGGACGTCGCGGTTGCCCGCGAGGTATCCGAGGAAGTCGGCGTCGAGATTGAGACTCCCACCTACGTCGCGACGCAGCCGTGGCCCTTCGGGCGCTCGCAGATGATGGGCTACAGGGCTCGCACCGCCTCCCCGTGCCCGACCCCGCAGGCGGACGGCGAGGAGATCGAGTGGGCGCGCTTCTACAGCCGTGACGAGCTGACGCGCGCGCTTGAATCTGGGGAGATCAGCGCCCCCGGACGCGCCTCGATCGCCTACGCGCTTCTTCGGGACTGGTACGGCGGCGATCTGCCGAGCGGCCCGGACGGCGCGGGACGCAACTGAGGGCGGGCGATGGAACAATGGGGACCATGAACCCCGAGGAACTGCTGGATGCCCTGGACCCCGATCAGCGCGCCGTCGCCACGCAGGTGGCGGGCCCTCTCGCCGTGCTGGCGGGCGCGGGCACCGGCAAGACCCGCGCGATCACGTACCGTATCGCGTACGGGGCGGCTGTGGGAGCCTTCGACCCGTCCAACGTGCTCGCCGTGACCTTCACGCAGCGCGCGGCCTTCGAAATGCGCCACCGACTGGCCCAGCTGGGGGTTCCGAAGGCTCAGGCGCGCACCTTCCACTCGGCCGCGCTGCGCCAGCTGCGCCATTTTTGGCCCACCGTCGTAGGCGGTCCGCTGCCCGACGTCATCCCGCACAAGGCCTCCCTCGTCGCGGCCTCCGCCGCGCGGCTGGGGATCACGATCGACCGCACGAACGTGCGCGACATTGCGGCCGAGGTCGAATGGGCGAAGGTGTCGATGATCGACGCCGCGCACTACGCCTCGCGCGTGGCTCGCTTGCGCCGCGACGTGCCCGCCGGGCTGGACGCGGGTGACATGGCGCGCCTCCTCGACGTGTATGAGGACGCGAAGAACGAGCGCGGCGTCATCGACTTTGAGGACATCCTCATCTACCTGTGCGGCATGCTGCAGGAGCGCGCAGACGTCGCTTCCATCGTGCGCAAGCAGTATCGCTCATTCGTGGTCGATGAGTTTCAGGACGTCAACCTCCTCCAGGCGCGTCTGCTCGACCTGTGGCTGGGTGGGCGACACGACGTGTGCGTCGTCGGCGACGTCGCGCAGACCATTTACTCCTTCACGGGTGCCTCCCCGGACTACTTGACCGGTTTCGGGCGCAAGCATCCGGGGGCGCGCATCGTCGAGCTGACCCGCGACTACCGGTCGACCCCGCAGATCGTGAGTCTGGCGAACGACGTCCTGGCGCGCTCGAGTCAGCGTGAGGGAACGGTGCGGCTGTCCAGTCAGCGCGACGGCGGCGCCCAGGTCACCTACCGCACCTTCGACGACGATCGGGCCGAGGCCGAGGGCGTCGCAGCGTCGATCGCCGACCTCATTGCGGGTGGTATGGCACCCCATTCGATCGCTGTCCTCATGCGTACGAACGGCCAGTCCCAGGCCTTCGAAGAGGCGCTGGGCGCGCGCGGTATTCCCGTGGCTGTCGCCGGGGGAAAGCCCTTCTTCGCCCGAGACGACGTGCGTACCGCGATCTCGCGCTTGCGGGCCGCGGCGGCGGCCGCCACCGACGACGGGAGCGTGGGCGAGATCGTGCGCGACGTCCTCTCGGGCGTCGGCTGGGCCCCCGAGGCACCCTCCGGCCAGGCGGGTTCCGAGCGCTGGTCAAACATGAACGCGATCGTCGGCTGGGCGGATGACAGCAAGGCGGCCACGCTCGCCGCCTTCGTCGCCGAACTCGACGAACGCGTCGCCTACCAGGTCGAACCGGACAAGGCCGGAGTCGAGCTGGCCACTATTCACGCTGCCAAGGGCCTCGAATGGGATGCCGTCTTTCTCGTCGGCGTCGCAGAAGGACTCCTGCCGATCTCGTACGCAAAGACCGCGGCCGCACGCGAGGAGGAGCGTCGCCTGCTGTACGTGGCCGTCACCCGTGCCCGCGACCTGCTGACCCTGTCGTGGGCGCGCTCGCGGGGCTCGGACGGGCGAGGCAAGCGCAAGCGCAGTCGCCTGCTCGACGGCATCTGGCCCGAGGAAGTGGGCGTGGGCGCGCCGAAGAAGAAGGCGCGTGCCTCCACCCGCGCCCTCAACCAGGCTTTCGAGGAGGAGGCATCGCCCCAGGCGATCGAGCTCTTCGGGCGTCTCAAGGCGTGGCGTCTTGAGGTCTCGCGTCAGGCGGGCGTGCCGCCTTTCGCCGTGTTCACCGATCAGACCCTGCGCGACATCGCCCAGGCCATGCCGAAGAATACGACGCAGCTGCGGGTGATTCGCGGCATCGGTGACGTGAAGGTGCAACGCTTCGCAGCCCCGGTGCTCGCACTGGTGCGTGGCGAAGAGGTTATCGTCGACGAAGGGGCCTGAGCTAGCAGGCCACGCCGTCGATGCCACAGACGCATTCGTGGGCGCCGGTCGCACGTTCGACGCTGATGGTTCCATCCTCGTCAACGGTGGCGATCTCGGCGCATAGGTGCGGGGTGAGTGCTCCTGAGGCGAAGTCGCGCAGCAGGCGCGCAATCCGCAGGGCTGCCGCGAAGTGTGCCAGCTGGGGGAGCGGCCCGAGAGGCCACTGGGCGAGTTCTCGCAGGTGGGTGAGGTGGTAGGGGTCCTGCTCGGCGCGCGCGTGCTCGATGCAGTGGAAGCACGGCGTGGAGCCGGGAATCACGAACGGCCCGATCTCGTAGGAGTGCTCCCCGCGCGTGATGAGCAGGTGAGGCGTGTCTTGGGCCATCAGCTCGAAAGGGATGCCGGGGTCGAGCGCCCGATCCGCCGACACGAGGGCGACGTCTGGCGCATCCTGGGCGTGCAGGTCGGGCAGTGGGATCAGTGAGGCGAGTTCTCGGCGCACCGCGCGCGAGCGAGGCGTGCCCGTGTACACGCCACCGAACACGTGATCCCAGTCGCCGTCCACCAGGGCGGACGCGTCGATGCGGAGCCTCAGCGCGAGGGTGTCGACCAACGAGCGGAGGGCGAGGAGGGTGGCGGGTACCGCGCCGAGAACGCCCACCGAGAGGAGTGGGCGGCGGTCGGGATGATCCACGAGATCCGCCTCGGTCAGCGCGGCGAGGAGGTCGGGTGAGGCCTCCGGAGCGTCGCAAGCGTGAGCGGGTCGGGCCTGGCCGGCGAGCCAGAGCTGGTCGCTCGCGTGCAGGTCGTCGAGGCGCACGTGTCGGGCGCGGTCGCCACCAATTTGGACGCTGCCCGGACCTCGCCACAGGATCGCCGTGTGATGCATTAGGTTCATGATGGTCTCCTTCAGTTTGTGACTGTTAGAGACATAATGAACCGAGATGGATCATCGCCGCGGCGTTTTGAAAAATCTGTGGATAACTTGTCAGATCGATTCGGTACGCGTCAGTCCATCTCGCCCTTGGGGGTGGGTGTCTCAGGGTCCTCGTCCGCGCCGACCGAGGCCTCGTCCCCGGGCTCTAGCCCATCCGCCCAACCGAGCGTTCCATCGAGAAGAGAGTTGAGTGCGGCGTCGATATCCGCGTCCTCCTCGGCCGCCGCCCGGCGCAGTGTGAGGAAGGTGTCCGGCGTAGCCAGCTCCGTCTCGGAAGGAACCATGTCCGGGTGCGACCAGAGGGCCTCGCGAGCCTCGCGCCCACCGTCGGCCTCCACCAGCGCAAAGATCGATGCGGCGCCGCGCGCCTGACGCGGGCGCATCTTGAGGCCCATGAGGGTTCCGAGGATCTCCTCCGCGGGGCCGCCCGACGCGCGGCGGCGACGCATCATCTCGCGCAGCGCGTCCGCGTGGGGCAGGTAGGGCAGGGTGGCGCGGGCCGTCACGACCTCGACCCAGCCCTCGATGAGAGCCAACATCGTCTCCAGGCGCGTGAGCGCACGGCGCTGATCGGGCGTCGTCGACAGCGCAAACACGCCGCCGCTGAGCGCCGACTCCACCGAGTGCGGATCCGAGGGGTCCACTGAGCGTGCGGCCTCGGAAATGGCCTCCGTGTCGATCGCGATCTGGGACGCGTAGCGCTCGACCGCGCGCACCAGGTCGCCCTCCAGCCACGGGACCGAGGCGAAGAGGCGGCGATGCGCCGCCTCGCGCACGGCGAGGAACTGACGGACCTCGTCGAAGGGAACATCAAGCCCCTCGGAGAACTGCGCGACGTTGTGCGGCAGCAGAGCGGCGTGCGACGTGTCCGACAGGGGGATACCCGTGTCGAAGGTGCCGAACGCCTCTCCGGCCAGAGCCGCCAGCGCGCGTGCGATCTGCGCGGAGAACATCATCGCCGACAGCCGCGGCATCATCTCCTGCGTCTTGCCGAGCACCGCAGCCATGCCGTCCGGCAGGGAGGCGGCGTCCCCCAGACCTTCGGGACCGAACTGCTCCGACAAGGCGGCGGACAGGGCGCGCGACACGTTCAAGGCCACGGGCTCGCAGATGCGCTTCCACGTCGGAATCGTGTTCTCGACCCACGCGACCTTGCTCCACACGTCGCGGGTGACCGGGCCGGAGGCGAAATCGGTGACCGCATCGAGCCACAGGTCCGCGACCGTCATCGCCTGACGCGCAGCCTCGGCCTCCGTGGCCGTGGGGGAGGGGTCGCCGCTCGCGTACGCTGCCTGCTTCGCGCTGTCCTCCACCATGCGCCAATTGACGGGGCCAGCCGTCGTGTTCATGAGGAACTGGAACTGGCCCATCGCCGCGCGCATACGCGCGGGATCGGAAAACTCCGGGGGAAGGTTTGCGGGATCGAAACCCTGAGCCTGCAGGGCGCGTGCGGCCTCCGCCGCAGCTTCGTCGCCCAACACGGAGCGCAGGAAATCCTCAAAAGGGGTGCCGGACTCGTTCTCGTTCATGAGCACAGACTAGCCGCCCCTTGTTCGCGGGGGCTGACAATCCTCTGTAAAAACGCTGAGAGCTGAAGGGATGGCGCGCGGCGCGCGTGCGCAGGGCGAGCGGGTGGGACACAATGGCACGGTGAATGATGCGCAGATGACCTCGGAGAACAACGAGCTGGTGCCCCTGCAGGAGGACGACTCTACCCGGCGTATCCCCATCATCAGCTGGCGACTCATCACGGCGGTCCTCGCCGCGCTCGCGATGGTGGCGATCCTCTTCTGGATCCCCGTTCCCTTCGTGGTCAACAGCCCGGGCCCGACCTTCAATGTGTTGGGATCCGACAACGGCGTCCCTATGCTTCAGATCGAGGGAACTGACCCCGTGACGGGGGAGCCGCTCCAGCAGGACGAACCTCAATCCAGCTCGTACGACGCACCGGGGAAGCCGGGGCAGGGGCAGCTGCGCATGGTGACGGTCTCCGAATCGGGTGCCCCCGACAGCCGCCTGAACTTCGCGCAGCTCATCGCAGCGTACTTTGACCCTCACAGCAAGATCCTGGACTACGACTCGGTGTATCCCTCTGGAACGACACGCCAGCAGGTGAGCGATGCTCAGCTGGCGATGATGCGTAACTCGCAGACGACCTCCCAGGTCGCCGCCCTTGAGTACCTCGGGTGGGACGTTCCTGCAACGATCACGATTGAGGGCGCGGTCGAGGGGTCCAACGCGGAAGGGAAGGTCGAGCAGGGAGACATCCTCCGCGCGATCACCACCCCGGACGGCGTGCGCCATGAGATCACCAGCGCCGCGACTCCCTTCGCCCTCATGCGCTCGGTGCCGGCCGGTTCCACGATGACGCTGACGGTCGAGCGCGCAGGCACCACGCAGGACGTCTCCTTCGACTCGGTCGCCGCATCCGCCACCGAGACCGGCTCCAAGCTCGGCGTCTACCTCTCCGCTGACCCCGCCTTGCCCGTCGACATCACCGTCAACATCGATGGCGTGGGTGGTCCCAGCGCGGGCATGATGTTCTCGCTGAGCATCATCGATCGTCTCACCCCCGGCGACATGACCGGCGGCAACGTCATCGCGGGCACCGGAACCATGTCCTACGACGGCCAAGTCGGCGCGATCGGAGGCATCCAGCAGAAGCTGTGGGGCGCGCACCGCGATGGTGCCCAGTGGTTCCTCGCCCCCTCCGATAACTGCGACGAGGTCGTCGGGCACGTCCCCGACGGTTTGCGCGTCGTCTCAGTGTCCACTCTTGACGAGGCAGCGAGCGCCGTGCGCTCCATCGCCGACGGTACCGGGGACGCTCTGCCGACCTGCCAGTAGCGCGGGGGCGCTCTCAAGCCCGCCCACCGCTTCACGTCAGGTGGGCGACAAAGGGCCCCGGCCTCGTCCATCTGGTCCGGACGAGGCCGGGGCCTCCTCTGTGCTCTCAGGCTTGCTCGTCCGTCACTGGCTCGAGGGAAGCGCGCAGGGCATCCACCAGTGCCGGGACGAGCTCCGAGCCCTGCCCGACCTTGTCGTCTGAGTCGAAGGCGCGTGTGCGCAGTGCGCACCACGACTCGCCCGTACGCATCACACCGACGGCCAGACGCACGTCCGTGCGCAGGGGGTGATTCGAGATGAAGGCCAGGGCCTCATCGGGGTCCTCGGGGGCCTCATCCTCGACCTCCGGCGGAACGACGATGCGCTCGACCGTGATCGCCGCACCCGGCACCGTTTCCGGCCACGCCAGGTGGGCCAGGACCTGCTCGATGTCGTCGTCGGCCAGGTCTTCCTGGATGATCGCGCTCAGGTGGTCTTCGGTCCCATCCCAGCCCGCGCGCAGCTGCTCGGCGATGTCAGCAGGCAGATTCGGGTCGGCCAGCAGCATCGCCGTCGGCACCAGCGCGTAGATGGACGGGGCGTGATCCCAGCCCACGCGGGCCGCGCCCTTCTCGATATCGACAACCACGTTGGCCAGCGCGATCTCGCGCGCACTCGGCATCATCTCAACAGTCATAACCCCATAATCTCACGGAGAGCGAATAAGACAGAGACGAAGAAGTGCATGTGCGCGGCTACACTGGATCGAAGCTGATCGGTTTTACAGAGAGGACTGCCGTGAGCTTTGATTTTTCGGTCTTCCCCCCGGGGGGAGCGCGTGCGCCGCGAGACCCCGATAGCCCACCCGTCGAGCTGAAGATGCACAAGCCCGGCCCCGGAGCTATCACTTTGGGCGTCCTGATCGCGATCGGAGCGATCATTTACGGCGCATCGATCGTGTGGACCGAGATCCTGTGGTTCCGCCAGATGAGCGCCACTCGCGTCATCCTCACCCAGTGGGGTGCGCACATCGGCCTGTTCATCGTCGGTTTCATCGTGGCCACGGCACTCATTTTCTTCTCGATGTCCTACGCGTACCGGCATCGTGCGTCCTCGACGCGCGGGCAGGCCTCGGCCTCCCTGCGCGCCTACCAGAAGGCTCTCGAGCCCGTGCGCCGATTCGCGTTCTGGGGCGTCGCCCTGTTCTTCGGTTTCACGAATGGCGCTCGCCTGGCCACCGAGTGGCAGACGTTGCTCCAGTTCCTCAACCGCTCCTCCTTCGGTCAGGTTGATCCCCAGTTTGGCCTGGACATCTCGTTCTTCGTGTTCGTCCTGCCCGCGCTGAAGGTCCTCGTATCCTTCCTTCTGACCGTCACCGCCATCGCCCTCGTCGCGGCCCTCATCGTGTCCTACCTGTACGGAACGATCCGCCTGACACCGCGTCCCCACGCCTCGAAGCAGGCGCGCCTGCAGTCCGGCATGATGGCCGCCTGCCTGTCGCTGTTCATCGGCGTGAACTACTGGCTGGGCCGCTACGATCTGCTCACCTCGGACTCCGGCTCCATTCACGGCGCCATGTACTCCGATATCAACGCGACGCTGCCCGCGCACTCCATCCTGGCGGTCATCTCCGGACTCGTCGCTGTTCTCTTCATCGTCGCGGCCTTCAAGGGCACGTGGCGCCTGCCGGTCACCGGCGTCGCGGTCACCGTGATCGCCGCGCTCGTCCTGGCCGGTGCCTACCCGGCCCTCGTCGAGCAGTTCCGCGTGCGCCCCAACCAGCGCAGCCTCGAGTCTCCCTACATTCAGCGCAACATCGATGCCACGCTGGCCGCCTACGGCCTGCAGGACGTCGACTATCAGACGAACTACGACGCGGCCACCACGGCCTCGGCCGGTCAGTTCGACACCGAGTCCCTCACTTCCCAGGTGCGTCTGCTCGACCCTCAGGTCATCACGAAGACCGTCCAGCAGCTCCAGCAGTCGCGCCTGTACTACGGTTTCAACTCCGGCATGAAGGTTGACCGCTACAACGTGGGCGGGGAACGCCGCGACACCGTGATCTCCGTGCGCGAGCTCAACCTGTCGGGCCTGTCCGCCGAGCAGCAGACCTGGGTGAACCAGCACACCGTCTACACCCACGGCTACGGCGTAGTCGCCGCATACGGCAACCAGCTGACCAGCGACGGCCTGCCCTTGTACTGGGAGCAGTCCGTGCCCTCCGTCGGCGAGATGGGCGACTACGAGGAGCGCGTCTACTTCAGCCCTGGTTCGCCCGACTACTCGATCGTCGGCGCCCCCGAGGGATCCGAGCCTCAGGAGCTCGACTACCCTGACGACACCGCGGTCGGCGGCCAGGTCTCCACGACCTTCGTCGGCAACGGCGGCCCCTCCGTGGGTAACGTGTGGAACAAGCTCCTGTACGCGATCAAGTTCGGATCCACGGACCTGTTCTTCTCCTCGCAGACGAACGAGGCCTCGCAGATCCTCTACAATCGCGACCCCCTCCAGCGCGTCGCGAAGGTCGCGCCCTACCTGACGCTCGAACAGTCCGCGTACCCGGCGGTCGTGGACATGGACGGCGACGCCTCGACTCCCAAGCGCCTCGTGTGGGTCGTCGACGCGTACACGACCACGAACAACTACCCGTACGCGCAGCACGAGACCCTCTCGAATGCCACCGTGGACTCTCGCTCCACCGAGGTCGGCCAGTACGTTCAGGCGAACAAGATCAACTACATGCGCAACTCCGTCAAGGCCATCGTCGACGCCTACGACGGTTCCGTGCGCCTGTTCCGCTGGGATGACCAGGATCCGATCCTGCGCACCTGGGAAAAGATCTACCCCGGCAGCATCGAGCCCGTCTCGGCGATCTCGGGCGATCTCATGAGCCACCTGCGCTACCCGGAGGATATGTTCAAGGTCCAGCGCAACCTGCTTGCCACGTACCACGTGACCGATGCCGCCGGCTTCTACTCCGGCGGCGACCGTTGGCGCCTGGCCGAGGAGACCTCCACCTACGGCGCTGCCTCCAGCTCCGACTCCTCCGACTCCTCCACGGGCGTGGACTCGGCGGGCAACCCCCTGCCCGCTCCGACTGCGCTGCAGCCGCCGTACTACCTGACCATGCAGATGCCGGGCCAGGACAGCGCTGAGTTCTCCCTGACCTCGGTCTTCGTGCCCGGTGGTGGCGGCGAGGGTCGGCGCGAGGCGATGGCGGGCTTCCTCGCCGTCGATTCCGAGACCGGTAATACCCCTGGCCAGGTGCGCGAGGGATACGGCAAGCTGCGTCTCCTCGCCCTGCCGTCCTCGACGACCGTTCCCGGCCCCGGCCAGGTGCAGAACAAGTACGACTCGGATGAGAAGATCGCGACCCAGCTCAACCTGCTCAACCAGGCTGATTCCACGGTCATCCGCGGTAATCTCCTCACCCTGCCGGTGGGTGGCGGCCTGCTCTACGTCCAGCCCGTCTACGTGCAGGGCACGGGCTCGGCGTCATACCCCGTGCTGCGTTCGGTTCTGACGGCGTTCGGCGACAAGGTCGGCTTCGCGCCGACCCTGGAAGAGTCGCTGCGCCAGCTCGTCTCGGACGATGGGAGCTCGTCAACCTCTCCCGGCACGACGACTCCACCGTCGGGGGACACCTCGCAGTCGGGTGCGAGCTCATCAGACGCGAGCGCCCAGCTGTCCCAGGCTGTCAGCGATGCTGCGCAGGCCATGCGTGACGCGGATAACGCGATGAGCAAGGGCGACTGGACTGCGTACGGCGAGGCTCAGACGCGCCTGCACGACGCCCTGACTCGTGCAGAGGCCGCACAGGCTGCGCTCGGTACGTCCTCGTCGGCGACCCCGAACGCAGGTGCGCCGATGCCCAGCCCGAGTCCATCGGCCACGAGCGGTGCACAAAGCGGCTCATAACCGCTGATGGAAGCTGCCGCGCGCCCGGTCCCGCCGATCACATGTTGTGAGGGGGCCGGGCGCGCAGCCGTGTGTGGGGTGGGGAAGCAGCGTGAGGGGACGCTTTCCCAGCATGAGTTGTCGACCGGCATGCCCCGGCGCGCCGTTGCTATGGTGAGGGCGCCTGTCCCTGGGATCCATCGACATCGTGGAAGGAAGACGATGACTCTGCCCAATAATCCCTTCGCTGCGTCCGCGGGCGTGCCTCAGCCGAGCCAGGAACCGGCGGAAGCCTCGTCGCTGCCTGCGCCGACGGGTGCCCCCGTGATGGTGGCACCGACCGCAGCTGCTCATGGTGCGGCACCCCTGTACGGCGGTGCAGCGAGGTCGTCGCGATCCTTGCACGGACGCATTGGCGCGTGGATGGTCATTGTCCTCCAGGGGATCTCTGTGGTGGAAGGATTCATTCCCTATCGCTTCAATCATCTCGACGATTACGTGAACAGTCTCTCGAACCCGATTTTCTGGTTCTGGCGCCTGATGGAGATCGTCGTCATCGCGCTTGCGGTGGCCTATCTGTGCAAGGGCGCTATCATTGCGCGCTATGTCGCCGCGTGCATCATTGTGGTGCTGTTCTTCATCATCGCTCCGGTCATGCTCATTGTTCGCGATGGTGCGTGGTACTACGCGTTCATTCCGAACCCCGACATTTATGAGATGGGTGCCTTGGGCGCGCGCGTGCTCCTGACGTACGCGCTCGAGTGGATCTGCGTGATCGCCGCGATCCTGCTTGCTATCCCGGACTTCAAGCCGGCGCCCGCGCCCTACGCGGTGAGCGCGCCCGTCCCTGCCGCAGGAGCTACTCCGGCCGGACAAGTCCCGCTTCCGTCGGCGGTGCCCGAGGGCGCTTCTTCCGAGACGGTGCCCGAGGCCTCGTCCGCTCAGGTGGCGAACCCGTCAGGTTTCGCCGCGCCCCAGTAAGTGCTCTGGAGGCATGCGAACACCCGCCCGCAAACAGATACTGACCGCTGGGACGTAAATCACCGCGCACGGTTTGTGCCCTCCCCTTCGATGCGCTAGAGTATCTAGAGCCGACGCGGGGTGGAGCAGTTCGGTAGCTCGCCGGGCTCATAACCCGGAGGTCGCAGGTTCAAATCCTGTCCCCGCTACCACCACAGACCCGGCCCCGCGAGGGGCCGGGTCTTTTGTTTCGCGCCCATGTTTCATGGTGTGAACGCCTTGACGTATACAACCCTCGGCGCGATAGTATTGGCTGTTCGCCATCAGGAACTGCACCTACGGGTGCGAGAGGAATACAGATGAGCACTATCGATCCGTCGCAGCTCACCGCTGCCGACTTGAGCAATCCGGCGCTTACGGCCCAGGATCTCGCGGATATCACTGCGGCTCGCCCGGACCTGCGTCCCTACGTCGCAACGCACCCGTCGCTGTACCCTGCCCTCGGGCAGTGGCTGGCGGATCAGGGTGTCGTTCCCGCGCAGCCCCCGGCTGCCGAGGAACCGGCTGTCTCCGAGTCCGAGGCCCCCGCGGAGGAAGCATGCGAACAGGCCGAGCGTTTCGCCGGTGCCCACGAGGAAGCGCAGAACGAGGCTGACGCCGTGCCGGCCGAGGCCCCCGTCGAGCAGCCCGCTGTCGAAGAGTCCCACGTTGAGACTCCCGCAGAGCCCGCGGCTCCCGTTGCCGAGGCCTCCGACGAGAACCTCGAGCAGGCGATCCTTGACGGCGCGGCGCAGTCCGAGGCCCCCGCGGGTGACGAGGCCACTGCGGCTCCGTCGACCGAGGAGCAGGTCGCGCAGTCTCCCTTCAGCAACCCGCCCCAGGCCGATGCTCAGGCGCAGGCTCAGCAGGCCCCCTTCGGCCAGCCCCAGTACGGCACTGCTCCTGTGCAGGGTCAGCCGCAGTTTGGTGGCCAGCCGCAGCAGGGCCAGCAGCCACCCTTCGGCCAGCGCGGCCAGCAGGGTCAGCCGCAGTTTGGTGGTCAGCCGCAGCCCGGCCAGCAGGCTCCCTTCGGCCAGCCCGGCCAGCAGGGCCAGCAGCCACCCTTCGGCCAGCCGCAGCCCGGCCAGCCTCAGCCCGGTCAGCAGCCACCCTTCGGCCAGCGCGGCCAGCAGGGTCAGCCGCAGTTTGGTGGTCAGCCGCAGCAAGGCCAGCAGGCCCCCTTCGGCCAGCCCGGCCAGCAGCAGTACGGTCAGCCGGGTTACGCTCCGGCGGGCCCGTCGGCGGGCCAGCAGTTCGGCGCTGCCGCCCAGCAGTTCGGCGCTGCCGCGAACTCGGCGTTCAACCAGTTCCAGACGGCCGTCGTGGCCGAAACGGGCAAGGTGAGCGGTCGTTCCGTTCGCGCGACCTACTCGCTCATCGGTATCGCCGCGTCGGCGGTGCTGATCCTCGTCTCGATGCTGCTGCCTTACGTCAGTAATGACTATGCAAGCGCGTCGATGTTCACCGCGAAGGGTGGGTACTCGGCATTCCACCTCGTCCTGCTGATGGCTGTCGTCGGCTTGGGCGTCGCCTACTGGTTTACGAATCAGAAGTGGGCCTACCTGTCGGCGGGTATCGGCGCGCTTGTGGTGGCGTTGCTTGGTGTTATTCAGTTCATAGTTGCGCTCAATTATGACTACCTCGACGCGGGCTTTGGCGCGTTCATGCTGGGGCTGTTCTCTATCGCGATTGGCGTCGCGGGCGGCTTCCTGCTCATGGAGCTGACGAGTGGCGCGGTCGCACCGATCAACAACCCGAATGCGTTTGGTGGCGCGTTCGCCGGTGTTCAGATGGGCCAGCAGCAGGGCCAGTTCGGCCAGCAGCAGGGCGGCTTCCAGGCTCCCCAGGCCGGTCAGCCTCAGTATGGCCAGCAGCAGGGCGGCTTCCAGGCTCCCCAGGCCGGTCAGCCTCAGTATGGCCAGCAGCAGGGCGGCTTCCAGGCTCCCCAGGCCGGTCAGCCTCAGTACGGCCAGCAGGCTCAGTTTGGCCAGCAGGCTCAGTTTGGCCAGCAGCAGGGCCAGCAGCAGGGCCAGCAGCCCCAGCTGGGTGACAAGCCCTACAATCCTTTCGGCCCTCAGGCGTGATGCGCTGAGAGTCTGATTGCACGAACGAGGGGCCCGCGGTGATCCGCGGGCCCCTCGTCTATGCTGTGGACTCTATTCGTCGTCGTCTTCGCTGATGTCGACGCCTGCGACGCCATCGAGGTCGGCGAGGGTAGTCACCAGCAGGGAGCGTGAGAGGTCCTGGCGCGTCGCCGCAGTGAATCGCGCGGTGGTTGCGCGGTCACTTGAATCCGTGCGGGTCGACACCGCCGAAACCGTCCAGCCCAGGGAAGAGACCTGGCTCAGTAGCGTGGAGAGGACGCCGTGCCCGGGCGTGTAATGGACGGTGAGCGTGACCTTGTGGCCATGCGTGCGCATGAGGATGAACTGAACGAGGGGCGTCAGGAGGGCGATGACGATGAAGTGGAGGACCGTTCCGGCCAGGGCGAGCCACCATAGGCCTGCGCCGCACGCCATGCCGATCGCCGCGGTCTCCCAGATGGTGGCCGCAGTCGTGAGGCCTCGAATCGCGCCGTGACGGGTGAGGATGATGCCCGCGCCGAGGAAGCCGATGCCCGAGACGATCTGCGAGGCGACGCGCGAAGGGTCGTAACGGGTGATGCCATCGACGAGGATGTCGGAGAAGCCGTACTTGGAGATGAGCATCATGAGGCAGGCGGTCAGGCCGACGATGGCCTGCGTTCGAATGCCTGCGCTCTTGCCTCGGATCTGTCGCTCGAGGCCGATGGACGCTGAGAGGACGAGGGCGAGGAGCATCCAGCCGATGCTCATCAGGGATTGCGTCATAGGAACCTCCTGTGGTGGCGTGGGTGGGTTTAGTGTAGCTGCCCAGCGGGTGTGTGGCTCGTTTGGTGGGGGTCGAGGCCGTGGTGGGCACTGGGGTGACAAAGCGGAAGGGGAACCCCGGCCTCGTTAAAGAATGAGAAAAGAATCTACCAACGTTGCCACAAGCGGTTGTGGGACTAAGATGGGACTCGACGATCGACAGATGAGGAACCGACTCATGGCTACCCCTACTCCAGACGACATCGCCAGCGATGTGCGCGAGCGCTCCAACACGGCGCTTAAGCGCGGCCTGGCCTCGCGTCACATGCAGATGATCGCTATCGGCGGCGCGATCGGCACGGGCCTGTTCCTGGCCTCCGGTGCGACGGTCGCGAACGCTGGTCCGGGCGGTGCCCTTGTCGCCTACGGGGCGATCGGCCTGATGGTGCTGCTCCTCATGCAGTCCCTGGGTGAGATGAGTGCTCACCAGCCGGTCGCGGGTTCCTTCCAGACCTTCGCCACGAAGTTCATCTCCCCGTCCTTCGGCTTCGCGATGGGGTGGAACTACTGGTTCAACTGGGCGGTGACGGTGGCCGCGGACCTCGTGGCATCGGGCCTGGTGATGGCGTATTGGTTCCCGGACGTTCCGTCGTGGATATGGGCGGTGGTTTTCCTGGTCATCGTCGTCGGGCTCAATGCGCTCTCGGCGAGGGTCTATGGTGAGGCCGAGTTCTGGTTGGCCGCCATCAAGGTCGTCATTGTCATCGTCTTTGTCCTGTCGGGCGTCCTCATGATCGCTGGGGTGATGGGCTCGAACTCTCCGGGCCTGTCGAATTGGACGATCGGGGATGCGCCCTTCCATAACGGTTTCGTGGGCGTCATTGCGGTCTTTATGATCGCGGGCTTTTCCTTCCAGGGCACGGAGTTGGTGGGCGTGGCCGCGGGCGAGTCAGAGAATCCGCGCAGGGACGTGCCGCGCTCGATCCGCGCGGTGTTCTGGCGCATCATGTTCTTCTACATCGGCGCGATCGCCGTGATCGGCACGCTGCTGCCGTACACGGACCCGAGCCTGTTGAATGCGGCCGATGACTCGGCGAACAACATCGCACAGTCGCCCTTCACGCTCGTGTTCGCGCGCATGGGCATCGGCGCGGCGGCCGCCGTCATGAACGCGGTCATCCTGACCTCGATCCTGTCCGCTGGTAACTCGGGCCTGTACGCGGCCTCGCGCATGCTGCACTCGATGGCCCTGAAGCGTCAGGCGCCCGCGATCTTCGCGCGCGTCACTAAGGGCGGCGTGCCCGCCTACGCGATGGCGGTGACGACGGTGACCGCGGCGTTCGGCTTCCTCACGCAGCTGGTCTTCAACGACGCGTACGTCTGGCTGGTGAACATTGTCGGTATTTCCGGCATCATCATGTGGCTGGGCATCGCGGTCAGTCATATTCGTTTCCGCCGCGCGTATCTGCTGCAGGGGTATCGCCTCGAGGATCTGCCGTATCGATCGCCGTTCTTCCCGGCCGGTCCCATCATCGCTTTCGTCATGTGCCTGGTCGTCATGGCCGGACAGAACTATGAAGCGGTGCTTCATGGCCAGGTCTGGGAGGTTACCTCCTCCTATATTGGCCTGCCGCTGTTCGGCGTGGTCTGGTGGGGCTACCACCTTGCGCGCAAGGACCGGGTTGTGCCGCTGGCTGAGATGGACGTGGCCCCCGCGGAGATCGAGCCTGTCTCTCGATAACGGGGACGAGGCCGGAGCTCGGTGCGCGGTGCGGGCCCGGTGCGCGGCTTGTCACCCCTGGGTGTTGCCCGGCGTGGCGGTGCGCGCCCGGCGCTCACGTTCATAGGATGGGCGCATGATCAACACGCGACGCATTCTTGCCGTGACTTCCCTGTCCGCCCTCGCCCTGGGCGTTTCAGCCTGCTCCCCGCAGGGCACGCAGCCCCAGTCGGGGTCGGCGGCCTCGTCCGCTTCCCCGAGCGCTTCCGCCTCTCAGAGCGACATGCCCGTCCAGAGCGGCGCAGGCCCCCAGAGCGGTGTGCCCGATGAGGGTAACCAGGCACCCGAGGTCAACGTCTCCGACAACGATCAGCGTTGTGACCTGACGAACTTGCAGCCTTCCATCGATTCTCAGCAGGAGGCGGGCGGCACCACCTACGTGGAAATCGGCTTCACGAACGAGGGACCCTCGTGCTGGATTGACGGCTTCCCGCAGATCATCTTCTCCGGCGGTGGCGCGGTTCTTTCGACGGCCGTGCGCGACGGCGAGGACCCTGGCAACGTCTATACGATTGCTCAGGGCGGCCGCGTGGGCGTGACCCTGACGGCAGAGTCGACGGATGGAGTCGACGGATGTAACCCCGCCGATTCGGAGCTGGTCGACATCATGCCCGAGGCGGGCAGCGGCGCGACGAGCCTGCAGTTGACCCTGCGCGTGTGCCAGGAGATGCCCTCGGTGTCGGTGAGCCCCTTCGAGCCGCGTTCCTGAGGACACGGGCCGCACTTCTACGATGTAGGCGGGCGGCGGGACGGATGAGTCTCGCCGCCCGCCCGTATCGACGAGCGTGTTTGTTCACCCTACGTGCTCGCGGTCATTTCTGGTGACGGAATATGAGATTTGTGCGTGTGCTGCTACGCTGAACCAGATGGAAGAAGTTGCGCATCCGCAGCGCCATACCGGGGCGCCCGCGTCGGTGTGCGCGGCCACTTCTTCACCGGTCGACGCGTGACCTGTGCGCGCCGACTGCGCACACTGAGATCTTTAAGGAGACACTCCCATGGGTATGCGTTCTACGACGCAGGCATTCCAGTTCAACGTGCCGTTCGAGCAGCTGTTCCCGGCCGGCACCCAGGCCGTGCAGGCGGTCAAGAAGGCGACGCTGACGGGCGCCGATCCGAATGGTCGTGTGATTACTTTTGATACACCGATGGGCATGATGTCCTGGGGCGAGAACATCGTCGTGGGCTTTATCCCCTCCGAGGGCAGCACCGTCGTTGAGGTCACCTGCACGACCAAGGGCCTGCCGAACCTCATGCAGAACAGTGTCAACCGCAAGCAGATCGCTGCCTACATCACCGCCCTGTCGAACCTGGTGCAGTCTCCCGCCGTGGAGGTCGCTCGCTCCTGACGGCGCGTATTCGCAAGACTCGGCCCCGGCCTCGTTCATGAATGAATCGACGAGGCCCGGGCCGAGCCTTGTGCCCAGCGCGCGGGCGCTGCTCCCTCCCCGGCTGTGCCCGTGCCGGGGAGGGGGGACGTTACTGTCCGGAGGTGTCTGTGAGCGTCCAGCGCTGCGACTTGGAGGAGTTGGAGCACTGCGAGATGACCGCCTGCGTGGCGTCGCGCGTCGTGTCGCCCGGGATCGTCAGGCACAGGCCGGACGCGCGGTTTTCGAGCTGGCCATCCTCGTTGAGATCCCACATCTGAGACTCCAGAGCCGGGTAGCAGGTCCACATGTGCACAACCGTACCCTCCTCGGTGTAGCCGCCCACGACGTCGACGCAGCGGTCGCCGATGCGGATGTGCCCGTCACCGGTGTAGATGACAGTCTGCGCGGCGCTGTTTCCGGAGCAGTTGCTGTTCCACACCGGGGTGCCGTCGGCGCCTGCCGGATCCTGGGAGGTCAGGCACTGGCCGAGGCCGTTGCGCAGCTGGCCGACCATCGTCGCGGGCACCAGGGCCGCATCTTCCGCGTCGGATGGAGCGGCATTGTTGGACGTGTCCACTGCGGCGGGCGCGAGGGCCGCGCGATCTGCGTAGGTAGTGGGGGAGAAGACCACCATGTCCCACGAGGACAGGCGACCCACGTTGAACGTGAGAGTCGTGCGACCCTGCTCATCCGTGCCCGTCGTGAAGTCGAGGGGCGTCGGGCGGCCGTCGTCGTCGTCAGGGCTAACGACGAAGATCGAAGCGGGGACCTGCTCGCCGTCCTCCAGGTGGTAGGTGACGGACGTGTTGTCGAAGGCCAGGATGTTCTTCGCGGCGTTACGCCAGTACTCGTCGTTGCCCTCGTTGTCGTTGGTGCGCAGGTTGATCAGGTGCAGGGCCGTGCCCGCGTCGGACGTCATCGTGTTCGCCCAGATCGTGTTCGCGGCACCGTCCGTCGAGGTCGGCAGGCCCACGCCGTTCGTCGAGACCTCGACCTGGCGTTCCTTGCGTGTCAGGTTATCGCCGAAGAGTAGGTTCTCGTAGGCGGTGGAGATGTTGTAGTAGTTCTTCATCCACGTCTGAAGGTCCGCGGACATGGAACGGCCGGAGTTCACGAAGAACTCATTGTCGAGCATGCGCCCGTAGTCGCCGAGCTCCAGGTGGTGCGCGCCGTTCGCCGCGAACGCCGCGTCCGCGAGCTTGACGGAGTCCGCGTTGAACTCACGGAAGGTGATGCAGTCGATGTTGACGGGTGAGTAATTCTTGTCGGTGGGCACCCAGTAGGTGATCGTGTGGACGCCGGGCGTGAGCTCGACGGTCTCCGTCATGTCCTTCCACGTGTAGTAGCTGCCCGTCTTGTCGAAGTGAACGTACTTGATGAGCTTCTGCTGCCCGGTCTTCCCCATGTCGAGGATCATCTGGTGGTAGGCGGGATCGTCGTCCTGCCTGGCGTAGCGCGTCGTAAACGTAAACGTGCCACCCTGGCCGGCGTCGATGGTGAAGGTGACTGCGGAGCCGCCCGCGGAGAGGTTGCCCGCGTAGGCACCGCCCGACGCGGATTCGTCGCCGGAGAGGATCTGGGCACCGCCGCTGACGCTTGCCTGGTCAGACTCGGCCTCGATGCGGGGGCCGTCCTGCGTGGGGACCGCCGGGTGTCCGGACTGAGTCGGGTCGTAGTTGTTCGCGTAGGCGGCCACGATCTGCGGCTTGTTGCCGGCCGCGTTGCGCGCGCCCTGCAGGTAGGTGGCGACCTGTTGGTTTGTTTCGTTGTGATCCCACAGTTCGGTGTAGACGTACGAGGCCGAGGATGGGCCGATCTTGTCGGTGCCAGCGCCGTCGGGCAGGTTGATGCCGGTCGCCGTGCCGGTCTTCGCGGCCGTGTCGTTGACGAGGGTCGTCAGGCCGTCGGTCAGGTCCACCGAGTTGCCCGCCGCGTCCTTCTTCACGGTCTGGCCGAGCGTGTCGATGTGCGTTCCGTCAAACCCGAAGGCGTCCTTTTGGGCCACGTACTGGTCCGTGATGTAGTCGCGCCAACCCTGGGCGTTGACGTTCATCATGGTCATGTGATTCTCGGGCTTGGGCGTCCCCTCGGGGGTGTTGACCCACCATTGGTTGCCGAGGCCTCGGCGCCAGTAGGAGCCGTCGTCGTTGCGCAGGATCCACTCGTCCTTGATGGCGCTCGTGTCGTAGCCATCGTTGGCCGCGTACGCCATGGAGTAGGCGAGCGAGCCGATGTTGGCGTTCTTCGCATCGGTGACGTAGTCGGTGATCGTCTTCTTCGACGCGTAGTTGTTGGCGTACCACAGCGGCCACTTGTCCTCGAGGTCGCCGGTGGCGACGGGCTGCTCGTGGCGGTACTGCCAGTCGTAGTACTGCAGCGCGTTGATGTGGTAATCCTGGCTGAGCTTGTCGATGTAGTCCTGCGGCTTCTGGAAGAGGAACGCCTCGTAGGTGGTGTGCCCGTCCGTGCCCTCGGGGGCGGTGGGCTTGAAGTGGGAGAGGAAACCCATGCGCGGGAAACGCGTCCAGCTGGTGGAGGCGTCGATGGCGGTCTCCGCGTGCGTGCCGTCCCCGCCGGTCGCGGTCACGAGGTATCCCTGGTTGTTGTCACTCGGAGTCGTGTAGGCCCAGGTGGCCTTGCCGTTCGTCACCGTGGCGTCGCCCGAGGCCACCTCAACGCCGAGGTGGCTGACGGAGAAGTGGACGGTTCCCTCGGTCGAGGTTTCAGCCGTGATCGTCGCCTGTGTGCCCGGTTCGTGCGTAGACTTGTCCGTGTAGGCGCGGGTGACGTGCGCCGTGCCCGTGGCGGTGGCCGGTGTGC
>CAUTRF010000008.1:0-47495 GCA_963540795.1 uncultured Actinomyces sp.
GCATCGCCTTTGCTCGCCTGTGCATGGGTGGAGTTGAAACCGCCATCGCCTTTGCTCGCCTGTGCATGGGTGGAGTTGAAACCGCCATCGCCTTTGCGGCTGAGAAATGGGCGTTTTTGGTGCAGTTTTCGGGCGCAGAGGTGATGGCGGTTTCAGTGGTCCTTTGCCGGGGGTGTGCAGTGGTGTTGTTGGTTTCAAGGTCGCCATGTTTCTGCGTGCTGTGCGCGTTATTTGTCGCCCTGCTCGACCGTGTGTGGGTGCGAGCGCGAAAAAGTTCGCCCTGCTCGGCCTGATGTGGCTGAGAGCGCGAAATAGTTCGCCCCTCAAGCCCAAAATGGGCGAAAAACGCTGTTTCCAGGCACGCTGGGCGAACTTTTTCGCGGAAGAGGCGTGGAGTGGGGTGTGCTGGGCGAGTTTTTCGCGGAGGAGGCGTGGAGCGGGGTGCGCTGGGCGAGTTTTTCGCGGAGGAGGCGTGGAGCGGGGCGCGCTGGGTGAGGTTTTTCGCGGAACCGCTGCTGAACGTCCTCATGGTGCGCGTGTGGTGCGTTCGCAGTATGTGCGGGCACTTCTCGTCAGTGGGGAAAAATTCGCATGCAATTCCCCTCAAGGCATCTCACGTCATGAACTTGGATCGTTGCAATTCTGCCGTTTTGTACCTGTTGTGGATGCGGGCTTCGCCGGAATTGCATGCGAGATTGCGGTGATGGTTCCGGTGCCCGTGACGAAATGGCGGTATGGCTCCTCTGGTGGCAGCTGTACAGCGGCCAGGACGGTAGCGTGGAGGGGAAGTCTGTCCGGTGCGCCGGATCGCCGGGTGGACCGGCCAGACCCGAGGGACCGGCCAGACCCGATAGACCAGCGAACCAAGGGTTCGCGCTACGCAGCTCGGGATGCGATGAAGCCCTGCAAGGCGATGACGCCGGCGCCGCGCGACCAGGCCTCGTTGGAGCCATCGGAGAGGGTGATACAAATTGACGAGGCGCGCGGGTCGCGCACCTCCGCGATGCCGGAGCGCAGGGCTTCGCTGCTCAGGGATGCGAGTGCGACACCCTCGCCGCCGACGATCACCAGTTCCGGGGCCGTGAGAGACGCGACCAAGCCGATGAGTCTGCCGAGGGCGCGTCCCGAGGCCGCCAAAATCGCCGTCACCGCGGGGTGTTTATCGGAGGCGAGAGCGATGACGTCACTCCACTCGAGCGGGCGTCCAACCGCAGCCGACGCATCCCGGCAGATCGCGGGCGTCGTCAACATGGCTTCGGCGCAGCCCCGGTGTCCCTGGGAGCAGATGGGGCCGAGCGGGTCGAGTGGCCAGTGGCCGACGAGGCCGATGCCCGAGTCCTCGTTCTCCAGGCGTGCCCCGTTGGCGACGCACCCGTATCCCACGCCCACGCCGACCGTGATGACCGCGAAGTTGGAATGTCCGGTGCCCGACCCGAACCAGTGCTGGATCTGCGTGTAGGCGGACAGGTCGTTCGCGACGAAAGTCGGCAGGTGGGTGGCTTCGGAGACAAGGGAGGCGAGCGGAACGTTGTTCCACTTGAGGAAGGGGGCCGACTCGACGGTGCCGTCGCCGTTGACGATGCCGCCGACGGCGATGCCGATTGCGTCGAGGCGGTAGGAGGAGCGTGCCCGGTGTGCGAGGTCGGCAATCGCGCGAACGACGAGGACGGGGGTGAGGGATTCGAGGGGGACGCGGTAGGAGTCACGAGGTGTCGCCTTTAGGTCGATGACGGTAGCATCGAGGGCGCTGTCCGTCAGCTTGATGCCGAGGAAGTAGTGCGAGGAGGGGACGACGTCGAGGGGGATTGTGGGGCGGCCGGAGGTTCGCTGAGTGGCCTCGGGGACCTCGGCCAGGAGGCCGGAGGCGATGAGCTCCGTCGAGATGCGCGTCAGCGTCGCGGGGGCCAGGCCGAGGCGTCGCGCCAGCTCAGCACGGCCGAGCGGGCCGTGGATGAGAACTTCAAGAGCGACCGCGGAAGCGAGCTCGTCTTTGGGCTGCCAGGTCATGACCATTCCTTTCTGGTGAAAGAAAGATTACATGCAAATTTCAATTTTGCCTAGCTTATTGACAAGACTAATTTTGCGTGGTGAAATTAGTGGCAAGCGGCCAATGGTGGTCGCGCTCACGAGAAAGTGCACAGTGCAATGAAGCAGAAGCGTCTCCTTACCGTCGGTGTCACCCTTTTCGCTGCGGCCTCGATGCTTGCGGCCTGTGGCGGCAACACAGCCGACCAGTCATCGTCTTCCGGATCCGGCTCCTCGACCGTCGAACTCACCCTGTGGGGCACGTACGGCGCGGGCTCCAACAGCGCCCAGAAGGACGCGCTGGAGAAGGAAATCATCCCCGCCTTCGAGAAGGCGAATCCGGGAATCACCATCAAGTACGTCGACATGCCCTACGACGGCCTCAAGCAGAAGCTCACTACGGGCGCCGCGGCCGGGGAACTGCCCGACCTGATCCGTACCGACCTCGGTTGGAACGCGCAGTTCGCGAAGCTGGGTGTCCTCAAGCAGCTCGACGGCAACATGCCGAACTACGAGGCCTTGGCGTCCAAGGTCTACCCGGGCTTGCTCGGCACGACCCTGTACAACGGCCACCACTACGGCCTGCCCCTGGACACGAACACGCGCGTGCTCATCTCCAACCCCGATACGCTCGCTAAGCTCGGCGTCGACAAGGCCCCCGAGACCTTCGAGGAGCTCAAGGACCTCGCCGCCAAGGCGAAGGACGCGGGTGGCTCGGTCTACGCCTTCGCCGATGGGGACATTTCGCAGTGGAACATCATGCCGTGGATCTGGAGTGCGGGTGGAGACATTTCCGACCCCGAGCAGACCAAGGCCTCGGGCTACCTGGACTCCGATAAGTCCGTGGCCGGCGTCCAGTTCCTCGTCGACCTGTACCAGCAGGGGCAGATCCCCAACGCGATCATCGGCAACGAGGGCGCGACCAAGACCCAGGACGGCATGCCGAACGGCGAGTACGCGACGATCCTCGACGGCCCGTGGATGGATCAGATCTGGGCGGGCTCGTACCCGGACTTCAAGCCCAACTACTCCAAGGTTCCCGCCGGTGAAGGTGGATCGATCTCGGTCGTTGGCGGCGAGTCCATCGTCATCACGGAACAGACCAAGGATCTCGAGGCCTCGTACAAGTTCCTCGAGTTCACGCAGTCGCGTGAGTTCCAGCTGCCGATGAGCAAAGCCGGCCAGATGACGGTCGTCGCCGACTACGCGGCCGAGGAGGCCGAGGCGACGCCGGGCACCAAGATCTTCTCCGAGCAGCTCAAGACCGCGAAGTCTCGCCTGTCCATCCCCGACTCCGGGAAGGTTGACGAGATCCTCAAGACCGAGCTGACCCCCGCCTTCGAAGGCAAGGTGACCGTTAAGGAAGCCTTGACCAAGGCCGCGCAGCAGATCGACCCGCTCCTGAGCGCCGCCAAGTAACCGGCGTCGCTCTACTCACCGGGCCCGGCCCCCAACGCGCGGGGCTGGGCCCGGGAAAGGACAACTCATGAGCACCCCCACCGCGCACGAGGCCGTGGAGCCTCGGGCGCGTCGGCGTTCCTCCCGGAGGAACCCGGTGGCCCCCTACCTCTTCTTGGCCCCGGGCATGATCCTGTTCGCCCTGTGCATCCTGTATCCCATGGTGCGTTCGGGGCAGATGAGCTTTTACGACTGGAATATCGTCAAGGGCTCGAACTCGGACTTCGTCGGCCTGGACAACTACGTCAAGGCCTTCCACGACCCATCCTTTTGGACGGGGCTCGGTAACTCCGGGATCTACATGGCTCTGACGGTGCCCCCGCAGATCATCCTCGGCCTCGCCGTCGCGATGCTGCTGCGCTCGAAGGCGCCCCTCCAGCCCCTGTTCCGGGTGCTCTACTACCTGCCCGTGGTCACGTCCTGGGTGGTCGTATCCCTGCTCTTCAAGTACCTGTTCGCCGACCAGGGGCTCATCAACTACATGCTGGGCAGCGCTCACCTCGGCGCGGGGGACACCTCGTGGCTGTCGAACCGCTGGACCGCCATGATCGCGATCTGCGCGCTGGGCGTGTGGAAGGGGATCGGCTGGTCGATGATGATCTTCCTCGCCGCCCTCCAGGGGGTGCCTAAGGAGCTGGAGGAGGCCGCCCTCGTCGACGGCGCGAACTGGTGGCAGCGCTTCAAGGCCGTGACCGTTCCTGCGATCTGGCCGGCCACCGTCTTCGTCATCGTCATGCTGGTGATCGGCGGGCTCAACGTCTTTACGTCGGTGTTGCTCATGACGAAGGGCGGTCCCAACGGCCAGACCGAGGTGTTGCTGACCTACATGTACCGCCTAGCGTTCTCCGACCTTAACTTCGGGTATGGCTCGGCGATCGCCGTCGTCCTGACGATCCTCGTGTTCATCATTTCGGTTGTTCAGCTCAAGGTGCTGAACCGCGACGACGAGAGGGCAGGAGCATGAGCACGTCACGCAAGACCATGCGCGCCGCGGGTTCGTCCCTGCGCTTCGTCGTCCTGACGGTGGGCGCGATCGTCATGATCCTGCCCTTCGCCTACATGGTGTCGACGGCCTTCAAGCCGCAGGCCTACGTCCTGGAGACACCCCCGAAGTTCATCCCCGACCCGGGCACGGTTGATAACTTCGTGCAGGCGTGGACGACGCAGGATTTTTCCCGCTATGCCCTGAACTCGGCGTTCGTGTCCGTGACCTCGACGGTGGCGGCCGTGTGGCTCTCGTCGATGATGGCCTACGCGTTCGCGCGCTTTGACTTCCCGGGCAAGGAGTGGTTTTTCCGCGCCCTGCTCCTCGGCCTCATGATCCCCTCGATGATGCTGATCATCCCGCAGTTCGTGCTCACCAAGCAGCTGCACCTCATCGACAACCTGTGGGCCCTCGTGCTGTTTTACGTCTCGGGTAACCTGGCGCTCAACACCTTCCTGCTGCGCAGTTTCTTCGAGGGGATTCCGCGCGAGCTCGACGAGGCCATGGAGGTAGACGGTGCGAACGTGTGGACCCGATACTGGCGCCTCGCGATGCCGCTGGCCAGGCCCGCGCTGGCGACAACCGTCATCTTCACGTTCCTGGCGACCTGGGACGAGTTCGCGTGGGCCCTCACGGTTATTTCGACGGAAACGAAACGCACCCTCCCGATCGCCATTCAGCTGTTCCACGGGCAAAACTCCACTCAGTGGGGGCTCGTGTTTGCCGCGTCCCTCATCGCGATCCTCCCCGTCATCGTCGTGTACCTGATCTTCCAGCGTCACTTCGTCGCGGGCCTGACCGCAGGAGCCGTGAAAGGATGACTCCCTTGCTCCTCCCCACACAATCCGTCTACCTGCCCGGCCAGGCCGTCCGTGTCGAGGCCTCCCGCCCGGGCGACATCGTCGTCACCCACCTGGGCGAGAGCGTGCGCGTGGTTCCATGCCCCGGCCCCGGCCTCGTCGACCTGGGAGAACTGAGCGTCGGCGGGTACGGCGTCGCCCAGCCGTCGACGGGCGCGTCGAGCGCCGTGCAGGTGTGCGCGTCGGCGTCGGACCGACTGCGCTACGGCTTCGTCGCCTCCTTCCGCCCGGGAAAGGACGCCGAGGCCGTGGCCCGTTTGTGCCGTCGCCTCCATCTGACCGGCATCCAGTTCTACGATTGGGCGTATCGGCACGCCGACCTGCTGGGCGGGGGAGAGGAATACCTCGACGCCCTGGACCAGCCGATTTCCCTGGCGACAGTGCGTGCGCTTATCGAGGCGCTGCGGGCGGTGGGCACGCGGTCGATCGGATATGCGGCCGTGTACGGTGTCGGCAATGACGAATGGGAACAGTGGGAGGACGCGGCCCTCCTGGATGCGGCGGGGCAGCCCTATTCTCTCGCCGACTTCCTGCGCATCGTCGACCCCGCCTACCCGCGCTGGCTTGAGCACTTCGCGGCAGACGTCGCGGTCGGCGCGCGCGAGGTCGGCTTCGACGGCTTCCACCTCGACCAGTACGGCTATCCGAAGGTGGCCGTCCGCCCCGACGGTGAGATCGTCGACGTGGCCGCCTCCTTCGACACCCTCATTCGAAGGGTGCGCGAGGCGGTGCCGGATGCGACGCTCGTGTTCAATAACGTCAACGATTTCCCCACGTGGTCCTCGCCGACGGCCCCTCAGGACGCGGTCTACATCGAGCCCTGGGAGCCCGTCACCACGTACGAGGCCCTGGCTCGCGTCGCGACGAGGGCGCGCCTCGTCGCGGGTGGGAAGCCCGTCGTCCTGGCGGCCTATCAGTCCATCTACGACAAGGCCGCCCGGGACGTTGCCGACGCGTCGACGCGCCTGACGATGGCGACGCTCTTCTCGCACGGTGCCACCCAGCTCCTCGCTGGAGAGGACGGCCGCCTCCTCGTCGACCCGTACTACGTGCGCAACATGCCCGCCGAGGACGAGACCCTCGACATGCTCGCGAGCTGGTACGACTTCCTCGTCGCGAACGACGAGATCCTCGTGGACCCCGGGATCGTTGATGTGACGGCCTCGTACGTGGGCGAGTACAACGGGGATATCGACGTGTCCTTCGATGCGGCGCCCGTGTGCTGGGAGGCCGCCCCGGGATGCGTGTGGCGGCGCGTCACCCGCGCGGGTGACGCCCTGGTTGTCCACCTCATCAACCTGGTGGGTCAGTCCGACACGCTGTGGGACGGCCCCCACCGCCCGGCGATCGCGCTGCGAGGCGGTACGCTGCGTCTGAAACCCCTGTTCGGGCGCGTGCCGCGGGTGTATGCGGCGGATCCCGACGTAGGCTCGACCCTCATCCCCCTGGACGTGCGCATCGTCGATGGACAGGCGCTCGTTTCCCTCCCCGACCTCAACGTATGGCAGGTGCTCCATGTTCTTCTGTAACGATGCGCTGAACCCCGCAGGCAACGTCCTGGGCCCCGACGAGTGGTGGAAGGGCGCGGTCGTCTACCAGATCTACCCGCGCTCCTTCAAGGATTCCAACGGCGACGGCTTCGGCGACCTCGAGGGCATCCGCTCCAAGCTCGACTACCTGAAGTCCCTGGGCGTGGATGTCCTGTGGCTGTCGCCGATCTACGCCTCCCCGCAGGCGGACAACGGCTACGACATCGCCGACTACTACGACATCGACCCCATGTTCGGCACGCTGTCGGACTTCGACCGCCTGCTGGAGGGCGTCCACGAGAGGGGCATGCGCCTCGTCATGGATCTGGTCGTCAACCACTCCTCCGACGAGAACCCGTGGTTCGCCCGGTCGCGCTCCTCGCGGGAGAATCTGAAGCGCGACTGGTACATCTGGCGCGATCCTCGCCCTGGGTTTATGGGCGGCGAGGCCGGGGCGCAGCCCAACAACTGGGGGTCCTTCTTCTCCGGCTCGGCCTGGGCGTGGGATGAGGCCACGGGCCAGTACTACCTGCACCTGTTCCACAAGAAGCAGCCCGACCTGAACTGGGACAACCCCGAGGTGCGCGCCGCCGTCTATCGCATGATGAACTGGTGGCTCGACCGTGGCGTCGACGGCTTCCGCATGGACGTCATCAACCTGATCTCGAAGGACCCGGGCTTGCCCGACGGCGTCGTCTACCCTGGGCGCGCGTGGGGCGAGGGCTTCCCGCACTTCTCCGAAGGACCGCACCTGCACGAATACCTGGCCGAGATGCGTCGCGAGGTGTTCGAGGGTCGCAGCGGCACCATGACGGTCGGCGAGTGCCCCGGCGTGCGCCGCGACAACGTCCTGCTGTTCACGGACCCGGCCCGGCGCGAGCTCGACATGGTGTTCCAATTCGACCATGTTGACCTCGGCCTCGAAGCGGGGAAGTTCCACCCCCGCCCGCTGCGTCCCGGCGAGCTCGCCGACTGCCTGAGCGCCTGGCAGGAGGCCCAGGGCGAGGTCGGCTGGAACAGCCTCTACCTGGACAATCACGACCAGCCGCGCGCCGTCAGCCGCTTCGGCGACGAGGCGCACCGGTACGAGTCCGCAACGGCCCTGGCCACCGCCCTGCACATGCTGCGCGGCACGCCCTACGTGTACCAGGGCGAGGAACTCGGCATGACGAACGGCGTCTTTGGTGGCATTGAGGACTACCGCGACGTCGAGGCCCTGCGCTACTACAACGAGGCGGTGGCAGCGGGGGAGAGCCCCGAGTCTGTCCTGGAGGGGCTGGCCTTCACCGGCCGCGACAACGCGCGCACCCCCGTCCAATGGGACGGAAGCGAGAACGCCGGTTTCACGGAGGGCACCCCGTGGATCGGTGTCACCCCGAACTACGCGGAGGTCAACGCCGCCTCCCAGGTCGACGACCCGTCCTCCGTGTACGCCTACTACCGCGCGCTCGCGGACATCCGCCATGGTCTGCCCGTCATCGCGGTCGGCGCATACGAGCGCATCGCGACCCCCTCGCCCGCGGTCTTCGCCTACCGGCGCACCCTCGGCGAGGCCGTGGCAACCGTCCTCGTCAACCTCTCCTCCCAGCCCGCCTCCCTCGGCGACGCGGCGCGCGGGGTGAGCGGGGACCTCCTCTTGGCCAACCGCGACCTGCCCGAGGAGGACCGGGGAGTCCCGGAAACCCTCGGAGAATGGGAGGCTCGAGTCTACATTCGCTAACTCCACATGACGATTCCCCCCGGGGCAGCCAACGATGGTGCCCCGGGGGTCCTCATAGGCCTCGTCACCTATTAGGGGAGATGAAGCCTCGACGCGCGCATGCAGCACGCGCGCTCGACGGAGGCCATTTGTGCTCCGTCCTCGCCCGACCCACGCGCGGGGCAGACAACGATGTCTTGAAAAGGAACACACCATGAAATCGCGAGTATTACCCGCGAAATTGGCGGTTGTTGCGACGGCAGCGGCGACCGCTTGCGGCGTCATCGGTATGATGACGCCCGCGTACGCGCAGGCGCAGATCACGCGCGTATGGACAGAAAATGCCCGTTATTTGCCGGGCCAGACCGTCGACGTGACCGCGCAGGTCACCGGAGCATCGCACGTTCGTTTCCGACTCATGCACCTTGGAGAACAGGTCATGGTCTCGGACGATCGAGCCGTCGACGGATCCGGGCGCGCGTCCTGGGAATTCAGCGCCCCCGACCGCGACTACACGGGGTACGTCATCGAAGCCGACTCAGACAATGGTGCGAAGGGCGAGACCGCCCTGGACGTGTCCTCCGACCCGTATCGCTACCTGCGCTTCGGATTCCTGGACTCCTACCCGGAGGGCATGAGCGGGGACGATCAACAGCGCGTCATCGATGACCTCGCCCAGAAGTATCACATCAACGCCCTGCAGTTCTACGACTGGATGTACCGCCACGAGGCCCCGGTTCCCTACGAGGGAAACACCGTTGCGCCCACCTGGTCGTCGTGGGGTGGGGAGAAGATGTCGCGAGACACCATTGAGGGCCTCATCAACGCCGCCCAGTGGCGTTCCGTCGATGCCTACCCGTACTCCATGAGCTATGCGGCTCTCAACGGATACGAATCGTACGGGGTGAGCCCGAACTGGCGGCTCACCTACCGCTCCAGTGGAAGCCCCTGGTCCTTCGAGATGCTGGCGAACCGTCCGGACTCCACGCTGTGGATCATGGATCCGTCCAACCCGGATTGGCGCTCGCACATCGTCTCCCAGTACGTCCGCCAGACCGAAGACATCGGGTTCGACGGGACCCACTTGGATCAGCTCGGCGATTGGGGGCACAGCGACGATCACCAGGGAGGCATGGCCACGACAAGCGGCGTCCCCGTCGATCTACCCAAAGCCTTTGGAACTCTCATCGATCAGACCATGGACGCCACTGGAAAGCCCGTTGGAATGAACGCGGTTGATGGATTCGGCATGGACCACATGGCCGCAGGATCCGCGACCTACCAGTACACGGAAATGTGGGATTCCCACGAACGCTACGAAGAAGTGCAAAGCTACCTGCAACAGCAGCGCATACTATCGGGGAATAAACCCGCCGTCGTCGCCGGATACGTCAACAACAAGTGGAACAATGGGCCGGGGTACGAGGCCGAAGCATCGACCGTGTCCCGCACGGGTGTGCAGGTCGCTACCGATCACCGCGACTACTCCGGCACGGGATTCCTCGATCACTTCGGTGAGCGAGGAGACTCCGTGACCTTCCGCGTCCACGTGGACGCCTCACGCAACTACGGCCTCGTCCCCAGGTGGTCCAACGCCACGGGAAACATGGCGGCGAGAACGTTCTCCGTCGATGGGCGCGTCGTCTCGCGCAACGTCCTCCTAGGACTGACGCAAGATTGGGACCACTGGAACATCGAGGGAGGCACCTGGGCCTATCTCAGCCAGGGCGACCACACCGTCACGATCAGCGTTGACGAGGGCGACTACGGGTACATCAACCTCGACGAGCTACACATCAACTCCTTCTCCACCCCCTCCGTCCAGCTGTTCGACGCGGCGCTCGCGGCCAACGGCGCCAGCCACATCGAGATGGGCCAGGGCGACCGCATGATTGCCGCCGCCTACTTCCCGGATCGCACCAAGTGGATGGATGAGGAACTGACGCAGTGGATCACGCGCTACTACGACGTCACCACCGGATACGAGGAATTGTTCTACGGGCCGACCCTGCGTCCCCTCGACGACTCAATCGTCGAAATTCCCGGATACAACGTGTCGCGCAACGGGCAGAAAAACACGATCTACGCCCGCGTCATGCGCTCGGGCGGGATGGATGTCATTCACCTGATCAACCTGCTCAACAACGATGAATTCTGGCGCGATCCCGGTAACTCGGTGAGGGAGACGGGTGCGTTCACAGTGCGCTACTACTACGGGGACTCGCCCACGCCGGGCACCGTCTACAAGGTCACCCCAGACACCGAGCGGGGGACGCGAGCCGTCGCCGTGCCCACGAGGCTCGGCTCCGACGAGACGGGCAACTACGTCGATATCGACGTCGACAACCTCCATGCCTGGGACGTCCTCTTCATGGGGCAGAATACTGCCGGTAATGGCAACGTCGTGAACCAGGGGCAGAAGTGCATCGATGTTCGAGATGGTGCATCCGATAACGGGACGCCCATCCAGCTCTACGACTGCGCCTCGGTTTCCGCCCAGCGCGTCACCTACGACGGAAATACGTTGTCCGTCATGGGCAAGTGCGTCGACCTCGAATATCAGGGGACCGAGAACGGGACCTACACCCACCTCTGGGATTGCAACGGTGCGCCGTCCCAAATCTGGTACTACACTCCGCGCAACCAGTACTACAACCCGCACTCAGGCAAATGCTTGACGCTGGACGGTGACCGCTACTCGAACGGTAACCGCCTGACCGTCTGGGATTGCCACGGTGGGGCGTCCCAGAAGTGGAGTAAACCCCAGTAGTGCCTCAGTAGTAGTAGGGGTAATCCTCCCAGCGGGGGGCGCGGTGCTCGAGGAAGGCGTCGCGCCCCTCTTGGGCTTCGGCCGTCATGTAGGCCATGCGCGTGGCCTCGCCCGCGAAGACCTGCTGGCCGGCCAGGCCGTCGTCGGCCAGGTTGAAGGCGAACTTGAGCATGCGGATGGCCTGGGGGGACTTCGTCGCGATGGTCGCGGCCCACTCCAGGGCGGTCTCCTCCAGCTCGGCGTGTGGGACGGCGCGGTTGATGACGCCCCAGCGCTCCGCGGTCTGAGCGTCGTAGCGCTCGGCAAGGAAGAAGATCTCGCGCGCACGCTTATCCCCGGCCTGGCGGGCCAGGAGCGCCGAGCCGTAGCCGGCGTCGAAGGAACCGACGTTCGCGTCCGTCTGCATGAATGCCGCGTGCTCGATGGAGGCGACTGACAGGTCCGCGACCACGTTGAGGGAGTGGCCACCGCCTGCGGCCCAACCGGGGACGGCCGCGATGACGACCTTCGGCATCGTGCGGATCAGGCGCTGGACCTCCAGGATGTGCAGGCGACCGGCGCGCGCGGGGTCGATCTGCTCGCGGCGCTGGGCGGTGGCGGCCTCGGGGTCCGCGCCCTCGACCTCGTAGCGGTAGCCGTCGCGGCCTCGCACCCTCTGGTCGCCGCCGGAGCAGAAGGAATATCCGCCGTCGCGCGCCGAGGGGCCGTTGCCCGTCAGGATGACGGCCGCGACCGAGGAGGTCTGGCGCGCGTGGTCGAGCGCACGGTACAGCTCGTCGACCGTGCCGGGGCGGAAGGCGTTGCGGATGTCGGGGCGATCAAAGGCGATGCGCACGACCGGCATATCGGCGCCCTCGGGGCTGCCGTCGGCCTCGGGGCCGCGCGAGATGCCGCGGTGGTAGGTGATGTCGGCGAAGTCGAATCCCTCGACCTCGCGCCAGCGGGTCGTGTCGAAGGTGTCGGACACGAAGGGGAGAGCACTCATGTGTCGGATTCTAATCGACGAGGCAGTGGCAGGCGCCGGGGTACGCAACCTAACCAAACGGAACAAAGTCTGCTATTTAGTAACCGTCATATGAGCCTTCTTGACACTCGCTGATGTGCCTCGTAAGACGTGTCTACTTGCCAGGTGTTCAATCGCTCTCAAGAGTCTGTCACTTTATGGCACTTACTGCGCAATTGGTTACAAGTTGATGTGCGTAGCATTTGTCGATAACGCGAGGTTGCGCGATAATATTACCGGTAAGTAAGGAGGGTTCTTGTGAACGCAGCGCAGCAACCGACGCTCATGCGCATTCCGATGCGCACGCTCAGCCGTCAAACGCGTTACGCCCTCGAAGGCGTTGACGACATCCTTGTGTACAAGGTAGCGATGACGACGCGCTTCCGCGGCGTGACTCGCCGCGAGGGGCTCCTCCTGCACGGACACGCCGGTTGGGGAGAGGCCGCGCCCTTCTGGAACTACGACGATGCGGAGTCCTCGCGATGGCTGGCCGCAGCCCTTGAGTCCGCTCGCCGTTTCCCGCCGGTGCCTCGACGCAAGTTCGTGCCCGTCAACGTCACGATCCCCGTCATTTCGCCTGAGGAAGCCTACGAACGTGTGAAGGCTTCGGGTGGGTGCGCGACCGCGAAGATCAAGGTTGCCGAGCCAGGTGTCAGCGTTGGGCGCGACTGCGCGCGCATCGCCGCCGTCGCCGACGCGCTGCGTGAGACCGTGGGTGGGCACGCCATGATTCGCCTCGACGCCAACGGCGCGTGGGAGGTCGATCAGGCGCACGAGGTTATCCCTGCAATGGCCGCGGCCGCCGGCGTTGTTCCCATCGAATACGTCGAGCAGCCCTGCCTGACGGTGGACGAACTGGCCCAGGTGCGCCGATCCGTGGACGTGCCGATTGCCGCCGACGAGTCGATCCGCCGCGCTGAGGACCCCCTGGAGGTGGCCCGCAAGGAGGCTGCCGACGTCGTCATCATCAAGGTTGCGCCCCTCGGGGGTGTGCGCGCTGCCCTGAAGGTTGCCCGCAAGAGCGGCCTCGGTGTGGTTGTGTCCTCCGCCCTCGAGACGTCCGTCGGCCTGTCGGTCGGCGTCGCTGCGGCCGCCGCCGTGCCCGGTGTGCCCCGGGCAGCCGGACTGGCCACTGCCTCGTTGCTGGTGGGCGACGTGACCCAGCCCCTGATTCCCGAGCGTGGTCGCCTGCCAGTGGGTCGCCTCGAGCCGGACCAGGAGCTCATCGACCGTACTCCGGTCGACGGCGACCTCGTCTCGCGCTGGGGCATGCGCCTCGAAGGCATGGCTGAGCATCTGGGGGTGGGCTCCCGGTAGGCTGGGCGTATGCCCTCCGTCGATACCGCCAGCGCTATCCTTGAGTCCCTGGATGCCCTGGGCGTCACCCACGTCCTGTATTGCCCGGGTTCGCGCTCCGCTCCCTTTGCCTACGCCCTCGAAGCGGGCTCTTTCGGCGGTGATGCGCGCGCCGTCCTGGATGAGCGCGGCGCAGGTTTTGCGGCCGTCGGCCTGGCTCGTACCGGGGCCCTGCCCGCCATCGTCGTCACGTCTGGTACCGCCGTCGCCGAGCTGGCCCCCGCGGTCCTCGAGGCCTCCCACGCGCGCCTGCCGCTCCTCCTTCTGACGGCCGACCGCCCCGGCGAACTGCGCGGCGTCGGAGCGTCCCAGGCGACCGACCAGTCGCGGCTTTTCGGTGGGCACGTGCGCTCGCAGGTGGATCTGGAACCCCAGGAGCCCTCGCCCTCCCTGGTCGGCCACCTCGCGCGCGCGGTCGCCGCCGCCTGCGGGGCACCCGGTGGTGCGCCTGGCCCCGTGCAGATCAACGTCGCCTTCCGCGATCCGCTGACCCCCGTCCGCCCCGCGTGTGACTCCGGGAACGAGGCCGTGGCTTCGTTCGTCCCTCGCCCGACGCGGGTGCTCGCTGCGCCTGCCGTGCCCGTGCCCTGGGAGGATGTGGTTGGCCCTGCCGCCGCCGGGCTGATTGTTGCGGGTGAGGGGGCCTCGCCTCGCGCCCGCGAGTGGTCCCGCGCCTCGGGCTTCCCGCTGCTCGCGGAACCGGCGTCGGGCGCGTGGAAGGGCGGGGGAGTGACCCCCTTCGAGCAGTCCCTCGTGGCTTCGTCGCTGGGGCGCGAGGTCGACGCGGTCGTCGTGACCGGCCGTCCAACGCTGTCCCGGCCGATTCAGGCGCTGCTCGCGCGCCCCGGTGTGCGTGTCGTCGTCGTTGACCCGCACAGTCCGTGGGTGGACATCTCGGGCAACGCCTCGGTCGTCGTCACCGACCTCGAGCCCGCCCGCGAGCCGATCAATGCTGCTCAGGCTAAGTGGGCTGCTCGCGTGCGCGAAGCCGCCCGCGAGGCGGGCGAGCGCATCGACTCCCTGCTCGCCTCCGGCTCCGGGCGCACGATGCTTGACCTCGCGCGGGCCGTCGCCGCCTCGACGAGCGGCCCCCTCGTGCTGGGTGCCTCCAACCCAGTGCGCGCCTTCGACTTGGGCGTTTCCTCGCTGGAGGGGCGCGCCGTCCACTCCAACCGGGGGCAGGCAGGGATCGACGGCACCATCGCGACCGCCGTCGGCATCGCCCTGGGCTCCGGGTACGCGGGCGAGGCCTCGGCTCGGCCGGGCGAGCGCGTCACCGCCGTCATGGGAGACCTCACGGCCTGCCACGATGCCTCCTCCCTCGCCCTGGCGGCGAGCGTGGGCGCTCACCTGGACATCGTCGTCGCGGACGATCAGGGCGGTGGTATCTTCGCCACCCTCGAGCATGGGCGCGCCGCCAGCCCCGAGGCCTACGACCGGTGGTTCGGCCTCGCTCAGTCGGTGCACTACGAGGCGCTCGCGGCCGCGTACGGCGTGGCCTTCGCTCGCGCCGAAACGCCCGCGCAGCTCGCGCAACTGCTGGCGATCGACGAGGCCGGCCCACGCCTCGTCCATGCCCCCATCGAGCGCGCCGCGCACCTGTACCCGGCGCTCCGTGACGTGCTCTCCTGAGGGGCGAGTGTTCGCTGCGAGGCGAAGGGTTTACAGGAAACTTACAGGTCACTTTCAGTGGCCCTTTGAGGAAACGGCCCATACTGGTGCACAGATAACGAACTGACACCGGAGGAAACCATGACTCAGCCTCATATTCCGGCCCACGATGCCGACTCGGCACGCGACACTGACGCGGCCTCAACCCCCAGCTACCCGCAGCGCTCGACGGCGCAGGACTACTCGGCCACCCAGGAACAACCGGTCGCGCAGGACGCCACGCGCGAGATGCCCTCCGCCACGACGATCCCCGCGCCGCCCGCTGGCACGGTTCCGCCGGCCTCCGCACCGGCGGCCTCCGCCCAGGAAGCGCCCTCCGCCCAGGAAGCCCCCGCGGCTGGCGGCACATACTCCGCCCCCGCTGGCGAGCCCTACGGCGGATACGCGGCCCCGGCCTCGCCGGACGCCTTCGCGGCGCCCACCGTCGTCGTGACGAAGAAGGGCCCGGGATGGGTTGCCCTCGTCGGCGCGATGCTCCTGACCATCGGCCTCACCCTCGGTGCCGTGTTCTACGCGCGCCCCGCGATGCTGCGCGCCTCCACGCCCACGAACCTCAACGGGGGAACGGTGGCTGCCGTGCCCGCCTCGAACAGCTCGGGGACGGATTGGACGGCCGTGGCCGCCGCCGTGTCGCCCGCCGTCGTGACCATTCAGACGCAGGGCGCATCCTCGGGCGGCACCGGATCCGGTGTCATCTACGACGCGCAGGGCGACATCGTCACCAACTACCACGTCATCGCATCCGTCCTCAGCGGCGGACAGATCCAGGTGACCCTCGCAGACGGGCGCCTCTACAGCGCCAAGGTCGTCGGCCACGACAAGACCACCGATCTGGCCGTCATCCGCCTGGACGACCCGCCCTCGGACCTGACCGTCGCGCGTTTCGCCACCTCGGCGAACCTTGAGGTCGGCGCCGCCGTCATGGCGATCGGCGCGCCCCTGGGCCTGTCGAACACGGTGACGACCGGCATCGTCTCCGCGCTCAACCGTCCCGTCGAGGTCTCCATGGACGAAGAGTCTTCGTCGCAGGACTCGCAGGCGTCCTCGGACCTCGTGGTCACGAACGCGATCCAGATCGACGCGTCGATCAACCCCGGTAACTCGGGCGGCCCGCTCTTCGACGCGACCGGCGCGGTCATCGGCATCAACTCGTCGATCAAGTCGATCTCCACGTCCTCCGATGGGCAGGCGGGTTCGATCGGCCTTGGATTTGCGATCCCCTCCGACCTGGTTGTCTCCGTCGCGGACCAGCTCATCGCCACCGGCACCGCCTCGCACGGCATGCTCGGCGTGACCGTCAAGGCTGCGACCACGACCGTCGGCTCCGACACCTACGTGGGTGCCGAGGTCCAGGACGTCTCCGCAGGTTCGGGCGCATCCGCGGCGGGCATCCGCGCCGGCGACGTCATCGTCAAGGTCGAAGGCCAGGAAGTGACCAGCCCCAAGCAGCTGATCGGCTACGTGCGCCGCTACAAGGCCGGCGACACCGTCACCATGACGATCGTGCGCGACGGGCAGACGCAGGACGTGTCCGTGCAGATTCAGTGAGCTGCGTGTGTCGCGTGCCAGCTGAGCGCATGCGCGCACTGCGGGGTGACTCCAGTACAGTGCGCTGACGAGGCCCGCTGTCCCTTCGAGGGGCGGCGGGCCTTTGTGTGTGGTGGCTGTTGTGGTGGCTGTGTGCTGTGCTGTGAGCGTTTCGTGCGAGTCTGGTGTGCGTCTGGTGTGCGCGATGGGCTCCTGGAGCTTGGAAACCGAGCGCGATGCAAGAGGAGCGGCAGCGATGCTTGCTGTGAGCGCGATTCGGCTTGTCGCTAAGTGGTGTTACACCACTTAGCGGGGTATTACACCAGCTGGGAGCTGGTGTAATGCTCCCTAACTGGTGTAATGCTCCCTAACTGGTGTAATGCTCCGTTACGGGTGGGCCAATATGCGGCGTGCTGTGGGTGTAGCTACTGAGTGGGTGTGTGCCTCACAGACCTGTGCGCGCAAATCCATTATCCGCGCATTATCGCAGCGCTGATGGCCCCGCGCGATTCAGACCCCGAGGGCGTCCAGCAGCGGGCGCATCTTCGCTTCGGTCTCGGCCAGCTCGGCGTCCGGGTCGGAGTCCGGCATGATTCCGGCACCCGCGAAAAGTCGCAGGCGCGTGCCCGACGTGAGACCGCAGCGCAGCGCGATCGCAAACTCGCCGTCCCCGGCCGTATCCACCCAGCCCACGGGCCCCGAGTAGCGGCCGCGTTCCGTGTCTTCCAGCTCCTCGATGAGGCGCATCGCCTCCTGGCGCGGAGTGCCGCACACGGCGGCGGTCGGATGCAAGGTGGACACCAGGTCGAGCAGGTGTGCCGCCCCCAGGGCCGCGTGAACGTCCGTCGCCAGGTGGACGACGTTGGGCAGCGACAGGAGGAACGGCCCCTGAGTCGTCACCGAGCTACACAGCTGCGTCAGGATCGAGGACACGGACTTGGAAGCCAGGTCATGCTCGCGCAGATCCTTCGCGCTCGACGCCAGCATCTCGCCCTCGCCGGGCTTGCACGTGCCCGCCAGGACGCGCGAGGTCGCCGTGCCACCCGAGGCCGCGATCAGCATCTCCGGGGATGCGCCCACCAGCGAATCCACGCAAAAGCGCCACGTCGACGGATACAGGTCGCCCAGGCGCTCAAGCAGGAAACGCTCGTCGAAGCCGCGCGCGCACCGCACCGTCATATCGCGCGCCATGACGGCCTTGTCGGCGGCGCCCTCGCGCAGGCGCTGCGCCATCGCTCGCACCGAGTCGCGCCACTGGCCCCGCGACATCGACCCGTGCCCAAACGTCAAGGACTCCGGCACGCGCGGGTTGGGCCTCGCCTCGGCAACGGCTGCGTCAACCGCCGCCAGCGGATCCGGGGCGTCCCCGATGCCCGCCGTGATCGCCCAGCGGGCCCCGGCCTCGTCGAGGAGAGTCAGCGCGGGCACGAAGGCGACCGAGCGGGCGGGGGAGCGGAACGCGAAGGAGGCAAAAAGAACGGGGGAAGGAGCGCCGTTATCGGAGGACGAGGCCGGGGCGGCCTCCCACGCGCGGCGCACGTCGGCGATCGCACTCGGGGTCGCGGACTCGATCGTGAGCGCCCGTCCCAGGCCGATCATCTGGCGGCGCTCACCCAGCCAGGCACCGCCCCCGGAGTCGGGAAGCAGGGACGTCAGTGAGCAAGTAGACCCCGGGTGCTGCGGGGGTAGGACCAACGCCCGAAAAACGAGGCGCGAGCATCCGAAGTCGTTGTGCATGGGTTCCATGGTAGGAGTAGGGGCGGCGGCGCGCTGGAAGACGTGCGAGTATTGACGCATGACTGAATCCCCGCGCGCGGACCTGAACAAGGATCCTAAAGAGATCGCTTCGATGTTTGACTCTGTCGCTTCTCGCTACGACGTGATGGATGCGCTGATGACGGGCGGTTTGGACAGGGTGTGGATGACCGCCCTGCGCAAGGCGGTCGCCCCGCACCCGGGCGAACGCATCCTCGACCTGGCGGCCGGCACCGGCGCATCGTCGGCCGCGCTGGCCAAGGGCGGCGCCGAGGTCGTCGCCTGCGACCTGTCCGAAGGCATGATCGAGGTCGGCCGTGAGCGCCATCCCGAGATCGAGTTCGTGCACGGCAACGCCATGGACCTGGACTTCGAGGACGGCTCCTTCGACGCGGTCACCATCTCCTGGGGCCTGCGCAACATCCCGGATCCGCAGCTCGCGCTGCGCGAGATGGCGCGCGTCGTGCGCCCGCGCGGCCGCCTCGTGGTCCTGGAGTTTTCCACCCCGCCCTCGCGCGTCTTCCGCGGCATGTACAACGTCTACCAGTCGACCGTTATGCCTGCGATCGCGCGCCTGGTCTCCACGAACGACGGCGCCTACGACTACCTGGTCGAGTCGATTCGCGCGTGGCCGGCCCAGGAGGAGCTCGGCCGCATGATCGCCGCCAACGGGTGGAGCGAGGTCGAGTACCGCAACCTCACCGGCGGCATCGCCTGCATGCACCGCGCGGTCAAGCCGCTGCCGTAATCGCTGACACGACGAGGCCGGGGCGATACCTCACGACTGCCTGGGTTCTCGGGCGTCTCGGCTGATTGTGAAGTTGTTGCGCGTGGGCCTACACTAGGTCCGGTAAGTGAATCCTGACCGGCGGTGTAGTTCGGTTGCTGACAGGAGGATGAGCATGAGTGCCGATTATGGTTTCGATGAAGAGCAACACGCTCAAACGAACGGTGATATGGATGAGGGGGGGGCGCGGTCTCACCCAGTCGAATGATGCTGCCGGTTCGCTGAATCGAGCCCAAACCGCAACCCGTTGGACCGACGAGCAAGGTGCCCAGGATTTTCGCAATAGTGCAGTGCGGTTCTTTGACTCTGTTGACGAGATGCTTGCCGATGAGCGCGCTATCTTCGATACCTTTCAGATGAACCTGACGGATGCTGTTCGTGAAGCCGTCAGTAATGAGGAAGCAAACGCGTCGGTCCTCGAAGCGATCAATCGAGCGCTTCAGTCGGATCCCTCGGTCGCTGTTGCATCCTCCACTGCTGGAACGACGAGTGCTCCTTCCGCAGCCCCGAGTGCACAGCCCGATGATGTGCCAACCGCAGCCGGCGCAATGCCCGAGTTCTGAGAATCAAAGGACAACACATGGTTTCTTCGCCGATGTACGACCGCGTCATGACTTTTGCCGCGCAAGCGGAACACAATGCAGAATTGCAGTCCTGGGACAGCGAACATAAACGTGTTATTGACGGCTTCGATCAGGCGATCGAGCGGGTGCAGCATTTCCAACAGCATCAGGGGTTTACAGGAAAGACTGGAGAAGCCCTCAAAGCGTGGGCCGATCAGACTGTTGCACGTCTGGAAGCGAAGCGCTCCTACTACATGGGTGGGATTGCTCGCTATGTTGCTGCTCGTCAGGCTATTGCACATGCCGCCGCTGACGCGCGTCGTCTGTCGCCGACACTCATTGATTCAAAAACGGCAGCAATGCGCAATGCTGCGAAGGTTGCACTCCCCTACACGCCTGCTATTGGAATTGTGGCAGGAGTGGGACCGGGGTTCGTTGCCAATACGGTGCTGTCTACTGGTGCAGCCTATGTTGATGGCGTCGAGGCACAGGCGAATGCGATGCGTGAGGCGGCCGCGACCGAGATTCTTGAGCGCTTGAATGGTGGCTTGAATGAGCTCAGCGCTGGTGTCAATACGCTGACGCAAACCGGCATTAGTAGCAGCACACGAGGAACTCGAAGGACGATTCCGGTTCTTAGCGATGACACCGCGACGAATTTGGATCGTGGTTATGTCAATGTTTCAACATACGACTCAGGGGTATATGGTCGTAGCGCTGACGATGACTATGGTCGTGCTGGTCTTCGCTCCGATAGCTCTCTCTATCCGGAGGGGTACGCCGATCCGGAGACTGACGAGTTTGCTCGCCGCCGCGCGTTGGCATCACAGCAAGTCTCCAAGCGATACCTGCCGCCCGATATGGATGGCTCCTATGATCGTCCCATTACGAACCCGCAGGATCTGATGGGGATGGATCTCATGCACACGAGGGTGGACGCACATCACCACCGAAACGGAGTTGTGTGGGGCGGTCACGTTCCAGCAAATCCCACCGACATGGATCACCCGCTGTGGCGCATTAATGGAGGACCCGCTGCTGATAACGGTTCTGCCGGGCGCCTCGCCGGGTTCGGCGCGCTTGGAGCCGGTGCCCTTGGCGTGCGCGGGGCTGCGCGCATGGGCGCGGGATCTTTTGGCGGTTCGGGAGCAGCTTCTGTGACTCCTGGGACATATAGCGGCAAGGGGTTTGGAACGTATGGTGCCCCCTCGCAGGCGGGAGGCGGAAACGCAGCTGGAACCGGTGTGAGTGGAACGACTGGTGCTCCTGGAGCGGCAGGCGCTTCTAGTGCTCAAGGTGGTGCTTCCGGTGCAGGCCGAGGGTCTTTCATGGGCAGCGGCATGGGAGCGGGTGCAGGTGGTTCGAAGGACGAGAAGAAAGCCAGGAGGCGCAAGTATCAGCCGTACAGGTACCTGGACGATGATCCAGATGCTCTGCCCGAAGGCTACGTGAATCCCATGTCGCAGACCTACGGATCTGACAAGGACCTGGCCCCCGCGAAGCGCGAGGATGACGGATGGGATCCCCGCCAATGGTGACCACCACCCGTCAGATGTTGCGCTTCTCCCTCGTCGTTGCTTGCGCGTCCGCTTGTGCCCTGGGACTCGTTGCTGTTCCCGCCGCGCCGGCGCATGCCGCAGATACCATCACCGCAGCCGACCAACCCTACTTTGCGTACTACCACCTGGACCAGGCGCGAGAAAAAGGGTACACGGGTGAGGGAGTAACGGTGGCGATGATTGACGGCCCCGTTGACATAGAAGCGCCTGAACTGAGCAGTGCGAGGATTACAGATAAAAGTCCCTGCACAGTGAACGCGAGTGTGGAAAGTAAGAGTCACGGTACTGCAGTTGCATCTGTACTAGTTGCAGATGGATATGGAGTCGCTCCGGAGATTTCACTCCTAACGTATACAAATGTTGATAAGACAAGTGTTCCCGGTAGCGACTGCATGACGGCAGGCGGGCTGGACCTTACCTCCAATGCGTCTCTCATTAATCATGCGATCAATGATGGTGCCTCATTGATCGTTAATACAACGGGTTCGTCGGATCATGGCAATGGCCTCAAATGGGCAGTTGCTCGAGCTGTAAGTCAGGGCGTTATCATCACTGATGCCATTGGTAATGAAGCTCGAGATGAAACCAGTACAGGACTCTCTTACTGGTCCGGTGTTGTTGGGGTGTCTGCGGTCGATACAAACGGAGCCCGGACGAGTTATTCCTCATGGGGGCAAGGCGTGGTAGTCGCTGCAGTCGGAGGACCTGTGACCGTGCGTGAATACCCGGGCACCTCGTTGGTTCAAACTAACGGAACCTCTGTCTCTGCTCCCATCGTCGCCGGCTTCCTGGCTCTCGCTCGCCAGAAGTGGCCCGATGCGACATCGAACCAGCTGCTGCAACTCCTGGTAAACACGACCGTGAACCCGGATGGGGGCTGGAATCAGTACACCGGTTACGGCGTCGCGAGCCCCGCGACGATGATGAATACCGATCCCAGTCAATACCCCGACGTCAACCCCCTCGCGGACAAGGGAGGCGGCTCCAGCCCGACCCCCGAGGAGATCGCGCAGTACGTCGACGGCATCGTCCCACCGGCGGAAATCGTCTTTGACAACTCCTACACATACCGCGGGTTGGACGAATCCGTCCTCGGTGCAACCACAAACCCGTACCCGACACACCTTGGTACGAGCCCGCGCTACCACGCGAAGTAGGCGAACACTCAACTGAAACAGTGAGAGGCCGGGGCCCCTAGAAAGGGGTCCCGGCCTCTCGCGTTGGCCGCGGACAGGCGCGGCCGCTCCGTCCCGGCCTCGTCGTTAGTTCTTCGGCGCGTGGCCTCGGGTCAGCGTCCCCAGGCCCAGGTAGCCGGGCAAGGGCTTGTTCATGTCCTCGTTCGCGAAGGCGACGGGCGCGCCGCCCGGCAGCGGGTTGACGACGCGGATAGCGGCCGTGAGCTTCTGCTTGGGGTCGTTCGACTTGTACTCCGCAGGCATGGGCAGGCGTGCGGTCACCCTCCCCGTCTGGCCCGGGAGGATCGAGGGCAGGATGGACTCGATGGTCTGGCTGGCCACGATGTTATTGTCCTCATCGACGAGAACGACCTCGAGCGGCCACGTCGCATAGAAGGGGGCGGATCCCGTGTTCTTGATGTCCACGACCACGGCGGCCTTCGCCCCGTGGTAGGTCGCCGACGTGCGGGTGGCCTGCAGCGTGTAGCCCATGGCGGCGCTCGCCGCCTTGGCGCGCGTCAGATCGTCGCCGGTGTAGCCGACCGTGAAAGCCTTCTGGTTGATCAGCCACGTGGCGTGCGCGCCCTGAATCGACTCGAGGGCCTTGTAGTCGCCTTCAGCGACCATGTCTGTGCAGTTGATCGGCTGGGAGAAAATGCATGTCTGGATGGGTGGATAGAGCTCGCCGCCAATGGGGGAATGCTGCCATGCATCCTGTTCGCCCTGCTTCTTCAGCTTGAGGATGAAGTGCCAGCTGACACCGTCAAGGGTCGCGTATCCGAAGGAATCGTCGTGGTAGCCCATGCCGTGGGCCTTCGTGGCCTCGGTCGGGTATCGGTTCTGGATGAAGGTCTCATCGAAGGCGTCGTCCCAGGCCTCGACGAGTTGGGCGCGGAATTCGTCGGAGGGCATCCAGTTGATGCCCGTCGGGTTTTGGGAGCTAACCGCGCCGTTGTAGGGGTAGGTGTGCTCCTCGCCCCAGAAGCCGTACAGGCCGGCGGTGATGTAGCCGATGCGCGGGTCCCCGTCGTACCTGTCGCCGAGGGCAGCGACGAAGTGCAGGAACATCTCCTGCACGTTTGGGTCGTCGTAGTTGGGGGAGAAGGACTTCTTCTTGTTGTCGTGGAAGTCGTATGTGCGGCTCGTGTCCATACCGCCGTCGATGAGGTATTGGGGCAGCGCTGAGGATTCGCCCGGGTTGTCGACGTAGAAACGAATGACGGCCTGGTGCCCGCGCGCCGCAATGGAATCGAGCATGGCGTCGACGGTGGTGAAGTCGTAGGTGTCAGGGCCGGTGACGACATCCTTGAGCGGGAAGGTTGCCCATTCGAGCGTGTACGGCAGCGATCCTTGCGCGAGCACGGGCTTGCCGCCGGGAGCGGGCGCCCAGGGCATGAAGCCCTTCATCGGGTTCGACACCGGGGCGGGCGCGTCCTCGAGAGTGGTCCACTGGGAGGTGGCGGCCGACGCGGCCGTGGCTGGCAGGGTGGCACCCGCCAGTCCTGCGGCCGCCGCGAGAGCGATGGGGATGCGAGCAAATTTCCTCATCGCGAGGTCCTTTCAGTCTGTACTGCGGCTGGGGACATTGAGCGGCGTGGGCGCGTCGCGTGGAACCTGGCGCAGGGTAATCGCATCCGCGTGCGATCCGAGGCTTCCACGGCTGACAAGTGAATCACTGTGTTGTTACTTCGTGCAAGATTGTGAAAAATTGTGTCAGTAAGTAATTGTCTGACAAGCCTGTGGTGGGCATGCTTGCGTCTTGGTGTGGTGGCGTGCGGGTGGTGCCTGCGAGGATGTGGGTTGTGTCGACTGTTCTCGGGGTGTGTGCTGAGTGTTCGTGCGCGGATCTGCATGTGGATGACGAGGCCCGGGCCACCATTTACGACAAAGTTCCCTTGCGCAAATGGATGCTATGAGCGAGTCTGGCCCAGGCCTCGTTCGTTGAAATAGCGGGGAAGAGTGCGCTCGGTCGCCGAGGTGAGGGTGACCTAGCTAGGGTTGTTTGCGGAATGAAGTGATGTGCACGCTTCATCCACCTTGCACACTCGCGCGGATGCACCCGCGCACCACATGACGGAGGAATGCCGTGGCATCCACCATGCCTAGCGACATGAGCGCTGACGTTGTCGTCGTCGGCGCAGGCCCGGGCGGGTCCTCCACCGCCTATCACTTGGCCAGAGCAGGCCTCGACGTCATCCTCCTGGAGAAAAGCCCATTCCCGCGCGACAAAATCTGCGGCGATGGGCTCACCCCGGCCGCCGTCCACGAGCTCATCGCGATGGGCGTGGACACCACCGGCTGGATGCGAAACCGCGGCCTGACCGTCATCGGCGGCGGCCACACCGTCCACATGGATTGGCCCGACCAGAAGTCCCTGCCCGGCTACGGCATGACCCGCGCACGCATGGACCTCGACCACGCGCTCGCGCAGCGCGCCGTCGAGGCCGGCGCCCGCCTCTACGAGGGCGTCACAGTCGTCGGTGCCATCCAGGACGGCTCCGGTCGCGTCGTCGGCGTGCAGGCTAAGAGTGGGCGCGGTAAGAGCGCCACCACATTCGAGGTGCGCGCCTCCATCACCGTCGACGCCGGGGGAGTGGCCGCTCGACTGGCCACCAGCCTCGGCCTCGAAAAGAAGATGAACCGCCCCATGGGTGTCGCAGCGCGCGCGTACTTCCGCAGCCCCCGCGGCGACGAGGAGTGGATGGAATCCCACCTCGAACTGTGGAGCGGCACCCCCGGCGCCTCCGACCTGCTGCCCGGCTACGGCTGGATCTTCCCCATGGGCGACGGAATCGTCAACGTCGGCCTGGGCTCCGTCGCCTCGCGCGCCGGCGCCACCAACCTGCCCTACCGTGAGGTCTTCAAGACCTGGACCGCGAACCTGCCCGAGGAATGGGGCTTCACCCCCGAGAACCAGATCGGTCAGCTTCGCTCCGCCGCCCTGCCCATGAGCTTCAACCGCAAGCCTCACTACGTTCAGGGCCTCGTCCTCGTCGGCGACGCCGGCGGCATGGTCTCCCCCTACAACGGCGAAGGCATCGCCCCCGCCATGAAGGCCGGACGCTACGCCGCCTCCTGCATTGCGCAAGCCCTCTCCCGCTCTCACCGCGCCGGCATCGACCGCGCCATGAGCGAATACCCCCACATGCTTCGCGACGAATACGGCGGCTACTACCAGCTGGGCCGCATCTTCGTCGCGCTCATCGAAAACCCGACGATCATGCGCACCTGCACGAATGTCGGGCTGCCCATTGCGCGCCTCATGACGCTCGTCCACAAACTCCTGTCGGACGGGTACGAGAGGACCGGGGGCGACTTCGACGACCAACTCATCACAATGCTGACCAAGGTGGTGCGCCCCGCATGACCACCACCACCGATAACCGGGAGGAACGATGACGAATCCCTACGTGCCGCTGCTCATCATGTCGGCAGCTGCCCTCGTACTAGCCTTCGGAGGCCTGGGTGCCTCCGCGATCCTGGGCCCCACCAAGAAGTCTAAGACCAAGGCCGACAACTACGAGTGCGGTATCCAGCCGACCAGCGCTCACCTCACCGAGGGTCGCTTCCCGGTGCGCTACTACCTGGTCGCCATGATGTTCATCGTCTTCGACATCGAAGTTGTGTTCATGTACCCGTGGGCCGTCAGCTTCAACCAGCTGGGCCTGTTCGGACTGGTCGTCATGGTGAGCTTCCTGGTCACCCTCTGCGTTCCCTACGCCTACGAATGGCGACGCGGCGGCCTGGACTACTGAGATATAAGTAAGGAAAAGACAAGTGGGACTTGAAGAATCCTTGCCCGCGGGTATCGCGCTCACCAGCGTCGAAAAAGTCCTCGGGCTCGCACGCAAGTACAGCCAGTGGCCCGTCACCATGGGTCTGGCGTGCTGCGCCATCGAAATGATGGCCGCCGGTACCCCCCGTTTCGACATGGCGCGCTTCGGCCTCGAGGTCTTCCGCGCCTCGCCGCGTCACTCCGACATGATGATCGTGTCGGGGCGCGTGTCGCACAAGATGGCACCCGTCATCCGCCGCGTCTACGACTCGATGCCCGAACCCAAGTGGGTCATCTCCATGGGAGCGTGCGCATCCTCGGGCGGCGTGTTCAACAACTACGCCGTCGTCCAGGGCTGCGACCACATCGTCCCCGTCGACGTCTACCTGCCCGGCTGCCCGCCCCGCCCCGAGGCCCTCATCCACGCGGTCCTCGTCCTGCGTGAGCAGATCGGCAAGGAACCCCTCGGCGTCCACCGCCGCGAAATCGCGCGCCGCGCTGAGCAGGCCGCCCTCGAGGCGACCCCCACCCACCAGATGAAGGGACTCCTCGCATGAGCGACCTTTCCGTCCCCGAGGAAAACGCACCCGCCGAGGTCGCCCAGGCCTCGTCCCAGCGCGGTTTCGCCCTCCCCGAGCCCATCGCCCACCGCAAGGGTCTCTTCGGCGCGGGCACCGACTCCTCCACCTCCGGCTTCGCTGGCCTCGTGACCGACTCCTTCCTGCCCGGCGAGGCCTCCCGCCCCTACGGTGGGTGGTTCGACCAGGTCGTTGACGTCCTCGAAGAGCTCATCGCCGCCGATGGCCTCGCAGTCGCTGACGTGATCGAAAAGGTGACCGTCGACCGCGGACAGCTCGGTATCTTCATCGCCCGCGAGCACATCGCGCGCGTCGCCAAGTACCTGCGCGACGACGCCGACCTGCGCTTCGAGCTGTGCCTGGGGACCAACGGCGCGCACTACCCCCTCGACAAGGGTCGCGAGCTGCACGCCATCTACCCCCTGTACTCGATCACGTACAACCGCATGATCCGCCTCGAGGTCACGTGCCCCGAAGAGGACCCCCGCATCCCCTCCATCGTCTCCGTCTACCCCGGAAACGACTGGCAGGAGCGCGAGACCTGGGACCTCATCGGTATCGTCTTCACCGGGCACCCCTCGCTCACGCGCACCGCGATGCCCGACGACTGGGTGGGACACCCCCAGCGCAAGGACTACCCGCTGGGCGGCATCCCCGTCGAGTTCAAGGGTGCCGTCAACGCTTCCGCCGACGTTCGTAGGAGTGTGAACTGATGACCACCGCCTTCCACGCGCCCGCCGGCGCGACCGACCTGCCCATCGAGGACATCCCCGAGGTCCTCACCCAGGGCGGCGATTGGGACGACGTCCTGCACGAGATCGAGGCCATCACCTCCGAGCGTATCGTCGTCAACCTCGGTCCGGTTCACCCCTCGACCCACGGCGTTCTGCGCCTCATCCTCGAGCTCGACGGCGAGAAGGTCCGTGAGACTCGCGTCGACACCGGTTACCTGCACACCGGCATCGAGAAGAACATGGAGTACCGCACGTGGACCCAGGGCGTCGCATACTGCACGCGCATGGACTACGTCGCCCCCTTCTTCCAGGAGGCCGCGTACTGCCTCGGCGTCGAGAAGCTCCTCGGCATCGAAGAGGACATCCCCGAGCGCGCCTCCCTCATCCGCATCCTCATGATGGAGCTGTGCCGCATTGCCTCGCACCTGGTCGCCATCGGTTCGACCGGTAACGAAATGGGCGCCACGACGATCATGACGATCGGCTTCCGCGCCCGCGAGGAAATCCTGCGCATCTTCGAGCGCATCACCGGCCTGCGGATGAACCACGAGTACATTCGTCCCGGCGGCGTCGTGCAGGACATCGGCGAGGGCACCACGGACTACATCCGCGACCGCCTGCGCCGGGCCCGCAAGGACATCGGCGAGCTCCAGGACATCCTCGTGGAGAACCCGATCTTCAAGAAGCGCCTGTGCGACGTGGCCGTCATGCCGCTGAGCGGCCTCATGGCCCTCGGCACCACCGGCCCCGGCGTCCGCGCCGCCGGCCTGCCCCTGGACCTGCGCAAGAGCCAGCCCTACTGCGGCTACGAGAACTTCGAGTTCGATGTTCCCACCCGCGACAAGTCGGACGTCTACAACCGCACGATGGTCCGTTTCGACGAGTGCTACGAGTCGATGCGCATCATCTGGCAGGTCCTCGCCAAGCTGGACCAGTGCGAGGGCGCGCCCACCATGGTCGCCGACCCCGAAATCGCCTGGCCAGCGCGCCTGGCGGTCGGCACCGACGGCCAGGGCAACTCCGCCGAGCACGTCCGCGAGATCATGGGGGAGTCCATGGAATCCCTCATCCACCACTTCAAGCTCGTCACGGAGGGCTTCCACGTGCCCGCCGGCCAGGTCTACCAGACCGTCGAGCACGCGAAGGGCATCCTGGGCGTCCACCTCGTCTCCGACGGTGGCACGCGCCCGTTCCGCGCGCACTTCCGCGACCCCTCCTTCGCCAACCTGCAAGCGCTGGCCATGATGACCGAAGGCGGCCAACTGGCCGACGTGGTCGTCTCACTGGCCGCTATCGACCCCGTTCTCGGAGGCGTTGACCGATGAGCTACACACCCGACACCCTGGCACGCCTGCAGGCGGATGCCGCGCAGATCATCGCCCGCTACCCGGACGGTCACTCGCGCTCCGCGCTGCTGCCGATGCTGCACCTGATCCAGTCCGTCGACGGCTACGTCAGCCCGGACGGCATCGACTTCATTGCCGCCACGCTGGGCCTGCCCCGCGCAGAGATCAGCGCCGTCGCGACCTTCTACACGCAGTACAAGCGTCACCCCACCGGTGAGTACCTGGTGGGCGTGTGCACGAACGCGCTGTGCGCCGTCATGGGCGGCGACGAGATCTGGGAAAAGGTTTCGGAAAAGGTCGGCGTCGGAAGCGACGAGACCAGCGAAGACGGAAAGATCACGCTCGAGCGCATCGAGTGCAACGCGGCCTGCGACTACGCGCCCGTCGTCATGGTCAACTGGGAATTCTTCGACAACCAGAGCCCCTCCTCGACGCTCGCGATGATCGACGACATCCAGGCCGGCCGCGACATTCACCCGACGCGCGGCCCCATCGTGGCCCCCACGTTCAAGGAGAACGAGCGCGTCCTGGCCGGCTTCCTGGATGGCCACGAGGACGAGGGCCCCTCCGCGGGCCGCGCCACCCTGCTGGGCCGCGAGATCGCGGCGGCGAAGGGCTGGACCGAGCCGGTTGCTGTCGAGGTCGCCGACGAGGCCACTGACACGAAGGGAGAAGAGGCGAAGTGAGCACCGCATACGTTGCGCCCGGACCGCTGACCCCGATCCTCACCAACGGGTGGGGAGAGGATCGTTCCTGGACGCTGGACTCCTACCGCGCCCGTGGCGGCTACCAGGGCCTCGAAAAGGCCCGAACCATGGAGCCCGCCGACATCGTGCAGGCCGTCAAGGACTCCGGTCTGCGAGGCCGTGGTGGCGCAGGCTTCCCGTCCGGCCTCAAGTGGTCCTTCCTGCCCCCAGCCGACGGCGGCCCCCGCTACCTCGTGGTGAACGCCGACGAGTCGGAGCCGGGCACCTGCAAGGACATCCCGCTCATCATGGGCAACCCGCACGTCCTCATTGAGGGCATCGCGATCACGTCGCGCGCCATCGGCTGCGACCACGCGTTCGTCTACCTGCGCGGCGAGGTCACTCACGTGTACCGCCGCCTGCTTCAGGCCGTGCGCGAGGCGACCGAGGCCGGCGTGCTCGGCGACCTGCGCATCACCGCTCACGCGGGTGCCGGTGCCTACATCTGCGGCGAGGAGACGGCCCTGCTGGACTCCCTTGAGGGACGCCGAGGCCACCCGCGCCTCAAGCCCCCGTTCCCCGCGGTCGCCGGTCTGTACGCCCGTCCCACGGTCGTCAACAACGTCGAGACCATCGCTCAGGTGGCGGGCATCTTCCGCAACTCGCCCGAGTGGTTCGCCTCGATGGGCACCGAAAAGTCCAAGGGCCACGGCATCTTCTCCGTATCGGGTCACGTGAACAACCCCGGCCAGTTCGAGGCCCCCTTCGGCATCACGATGCGCGAGCTCATCGAGATGGCGGGCGGCATCCGCGACGGCCACAAGCTGAAGTTCTGGACCCCCGGTGGTTCCTCCACCCCGATCTTCACCGAAGACGAGCTGGATACGCCCCTCGACTACGAGTCCGTGGGTGCGGCCGGTTCGATGCTGGGTACGCGCGCCCTGCAGGTGTTCGACGAGACCGTTTCGGTGGTCCGCGTCATCACCCGCTGGTCCGAGTTCTACCAGCACGAGTCCTGCGGTAAGTGCACGCCCTGTCGCGAAGGCACCTACTGGATGAAGCAAATCATGCTGCGCCTCGAGCGAGGCGAGGGTCGCCCCGGCGACGTCGACCTGCTCGACGAGATCGCACACAATATCGCGGGCCGTAGCTTCTGCCCGCTCGGCGACGCCGCAGCAACCCCGATCATGGCGGGCATCAAGCGCTTCCGCGACGAGTTCGAGGCCGGCCTCACCACGCCCGCCCGCGAGCTTTTCCCCTACGAGGCGTCCGCTAACTACGCGCGAGGAGGTGGCCGATGAGCGACGCGCCCAACATGATCGACGTCACCATCGACGACGTTCAGGTTTCTGTCCCCCAGGGCACGCTCGTGATCCGCGCGGCCGAGCAGGCCGGCATCCGGATCCCGCGTTTCTGTGACCACCCGCTGCTGGCCCCGGTGGCCGCATGCCGCCAGTGCCTCGTGGAGGTCGGCATGCCCGACCGCAACACGGGCGAGCTGCGCTTCATGCCCAAGCCCCAGCCCTCGTGTGCGCAGACCGTCACCCCGGGCATGGTCGTCAAGACCCAGCACACCTCCGAGGTCGTTGACCGCGCCCAGCGCGGCGTCATGGAGTTCCTGCTCATCAACCACCCGCTGGATTGCCCTGTCTGCGACAAGGGCGGCGAGTGCCCCCTGCAGAACCAGGCGCTGACGGAGGGCCGCGGCAAGTCCCGTTTCACCGATGCCAAGCGCACGTTCAAGAAGCCGCTGCGCCTGACCTCGCAGATTCTGCTGGATCGCGAGCGCTGCATCCTGTGCCAGCGCTGCGTGCGCTTCGGCAAGGAGATCTCGGGCGACGTGTTCATGGACCTGCAGGGCCGAGGCGGTGGCACGGCTCCCACGGAGCACCACTACTTCATGGGCGAGCAGGTCGGCGGCTTTGACACGACCACGCTCGACTTCTTTGACCCGAAGGCCAAGGATGCCTCGACCTCGTCCCTGTCGTCCCCGTACGGCACGGACGCGATCGTCGGCTCCATCAACGGGGGCGAGCTCTCCGTCGCCGAGCGCGACGTGTCGGGCCGCGCCTTCGCGTCCTACTTCTCGGGCAACATCATCCAGATCTGCCCGGTCGGCGCCCTGACCGCCGCGTCCTACCGCTTCCGCGCGCGTCCCTTCGACCTCGTGTCGACGGCGTCCGTGACCGAGCACGACGCGTCGGGCAGCGCGATCCGTCAGGACGTGCGCCGCGGCGAGGTCGTGCGTCGCATGAGCGGCAACGACCCCGAGGTCAACGAAGAGTGGATCACCGACAAGGACCGCTTCGCCTTCGAATGGGACAAGGTTGATCGCCTGACCACCCCGCTCGTTCGCGAGGACGGCGAGCTGGTTCCCACCTCCTGGTCCGACGCGCTCGACCGCGTCCGCGAGGGCCTCGAGCAGGCGGGTTCGTCCGTGGGCTTCCTGCCCGGCGGCCACCTCACCTTCGAGGACGCCTGGGCCTGGTCGAAGTTCGCGCGCACCGTCGTCGGCTCCGACTCGATCGACTTCCGCTCGCGTCGCTCCAGCGAGGAAGAGCGTTCCTTCCTGGCCTCCTACGTGGCGGGCTCCGGCCTCGAGACCACGTACGCGGACCTGGAGAGCGCGCCTCAGGTGCTGCTCGTCGCCCTCGAGCCCGAGGACGAATGCGGTGCCATGTTCCTGCGCCTGCGTAAGGCCACGCGCAAGTCGGGCCTGAAGGTCGCGACCGTCGCGCCCTTCACCTCCGCGGGTTCGCGCAAGATGAAGGCCCAGGTCCTGCACGCGGCCCCCGGCGTTGAGCCGGGCGTCGTGGACGCGATCGCGGCAGGGGGCGCATACGCCGACCTGGCCGAGGCCCTCTCCGGCGGCATCATCCTCGTGGGCGAGCGCGCCGCGCAGACCCCCGGCCTGCTCTCCGCCGTCGTCGCGCTGTCCGAGCGCACGGGTGCCCGCCTCGCGTGGGTCCCGCGCCGCGCCGGTGACCGCGCCGCCATCGAGGCCGGCCTCCTCCCGGGTCTTCTTCCCTTCGGCCGCGGCCTCGACGAGGCCGGCGTGCAGTCCCTGGGTTGGGGCGAGCTGCCTGAGCGCGGCCTCGACGCCGAGCAGATGATCGAGGCAGCTGCCTCCGGTGAGCTTCAGGCTCTCGTCGTCGGCGGCGTGGATGTCCGCGACTTCGACGAGCCCGCCGCCGTGCGCGAGGCCCTCGAAGAGGTTCCCTTCCTCGTGTCGCTCGAGGTTCGCGCTTCGGAGATCACCGATCGCGCGGACGTCGTCCTGCCGGTGGCTCCCGCGGTCGAGAAGAACGGCACCTACATCAACTGGGAAGGCCGCCTGCGTCCCTTCGGCCAGGCCCGCTCGGCGACGTCCCTGACGGACCGCGACGTGCTCGTGCGCCTCACCGAGGAGTTCGACCTCGATCTGGGCATCACCGCTCTGGCCGACCTCTACGAGGAAGTCAACCCGCTCATGGAGTTCGGTGGCGCCCCGCAGGAGTTCGCTCCGGCGAAAGCGCAGGCCCCCGCCGCTACCGGTAAGGGGCAGGTCGTTCTGGCCTCCCACAAGCCCATGATCGACGCCGGTCGTCTCCAGGATGGCGCCCCGTGGCTGGCCGGTTCGGCCCGTCGCCCCGTTCTCCTGGCCTCGGCCGCGACGCTGGCCGCCGCGGGCATTGCCCCCGGTGCCGACGCGACGCTCGAGACTGAGCGTGGCACGATCACCCTCCCGGCCGCCATCGCGGACCTGCCCGACTCCGTCGCGTGGGTTCCCGAGTGCTCGACCGGCTCCGTTATTCACGAAAACCTCGGCGGTGCCGGCACCGTCGCGACCCTGCGCGCCACGCAGGAGGTGGCACGATGACACTCGCACCCTTCGCAGTCCCGGAGTACACCACCGCGGACTTTAGCCAGGAAACCTGGTGGCTCAGCCTCATCAAGGCCGTGTTCATCATCGTCTTCCTGATCGCCAACGTGCTGCTGGCCCTGTGGGTCGAACGCCGAGGCCTGGGCCGCATGCAGACGCGTCCCGGCCCGAACGTTGCGGGTCCCTTCGGCCTGTTCCAGGCGTTCGCCGACGCAGGCAAGCTCCTCTTCAAGGAGGATATTTGGACTCGCGGGGCTGAGAGGTTCCTGTACTTCCTGGCCCCCGCGATCGCGGCGTTCGCAGCCTTCAGCGTCTACGCGGTCATTCCGATGGGCCCGAACGTCACGATCTTCGGACACTCCACGCCGCTGCAGCTGACCGACATGCCCGTCGCCTCCCTGTACATCCTGGCGATCGCCTCGCTGGGCCTGTACGGCATCGTCCTGGGTGGTTGGTCGACCCGCTCGACCCTGCCGCTGTACGGTGCCGTGCGCTCCTCCGCGCAGGTCATCTCCTACGAACTGGCCATGGGCCTGTCCCTCGTGAGCGTGTTCCTCATGTCGGGCTCCATGTCCACCTCGCAGATCGTCGCAGCCCAGGGACAGTTCTGGTGGGCATTCACCCTGTTCCCGGCGTTCGTCATCTACTGCATCAGCGCCGTCGGCGAAGTCAACCGTCTTCCCTTCGACCTCCCCGAAGCCGAAGGCGAGATCGTCGCCGGCCACATGACCGAGTACTCGTCGATGAAGTTCGGCTGGTACTACCTGTCCGAGTACGTCAACATGCTCAACGTCTCGGCCGTGGCCACCACGATGTTCTTCGGCGGCTGGCACGCCCCGTGGCCGTTCTCTCACGTCGAGTTCCTGAACTCGGGCTGGTGGGGCATGCTCTGGTTCTTCCTGAAGATCTGGTTCTTCATGTTCCTGATGATCTGGACGCGCGCCACGCTGCTGCGCTTCCGCTACGACCAGTTCATGAGCCTCGGCTGGAAGCGCCTCATGCCCATCGCCCTGGGTTGGCTCGTGCTCGTCGCCCTCGTGCGCGGCATCACCCAGTTCGCGGCGCTGCCCAACTACGTTCTTTTCGGAGGCGTCGGCGTCCTCTTCCTGATCGCCCTGGCGATCATCTGGCTCACCGACAAGGGCGAGCCCGAGGAAATCCCCGCCTCCGAGCGCGAATACACCGGCTTCGAGGACGGATTCCCCGTCCCGCCGCTGCCCGGACAGACCCCCGTTGCCTCGCCGCGCGGCCTCGCCTCCATCGAGGGCGAGCTTGCCCCGGCCTCGGCAATCGATAGCCCGAAGGAGTCCACCGATGAGTGAGAAGACCACCGACGAGGAAATGCTCTTCGAGCATGACCCCAAGGGTGCGTTCGCCCAGTTCGTCGCGCCCATGGCCGGCTACGGAGTCACCATGGCTTCCTTCTTCCGGCCCACCGTCACCGAGCAGTACCCGCGCGAACCCGCGCGCGTCATGCCCCGCTTCCACGGTCGTCACCAGCTCAACCGCTACGACGACGGCCTGGAAAAGTGCGTCGGCTGCGAGCTGTGCGCCTGGGCGTGCCCCGCTGACGCGATCTTCGTCGAGGCCGCCTCGAACACGCCCGAGGAGCAGTACTCTGCGGGCGAGCGTTACGGCCGCGTCTACCAGATCAACTACCTGCGCTGCATCTTCTGCGGTATGTGCATCGAGGCGTGCCCCACGCGCGCCCTGACGATGACGAACGACTTCGAAATCGCCAAGTACACCCGCGAGGACGACATCTACGAGAAGGAAGACCTCCTGGTCCCGCTCGCTGACGGCATGCTCGCAGCGCCCCACCCCATGGTCGAGGGTAAGAACGACATCGACTACTACCGCGGGGAAGTCACCGGCCCCACCGCCGCCCAGGTTGACTGGGTGGCGAGCCGCCGCCCTGACGACCCCTCCCTCAAGACGGTGCGAGTCGCCGAGGAGGCACACTGATGAACCTGTCTAACGGTTGGCCCATGATGGGGTCAACGGGGGAGATCATCCTCTTCGCATGCACGGCCATTGTCATGGTCGCCTGCGCTCTGGGTGTCCTCTTCTTCAAGAAGGCCGCGCACTCGGTCATCTGCATGGTCGGCGTCATGCTCGGCCTGGCAGTCCTGTACATCGCGAATAACGCCCCCTTCCTGGGCGTCGCGCAGATCGTCGTGTACACCGGCGCGATCATGATGCTGTTCCTCTTCGTCATCATGCTGATCGGCATCGGCACCTCCGATGACTACGCCCGCCAGAGCCACGGCGCGATCGTCGCGGCGGTGCTCGGTGGCCTCGGCGTGATCGTCATCGTCACGACGGCGATCCTCAAGTCTGTGCCTGCCGAGCACAAGCCCGTCGAGGTCGATCCCTTCTCGGACCAGCCGATCACCGACCTGGCGATCACGCTGTTCCAGGAGCACTGGCTGAGCATGGAGCTCGCCGGCTGCCTGCTGATCTCGGCCGCTGTCGGCGCGATGCTGCTGACCCGCTCTGATCGCCTCACCCCGAAGGCCGACCAGTTCGAGACGGCCCGCAACAAGATGCGCGCGTTCGCCGAGAAGGGAGCTCGCATCGGCCAGCTGCCCGCCCCCGGCGTCTACGCCCAGTCGAACGCGGCCGACGTGCCCGCCGTCTCCGGCGAGACACTCGGCCCCCTCGAGGAGTCGGTGCCTCGAGTCCTGCGCGTGCGTGGCCACGCCCGCACGATCGGCGAGGTTGCCCCCGAGGTCTCCGAGCAGCTTGCTCTCGCGCGCACCACAGCGGACGAGGCCTCCGAGCTCGACGAGTCGCCCTACACCATCGGGCGCACGCCCGACGTTCCCCGCTCCGGTGCCTTCGGCATGCCCGGCGCGGACGCGCCCACCGGTCTGGCCCAGCCCCGGGCTCGCAAGGCGCGCACCACCACCCCCACTGAGAAGAAGGAGGAGAGCAAGTGAGCCTCGCCTGGTACCTCATCCTTGCGGGTGTGCTGTTCGCCATCGGTGCGACCACGGTCCTCGTGCGCCGCAGCGCGGTCATCGCGCTCATGGGCGTCGAATTGATGCTCAACGCCGCGAACCTCGTCCTCGTGACGTTTGCGCGCATTAACTCCAACGTTGACGGCGAAATCATGGCGTTCTTCGTCATGGTCGTCGCGGCCGCCGAAGTTGTCGTCGGCCTGTCGATCATCGTGTCCATCTATCGTTCCCGCTCGACCACGAGCATGGACGATTTCAACCTGCTGAAGAACTGAGGGAGGACGTAACTCATGACCACCTTCATCTCCCCGCAGGCTCTCTCCGTCTACGAGACGGTCCCCGCCACCGGAGTCGCCGCCTACGCGTGGCTGCTCATCCTCATCCCGCTGGCCAGCGCAGGCCTGCTCCTGCTGCTGGGCCGCGCCTCGGACAAGTGGGGCCACCTGCTGGCAACGCTCGCGTCCTGGTCCACCTTCGTGATCGGCGCGCTCATCGCAGCCCAGATGTGGAACGCCCCCGAGAACGCGCGCCGCTTCGGCCAGACGCTGTTCACCTGGATCCCCGCCGGTGACTTCACCGTCGACTTTGGTCTCCTCGTGGACCCGCTGTCGATCACGTTCGTCATCCTGGTGACCTTCGTCGGTTCGCTCATCCACGTGTACGCGATCGCCTACATGGAGCACGACGCGGCCCGCCGCCGCTTCTTCGCCTACCTGAACTTCTTCATCGCGGCGATGCTGACCCTGGTCCTGGCTGATTCCTACGCCGGCCTGTTTGCCGGTTGGGAAGGCGTGGGCCTGGCGTCCTACCTGCTGATCGGCTTCTGGAACCACGTCCCCGCCTACGCGGTGGCCGCCAAGAAGGCGTTCGTCATGAACCGTGTCGGTGACATGGGCATGCTGATCGCCATGATGGCGATGGTCGCCTCCTTCCACTCGGTGTCCTTCTCCGTCGTCTCGTCCCAGGTCGCTTCGATCCCCACGGCGTCCGCGACGGTCATCGGATTCTTCCTGCTGGTTGCCGCCTGTGGTAAGTCCGCTCAGTTCCCGCTGCAGGCGTGGCTGGGCGACGCCATGGCGGGCCCGACCCCCGTCTCCGCGCTCATCCACGCGGCGACGATGGTCACCGCCGGCGTCTACCTGATCGTTCGTTCCGGCGCCGTCTTCATGGCCGCCCCCATCGCGGCGACCGCCGTCGCCATCATCGGTGCGATCACGCTCCTCTTCGGCGCGATCGTCGGTTGCGCGAAGGATGACATGAAGAAGGTTCTCGCCGCCTCCACCATGAGCCAGATCGGCTACATGATGCTGGGCGCGGGCCTGGGTCCCATCGGCTGGGCGTTCTCGATCTTCCACCTCTTCACCCACGGCTTCTTCAAGGCCCTCATGTTCCTCGGCGCCGGTTCCGTTATGCACGGCATGGGCGACCAGGTGAACATGCGTCGCTTCGGCGCCCTGCGCGGCGCCATGAAGGTCACGTGGCTGACGTTCATGATGGGCTGGCTCGCCATCCTCGGCGTTCCGCCGTTCTCCGGCTACTGGTCGAAGGACAAGATCATCGAGGCCGCCTTCAGCGCCGACAGCTTCGGCGGCAACATTGCTCTGTGGGCAGGCTGGGTCTATGGCCCCATCGCGATGATCGGCGCGGGCGTGACCGCGTTCTACATGTCGCGTCTCTTCTTCATGACGTTCCACGGCAAGGCCCGCTGGACCACCGAGGCCGAGGGCGCGCCCGTGCACCCGCACGAGTCCGGCCCCCTCATGACGATCCCGATGATCATCCTCGCCATCGGTGCGGTCGCCCTCGGCGGCGCTCTCTCGGTGGGCAACATCTTCACCGAGTGGCTGGTCCCCTCGATCGGTCACGTCACGCACGGTGAGCCCGTCCTCAACGAGTACGTCATTCAGGGAGCCACCCTCGCCCTCGTCATCCTCGGCGCGGTCATCGCGTGGATGAAGTACGGGCGCGACGAGGTTCCCACCTCCGTCCCCGCAGGTAACGCCCTGACCGAGGCCGCACGCCGCGACCTCTACCAGGACACCGTCAACGAGACCCTGTTCATGATGCCCGCCAAGGGCCTCGTCACCGTCGCGACCGTCGGCGATGCGAGCGCCATTGACGGTGCGTTGAACGGCCTCGGCGCCGGCTCGCAGCTGCTCGGACGCATCGTCGGCATCACCCAGAACGGCCTCGTGCGCACGTACGCCGCCTACATCCTGGGTGGCGTCATCCTCGCCCTGGCCATCGTCCTCGGATTCAGGCTGTAAGGGGTACACGACAATGGAAAGTGCAATGGTTGCTGCTAACTTCCCGTGGCTGTCCGTCCTCGTGGCCATTCCGGCTGCGGGCGCGGCCCTCCTCGGCTTCGTTCCGCCCCTGAGGCGCGCCGCCGGGCGCGTCGTCGCCTTGGTGGTCTCCCTCGTTGAGCTCGCGCTCGGCGTGTACGTGGCCGCCTCCGTGTTCGACTGGTCCGCCCCGGCCTCGTACCAGGTGTACGAGTCCCACCTGTGGATCCCGCAGATCGGCATCACCTGGTCCCTCGGCGTCACGTCCCTGGGCCTGGTCATGATCCTCCTGGCGATCGGCCTCGTGCCCCTCGTGCTGATTGCGGGCTGGGACGAGGACGATTGCGCGGACCGCGGCGCCTACCCGGCGTTGGTCCTGGCTCTCCAGGCGTTCATGGTCGTCATCTTCGCGGCCTACGATCTGACGGTCTTCTACTTCGCCTTCGAAGCGATGCTCGTGCCGCTCTACCTCATGATCGGACGCTACGGCGTCGGTGACGAGGCAGCGCGTCACAAGGCAGCGATGAAGTTCCTGCTGTACTCGCTGTTCGGCGGACTGGTGATGCTCGGTGGCATCCTCTACCTGTGGGCGATGGGCTCGGGCGCGGCTCAGGACGTGTCGACGTTCTTCCGCATCGACACGCTTGCCCAGATCCTGCCGAGCGCCCCGCTCGTCATTCAGATGGTCATCTTCGTGACCTTCATGGTTGCCTTCGCGATCAAGGCCCCCATGGTCCCGGTGCACACCTGGCTGCCCGACACGGCTGCCGTCGCACGCCCCGGCACCTCGGTGCTGCTCGTCGGCGTCCTGGACAAGATCGGCACCTTCGGCATGATCACCCTGTGCCTGCAGCTGACCCCCGGCGCGGCCGCCTCCGCGAAGTGGGTCATGTGCGTGCTCGCCGTCATCTCCATCCTGTGGGGTGGCCTGGCGGCCAACGGCCAGAACGACATTATGCGTCTGGTGTCCTACACCTCGGTGTCGCACTTCGGCTTCATGGTCCTGGGCATCTTCATCGGCTCGCAGATCGCTCTCGTCGGCGCCATGTTCTACATGGTCGCCCACGGCGTCTCGATCGCCGCGATGTTCCTGCTCTCCGGCTGGCTCTCGCGCCGCGGCGGCACGCAGGACATGCGTGAGTACGTCGGCATGCAGCGCGTGACCCCGGTTCTCGCGGGCCTGTGGCTCGTGTCCGGCCTCGCGTCCATCGCCCTGCCCGGCCTGTCCGGATTCGTCCCCGAGTACCTCGTGCTCATGGGTACGTGGACGGTCAGCGGACCGCTGGCGCTCTTCGCGGTTCTCGGCGTCGTCATCGCCGCCCTCTACGTCCTCATGCCCTACCAGCGCGTCTTCACCGGTGCGCCGGGCAAGGGCAAGGAGGACCTGGCGGACCTGAACGGCCGTGAGCGCGGCGTCATGGTGCCGCTCGTGGCCGCGATGCTCATCCTTGGTATCTGGTCGGCGCCTCTCGTGAGCGCACTGACCCCGGTTGCTTCAGACCTCGACCTGACCAACTCGCAGGTCGGCGCCGCCACTGAAGGGAGCGCACAGTGAACGTTCTACCCATGGCTAACTTCCAGGCCCCCGAGGTTCACTGGGTGAGCCTCGCGCCTATCCTCATCGTGCTGGGCGGCGCGACCCTCGGCATCCTTGTCGAGGCCTTCGCCCCGGTCAAGGCGCGCCGTCCCATGGTGATCGGCCTGTCGATACTGGCGACCGCCGGCGCGTGCGTCATGCTCGCCCTGCGCTGGGCCCCCGTCCTGGCCACTCCGGTGACGTTGGGGGAGTATATGGAGGATCCGCTGACGATTGCCGCTCAGTCGGCCCTCGTGATCGTCGGCTTCTTCGCGATCCTCGTGATGGCCGACCGTACCTCCGTTGGCGACGGCGCGTTCGCGGCTCAGCCCTCGGACCGTCCGGACTCGGCCGCCGAGGAGCTGTCGGAGCGCAAGGGCTACCAGCGTTCCGAGATGTTCCCGTTGACCCTGTTCTCGCTGGGCGGCATGATGATCTTCCCTGCGGCGGACAACTTCGTGACGCTGTTCGTGGCCCTTGAGGTCATGTCGCTGCCCCTGTACATCATGGCGGCCACGGCCCGCCGTCGCCGCCAGCTGTCCTACGAGTCGGCCCTCAAGTACTTCGTGCTCGGTGCCTTCTCCTCGGGCTTCCTGCTCATGGGCTCCGCCTTCCTCTTCGGCTTCTCCAACTCGCTGCGCATCTCCGCGCTGGCCGAGGCCATCTCCACCAACACCAACATGGACTGGATGGTCCTCGTGGGCGTGTTCTGCGTGATGGTGGGCCTGCTGTTCAAGGTGGGCGCTGCTCCCTTCCACGCGTGGACCCCCGACGTCTACACGGGTGCCCCGACCCCGGTCACCGGCTTCATGGCAGCGGCCGTCAAGATCGCGGCCTTCGCGGCGATGATTCGCTTCTACACGGTCGCCGCCGCCTACCTGCAGTGGGACTTCCTGTACATCTTCGCGGCCGTCGCGGTCCTGACGATCCTCGTCGGTACCTTCGCCGGCCTCGTGCAGGATGACGTCAAGCGCATGCTGGCCTACTCCTCGATCGCCCACGCGGGCTTCATCCTGATGGGGATTCTCGCGATCCAGAAGGGCGGCACTGGCCATGTGTTGTTCTACACGCTCGGCTACGGCCTGGCGACGGTCGGTGCCTTCGGCGTGGTCACGCTGGTGCGCGGCCGCGACGCGGACGGCAACGTCCTGGGCGAGGCGACGAGCCTGCGCAAGTGGGCGGGTATCGGCCGCACCAACCCGTGGATCGCGGGCGCGATGCTGATCTTCCTGCTGTCGTTTGCGGGCATCCCGCTGACGGGCGGTTTCATTGGGAAGTTCGTGATTTTCTCCGACGCGATCAAGGGCGGCATTGGCTGGCTCGCGATCGTGGGCCTCGTGGCTTCGGCGATCACCGCGTTCTACTACTTCCGCCTTGTGCGCCTGATGTTCTTCACCGAGCCCAGTGAAGAGTCCGTCGTGGTGAAGTCGGAGGGCCTGTCCGCTCTGGCTATCGCGGTGTGTGCGATTGGGACGCTCGCCCTGGGCGTCTTCCCTGGTCCCGTGTTGAGTCTGCTCGAAAAGATCGTCATACTGATTCCGTGAGCGCTCAAACACCCGATCTTCATGTTCCCGACCTCGAGTCCCGTATTACCCCGGGGCTCGAGGTCGTCGAGCGTCGTCTCCTCGACGCCGTTTCCTCGTCTCGCGATCTGACGGACGAGCTGACTCGTCATCTCGCGGTCGCGGGAGGCAAGCGGATGCGTCCGCTGCTCACCCTCGTGTGCGCGCAGCTGGGCGAGCCCGAGCGTGCGCTCGACGAGCAGGTCATCACCGCTGCGACGGCGGTTGAGCTCACGCACCTGGCGTCCCTGTACCACGACGACGTCATGGATTCGGCGCCCACGCGTCGCGGCGTGCCTTCGGCTCAGCACCTGTGGGGCAATAACCGCGCGATTCTGGCGGGCGACATCCTGTTCGCTCGCGCGTCGCTGCTGGTGGCTTCGCTGGGTCCCGAGATGGTCGCGCACCACGCGCGCACGTTCGAGCGTCTGTGCGAGGGTCAGCTCAACGAGACCTTCGGCCCGACGGACGGCACCGATCGCGTGGACTTCTACCTGCAGGTCCTGGCGGATAAGACGGGTTCGCTCGTGTCCACCGCCGCGTCCTTCGGCGCGCTCCTGTCGGGTGCCGGCCAGCTGGTTGCGGACGTGGTGAGCGACTTCGGGGAAAAGGTGGGCGTCGCCTTCCAGATTGCCGACGACGTGCTTGACCTGGCGTCGTCGGGCGAGCAGTCGGGCAAGACGCCCGGCACCGATCTGCGCGAGGGCGTGGATACTCTGCCCGTGCTCCTCCTGCGTCGCCGCGAGGCCGCCGGCACGATCGACGAGGCCGGCGCGCGCATCCTGCGCGAGCTGACGGGTGACCTGTCCTCGGACGAGGCCCTGGCTTCGGTCGTCGAACAGCTGCGTGGCCACGACGTCCTCGAGGAGACGCGCGAGCTCGCGCGCACGTGGGCGAATGACGCGGTCGCCGTGCTGGCGCCGCTGCCCAAGGGCGAGGCGAGGACCGCGCTGGAGGCGTTCGCGAACCTCATGGTGGATCGCCTGGTCTGATTGTCGTTAACGAGGCCGGGGCTCGGCTGCGCGTCATTGCGTGGCTGGCCCCGGCCTCGTCGTATGCCTGCCGCGCCCTTGGGATGTGTGAGGGGTCTCAGCTAAGGTTGCCCTTGGCAACGGGGCGCTAGACTTAGTGCTCAGGTGCGCGCACACGCGCGCGGTCACGAAGAAGGAGAAATCGGTTGGCACCGCTCAACGTCGCCGTCATCGGCGCTGGTCCCGCTGGCATTTACGCGTCGGACATCCTGTCCAAGTCGGGGCTCGAGGTGAATATCGACCTATTTGAGCGTCTTCCCGCGCCCTACGGTCTCGTGCGCTATGGCGTCGCTCCCGATCACCCGCGTATCAAGCAGATCATTGTGGCGCTGTACAAGATCCTCCAGCGCGGCGACATCCGACTGCTCGGCAACGTCGAGGTCGGCCGTGACGTGACGATCGACGACCTGCGTGACCACTACGACGCGATCATCATCGCGACGGGCGCGGACCGCGATCACCCGCTCGACATTCCGGGCGTGGACCTGCCCGAGTCCTACGGTGCCGCAGACTTCGTGTCCTGGTACGACGGCAACCCGGACTACCCGCGCACGTGGCCGCTGAAGGCCCGCGAGGTGGCGGTCCTGGGCGTCGGTAACGTGGCGCTGGACGTGTCTCGTGTGCTCGCTAAGCACGCCGAGGACATGCTCAAGACCGAGGTGCCGGCCAACGTTGCTGAGGGCCTCGCGCAGAACCCGATTACCGACGTGCACGTCTTCGGTCGTCGCGGCCCGGCGCAGGTGAAGTTCACGCCGCTGGAGCTGCGCGAGCTGGGCAAGGTGCCGGACGTGGACGTCATCGTCTCGGAAGAGGACTTCGACTTCGACGAGGGTTCTGAGGAGGCGCTGCGCGCGTCGAACCAGCAGCGTCAGGTCGTCAAGACGCTGACGGGCTACGCGATGGCGGACCCGGAGGAGCACACGGCCTCGCGTCGCATCCACATTCACCTGTTCCAGGCCCCGGTCGAGATCGTCGCGGACGAGAACGGCCACGTGAAGGCTCTGCGCACCGAGCGCACCGCCCTGAACGGCGACGGCAGCGTGTCGGGCACGGGCGTCATCACGACGTGGCCCGTGCAGGCCGTGTACCGCGCGGTGGGCTACTACTCGTCGCCGATCCCGGGCCTGCCCTTCGACAAGCGCGCCGGCGTCGTGCCGAACGTCGAGGGACGCGTCATCGAGGGTGATACCACGAAGGACGAGTCCGCCCCCGTGATCCCGGGCGTGTACGCGACCGGTTGGATCAAGCGTGGCCCCGTCGGCCTCATCGGCTCGACGAAGTCGGACGCCCAGCAGACGATCTCCCACCTCGTGGAGGACGCCTCCAAGGGCCGCCTGCACGCGAACACCGCCGAGGTGGGGCACGAGGCCATGGTGGCGCTCCTGGAGTCCCGTGGCGTCGAGTTCACGACGTGGGAGGGCTGGGAACTCCTGGACGCCTACGAGCAGGCTCTGGGCGAGGGCTACGGTGAGGTTCCCGGCGGGCGCGGCACGCGCGAGCGCATCAAGGTCGTTTCGCGTCGTGCCATGACGGACATTTCGCGCGGCGCGCAGGTGGATCCGAAGGAAACGGATCTCATCGGTGAGATGGGCGAGATGGGCGTGCCGACCGCTCCCGAGCGCTTCGATGACTACACGGGTCCGGGCCGCCGCAACTGAGCGTCCTGAATCTTCGACGAGGCCGTGGCCGGGTTTCCCGGTCGCGGCCTCGTTACGTGGGGGAGAGGGGCTGTGGCGAATCTCGCTGCGCCTGGTGGCTACAGGTTGGATGTCGTTGTTTCCCATTGGAGCTTCGGCTGGTTCTCAGCAGCTTCTCAGGTAACCCCCATAGGATCGCCTGTATGGTGCATCGCAACTATCACAACGGTCTGAAGACGACGCTCCTGCTGGGAGGCATGTGGGCGTTGCTGCTCGCCATCGGCGCGCTGATCGCTTCGGGTACGGGACGTGCCGTGTGGTTGTTTGTGTTTGCGGCGCTGGGGTTGGCGCAGACAGCTTATTCGTATTGGAATTCTGCGACGATCGCGCTCCGTTCGATGGGTGCTTATCGGGTCACTGAGATGCAGCAACCGCAGCTGTACGCGATCGTTCGTGAGTTGGCGGCGCGTGCCCAGCAGCCGATGCCGTCGATCTGGGTGGCACCGTCGCTGACGCCCAATGCTTTTGCGACGGGGCGTAACCCGAACAACGCGGCCGTGTGCTGCACGGAGGGCATCCTGGCGATTCTCAATGAGCGTGAGCTGCGCGGAGTGCTGGGGCACGAGCTGATGCATGTCTATAACCGTGACATTCTGACGACGTCCGTTGCCGCGGCGATGGGTGGAGTCATCGCGTCGGTTGCGCAGGGGCTCCTCTTCTTCGGTGGTGGGAACCGTCGAGAGGGCGGGGGAGTGGGCTTTATCGGCCTGCTTGCGATGAGCCTTCTGGCACCTTTTGCGTCGATGCTGATCCAGTTTTCGCTGTCGCGCACGCGTGAGTTCGATGCAGACGAAGATGGGGCGATGTTGACGCAGGACCCGCTGGCGCTGGCGTCGGCGCTGCGCAAGCTGGAGATGGCCACGGATCGACGCCCGATGGAGGATACTCCGCGCACGCGCAACGTGGCCGCGATGATGATCGCGAACCCCTTCCGCGGGCAGTCTTTCATGCGCCTGTTTTCGACGCACCCGCCGATGGAACAGCGCATTGCGCGACTGGAGAAAATCGCGGGCTATTAAGTCGTGTGAACGCGGGGGCGGGCGGCCGGAATGAACCGGCCGCCCGCCCCCGTACGACGCGTTGGTCAGCGGTAGTTCACGAACTGGAGTGCGACGTCCAGCTCCTCGCCCTTGGGGCCCTTGAGGAGCGCGATGACGGCCTGCAGGTCGTCGCGGGACTTGGAGGAAACGCGAAGTTCGTCACCTTGGATCTGTGCCTTGACGCCCTTGGGGCCTTCTTCGCGGATGAGCTTGGAGATCTTCTTCGCGGTGTCCTGGGGGATGCCTTCCTTGAGGGGGCACGCGAGCTTGAAGAGCTTGCCTGATGCCTTGGGCTCGCGGTCCTTGTAGTCCAGGACCTTCAGTGACAGGCCTCGGCGGATCAGCTTGGACTGTAGGACGTCAAGGATTGCCATGACGCGGGAGGCGGAGTTTGCTTCCATCGCGATCGTGTCGCCGCTGAGGGAGATGGCGGCGTCGACGCCGCGGAAGTCGTAGCGGTTGGCGATCTCCTTGGCGGTCTGGTTGACAGCGTTGTCGACCTCCTGGCGGTCGAGCTTGGAGACAACGTCGAAGGAGGAGTCTGCCATGGGTGCACCTTTCGTTGGAACTGCGCCAATCGTCGTTCCGATTGGCGCTCGGAACCATTTTAATGCTATTCTTTCACGGCACCGCGAGAGCGGCGCATGGCAGGTTACCAAAGCGGCCAAATGGATCTGACTGTAAATCAGACGCTTCGTGCTTCGGGGGTTCGAATCCCTCACCTGCCACCACTCGCTGGTTTCAGTGAGTAACGCCTGTGATGTCATTCTCAGGCTCCGGGATTGCTTCGGCGCTCGGAGATGAGATAGGCTTTCCGGCGTTGCCCCGATAGCTCAGTAGGCAGAGCGTCTCCATGGTAAGGAGAAGGTCAAGGGTTCGATTCCCTTTCGGGGCTCAGGTCGCGGTTTCGACCGCAGCCGCTGCGGCGGGGTAGCTCAGCTGGTCAGAGCGCACGACTCATAATCGTGAGGTCGCGGGTTCGAGCCCCGCCCCCGCTACCAATTCTTTGATCCGACAGGTCGCGCGAGCGACAAAACTAAGCGAGGGAAACAACCGTGGCAAGCAAGTCTCAGGACGTTCGCCCCAAGATCACTCTGGCCTGCTCGGAGTGCAAGGAGCGCAACTACATCACCAAGAAGAACCGTCGTAACACGCCGGATCGTCTCGAGCTGGCTAAGTACTGCCCGCGCTGCCACAAGTCGACGGCGCACCGCGAGACCCGCTGACGGCTTCCGTCTCAAAGCCCCGAGGAACTCAGGTTCCCCGGGGCTCTTTGTATGCGCGTGCGTGCGCCTCGGTTAGGGTTATAGGACATTACGTGTTGCTGGTAGCGTGGCTTGTCGGTGCTGACTTTTCGGTTCTGACGGTGCGGCCACCGCAGGCAACGAGGGGCGGGATCCTTCGGGGTCCCGCCCCTGTCGTATCCGAGGAGCCGTGGGGAGCGTCGGGATGCCTGCGAGCCGTCAGGCCCTCTTCTGGTTCTGTGAATGCATCCTGCGCATGTGAGCCCTTTCACTCGCACGTTAACCCGATAGGTGGTGGCCTGGGCCCTTTGATGCGCACGTTAACCCGATAGGTGGTGGCCTGGGCGGGCTGCCCACCATGCCACCAATAGGGTTTAGCTGCGCATTGAGGGGT
>CAUTRF010000009.1:0-43645 GCA_963540795.1 uncultured Actinomyces sp.
TTGCCCCATGATCCGTCACGGTAGGACTTCATCGAGCCTGTCAATTTTTCTTGGGTCCTCTCATCCGCACGTTAACCCGATGACGCGTACGTGGGCCCTTTAGCTCGCACGCGGGCTCGATGACCTGCGCCCGGGCGGCCCCGCCCAGGTGCACATCTAGGTGTTTACGTGCGTATCAACGGGTCACCGTGCATGTTCAGGGGTTGGCGTGCGAGCAGCACACCGCGCCAGACACCGTTGTGCCCAAAACGCAGACCACTTCGCACACAACCACCCGTTTTCGCCGGTTTTTGCCGAGGTGGTCTGCACTTTGGGCACCATACCGCCGCACGTCGGGGGCTCGCCGTCACCGAACGGGGGAAATGGCGTCATTAGAGATCCGACACGCCGGCGACACGCCGCCAGCCGGTTCCTAATGCTGCAAACCCCCCCATGGCCACCGAACCATAACAAGCAATCACTCGGATACCTGCCCCCACATAGTGGTTGGCGGGCTGACACTACGCCGACGACTCCCACCGCCTTATCGGCGACAACAATCCAGTGCACAGCCGGGGAACGCTGCACCATTTAGGGAGCATTACACCAGTTAGGGAGCATTACACCACTTCCGAGCTGGTGTAATACCCCGCTAAATGGTGTAACACCACTTAGCAACAAGCCATTGTGCGCCCCCCATGTCGCCCACACGCACCACGATGAGGCGCTACACCCGTTACGGCACGCTGCACCCGATCAGAAGGGGTGCAATGCCTACGGATCGGGTGCAGCGCACGAGAGCACAAGACAAAATGCGGACTCCGCAGAGCCTGGCCGCGGCGGACGCGGGCAGCACCGACACCACCGCCAGCCAAATCTCGCACGTAATTTATCGCGGTCATTTTTTGAGACAGCCGAAAAACGTTGCAATTCCGCCGATGCAAATTCGATGTTTGAATGAGTCATAGTGGAATTACGTGCGAAATTGCTGGTCGGTAGCCATAGCTGGGTATCAGGGCAACGCGCCGAGCAACATCAGCCGAGAAGGCCCCACCGGTGCGGAAGGTGCCGGAGAGACCGCAGGGCCTGGCCGCGCCGCGCACGGGCACACAGCCCTGCCCCACGGCCGGGCCCGGTGCCCTGAAAACCTGCGGGCCCACAAGCAACCCCCAGCACGCGCACAGCAACACGTAGTGTCCTATAACCCCAATATCCACCACATCGGGATTCTCGACAGAGTCCGGCCACACCTCGACTCCCTGACCGGTATGTCTCCCGAGAATCTCTCCCGCCTCCAGCTCGTGCACGCACGCGCAAGCACACCCAGCCCGAGCAAACAGCCACGTTGAGCATGAGACTGCATTTTCGACGCAAGCAGGCTCTCACCGGGAGCTGGCGATCGCCCGCCAGGCGCTCACCTTCGCCTGATCGGTTTTCCGCACGAGGCCGGGGTTCCCACGTGGTGCCCCGGCCTCGGGCGTATCCTGAGAGGGCAGCGAGCGAGGAGGCCCTCATGAACGACGACGTGTCGACCCTGGCGGAGTGGATCGCCACCTCACCGTCCACCGTGTTTTTCGGCGGCGCGGGCGTTTCCACAGAGTCGGGAATCCCCGATTTTCGCGGGGCGAACGGCTTTTACTTTCAGGAGCGCGAGATTCCCCTGGAGACGGTGCTGAGCATCGACTTCTTTGAGCGGCATCCGCAGGCCTACTGGGAGTGGTTCCACGAGGTGCACCGTCCCGTGGAACCCAACGGTGCGCACAGGGCCCTGGCGTCTCTGGAGGCCGCGGGTCGCCTGGACGCGGTCGTCACACAGAACATCGACGGGTTGCACCAGCGTGCCGGGTCGCGCGCCGTGTGGGAGCTGCACGGCAACTGGGAGCGGCTCGTATGCACGGACTGCGGGGCAGTCACCGCGTTGGCCGATGCCGTCACGGTTGATGGGAATCCCGTGCCCGCGTGCCCGTCGTGCGCCTCGCAGATGCGCCCGGACATCGTCATGTACGGGGAGGGCCTCGACGAAGGAGTCATCGAGGCCGCTGTGTCCGCCATTGCGCGGGCATCCACGATGATCGTGGCCGGAACGTCCCTCGTCGTTTACCCGGCGGCGGGCCTCATCGACTACTTCTCGGGGGATCATCTGGTGCTCATGAACGCCACCCCGACCTCGGCGGATGCGCACGCCGACCTGATTATCCGCGAGCCGGTCGCCCGCACCTTCAACCAGGTCATGAACGAGCTACGCGAGAACGGTGCCATCTGACCGTCACACCGACAGCCCGGCGGGATCGACGAGGGCCAGGGCGCGCGGGGCGCGCGAAATCCGCACGCTTTGGCCCCAGGTGAGGGTCAGGCGGTCGGACTCCATACCATCGCCGAACAACACGAGGGATTCGGAGGCGACGACGAGGCCAAGGTCTTCGCCCTCATCCAGGATGCCCTCGGTGTACTCGACGCCGGTGAAGGGCGAGGGCCACGCCTCGCGCACGAACCACGCGAGGCAGCGCGAGGTTGGCGCGGGCAGGTCCCCCATGTGGCGGCCGCGTTTGAGGGATGCGCCCCACCCGGTCGCTCCGGTCCCGGTCGAGACAACGACCCCCGAGGAGGACTGCCGCTCAACGGAGGCCCCAAGGGCCAGCTCGTAGCGGGCGCTCTGGTGGCTCGGATGCCCGATGAACACTTCGTTGAGGGCGGTGAGCGTGCGCGAGTCGTCGGCGGTTGCCCGGACCATCGTCAGCTGGTCCACCCGCAGGTCAGTGCCCGCGTCGATGCGACCGAGGGCCGCGACCCCCTGGTCGGGAGTGCATCGGACGAGCACGCCGGCGTTCGACTGAGGCACCGAGTTGATGCCGACCACGGTCTGGTCACCCGCGTACTTGGCGACGTTGGCGACCAGACCGTCGGGGCCCACGACGACGATGACATCCTCGGGGGCGAAGAGGAAGCGCGACAGGGAGTCGCGCTCCACGTCGGCACTCGCCCACCCGTCCGGTATCCCTGCCCGCACGTGAGCCAGGGCGGCCACGTGCGCCTCATGTGCGCGCTCGACGGAGGCGAGGGTGCGTCCGCGGCTGCGAAGGACGAATTCGACCTGGCCGCGCGTGGAATAGCGGTCCATGAGCTCGTCGAACTCGGTGGGACGTCGGACGATAACGGCGCGGCGGCGCATGTCTACTGCCCCGCCTTCGCGGAGCCGGTGAAGGCCGCGACGAGGTCGCTGAGCACGTCGGCGGTGATGGTGATGTTCCCGAAGGACGGCATGTTCTTCGCCATTTCCTTGAGGGCGAGGGCGCGGGCCACTTCAGGCCCGGCCTGTGCAAGGGCCTGGATGTAGGCAGCGTCGTTTTCGACTCGGGCGCGGCCCGCGGTATTCCAGTCGACCTCGTACGCCTTGGCTTTTTCGGTAATACGGCGCGCTTCCGCTTCGACCTCAATCGCGTCGGCGGCGGCCTTCTCCTCGGCCTCGCGCCGGGCGTTATGCCCCTCCTGATCGACCAGGTCGGCGCGCTTGCGGGCCAGGTCGAGCTTGGACTGCATCTCGTTTTCGGAGATCTGGGACTCGCGTTCGACCGCGAGCGCCCGGCGCTCGTAAAGAGCGCGGTCGGCCTCGGCCTGGAGTTGTTCGAGGAGAGGAGCGCGCAGGGAGGATTCAACCCCCTCGTCCGGGCGCAGGCTCAGCAGGCGGGTATCAACGACCGCGACGCCGGTGGCGCGCAGCTGATCGTCAGTCTCAAAGGCCTGGGCGAGCACACGACCGACCCTCTCCAGGGAGCCGCTCATTGCGTCGGCGAGCGTCATCTCTCCGATCGCCGAGGCCAGGGCTGAGAACGCGATGCGGGTGACGGTTTCGTCGATCTGCCACAGCCCCTGAGCGTCCGCTCCCGCTTCGCGCGGGTACAGGCCGAAGTCGTAGTGCACGGCGGCAGCCTCGGGGTCTTCGATGTGGTAGGTGATCGAAACCTGCGCGTTGATGTTCTGCTGGTCGGCGGTGGTCGTCTGGACGAGGAAGCTGTGGGCGCGGTTGGCGGTGGGGACCTCCGCGAGCGCGCAGCGTCCGGCTCGCAGCCAGAAGGACTGACCGACGCCGGATCGGACGGTGCGTCCGGCGCGGATCTGGACGACGTGATCGCCGGTGCCTCCCTGGTAGCGGATGAGGAAGGGGTGGTGGTGCAGGGTTCCCATGATGACTCCTTGGTTGGGTGGCGAACCACTTGTTTATGTCAGGGTGACGATAACTCCAAAATACATTTAATGTCAACTCGACACAAATAAGCTAAGCTGACACTATGACGTCACCCCTCACCATCCCCGTCGCGGTCGACATCGTCGCCCTGACGGTCATCGACCACACGCTCCACGCTCTCGTCGTGCGGCGCGGAATCGAGCCTTTCAAGGACCGCCTGGCACTGCCCGGCGGCTTCCTGCGCGAGGGCGAACAGACCGAGGAGGCAGCAGCGCGCGAACTCGAGGAGGAAACCGGCATCACTCCTCCAGGACACCTTGAACAGCTGCGTTCCTACGGACCGGAAGGCCGCGACCCGCGCGGTCCCGTACTCTCCGTCGCCTACCTCCTCCTCGCCCCCTCGTTCTCACCAACCCGCTCGGGCGGCGACGCCGCAGGAGCCCTCTGGCACCCCGTCGACGCCCTTCTTGCTCCCACCTCACCCCTCGCCTTCGATCACGCGGCGATCCTCGCAGACGGAGTAGAGCGCGCCCGCTCCAAGATCGAATACTCACCCCTAGCCACGTCCTTCTGCGGCCCCGAGTTCACGATCACACAGCTGCGCACCACCTACGAAGCCATCTGGGGATCGGCGCTCGACCCGCGCAACTTTCACCGCAAAGCAACAAAAACAGCATCATTTATTGAGCCGACGGGAGGCACTGTGCGCGAGGGTGCCGGGCGCCCGGCCGCCCTCTACCGCCTCGTCCCGGGCGTCGACGACACGGCCTTCGTCCTCGACCCACCCCTGCGCCGCCCACCCGCCCCGGCCTCGTCAATGAAGAGCGCGAGCGCGCCGAGTACGCAAGAATAAGCCCAGTACCAAAGGAGAACCATGAACTTCCATTCCCTCTACGATCAGGGCTTCGCGCGCGTCGCCGCCGTGACCCTGCCCGTGCACCCCGCCCGCCCCTTCGAGAACGCGCGCGAGATCATCGACGCCGCCCACGAACTCGACACACGAGGCGTCGCGATGGCCGTTTTCCCCGAACTGTGTGTCTCCGGCTACGCCATCGACGACCTTTTCCTGCAGGACGTGCTCCTCGATAACGTCGAGAAGGCCCTCGCGCAAATCGTCGAGGCCAGCGCCGACCTGTTACCCCTGCTCATCGTGGGTGCGCCCCTGCGCAAGGACAACGCCCTGTACAACTGCGCCGTCGCCATCCACCGCGGCCGCGTGCTCGCGATCGTCCCCAAGTCCCACCTGCCCAACTACCGCGAGTTCTACGAGAAGCGCCACTTCGTCACAATGCCCCCGCGCGCCTGCGAGCGCATCGAGGTGCCGTGGGGCGGCGTCGAAGAATTCAGCGGCGGCCCCGTGTGGGTTCCCTTCGGCCAGGTCCTCCTGTCCGCCGACGACGTGCCCGGCCTGACCATCGGCATCGAGATCTGCGAGGACATGTGGGTGCCCGTCACCCCAGCCACCGAGCTGGCGCTCGCGGGCGCGACCGTCCTGGCGAACCTGTCGGCCTCCCCCATCACCGTGGGACGCGGTGCCGACCGCGAGCTCATGGTGCGCTCGGTGTCCGCACGCTGCTGCGCCGCCTACGTGTACACCGCGGCCGGCATGGGCGAGTCCAGCACGGACCTCGCCTGGGACGGCGAAACCATGATTTACGAGGCCGGGGACCGCCTGGTGATCGGCGAGCGCTTCCAGGAGGGCGCACACATCACGATCGCCGACGTGGACCTCGAGCGCCTACGCACGGAGCGCAAGCGCCAGAACTCGTTCACGGACAACGCCCAGCGCTACTTCGCGGGCGACGAGCGCATGGCCCCGCAGGAGGTCGAGTTCACGCTCGATCCGCCGCGCACCAACCTGGGCCTGGAGCGCCCGGTCAACCGCTTCCCCTTCGTCCCCAACGACCCCACGCGCCTGGAGCAGGACTGCTACGAGGCCTACAACATTCAGGTGGCCGGCCTGGTCCAGCGCCTGCGCGCGATCGGCAACCCGAAGATCGTCATCGGTGTCTCGGGCGGCCTGGATTCGACGCACGCGCTGGTCGTGGCCGCCCACGCGATGGACCTGCTGGGCCGTCCGCGCACGGACATCCTGTGCTACACGCTGCCCGGTTTCGCCACGTCCGAGCGCACGAAGAAGAACGCGACCCTGCTGTGTCAGTACCTGGGTACCTCCTTCCAGGAGATCGACATTCGTCCGGCGGCCACGCAGATGTTGGCCGACATCGGTCACCCCTACGGCGAGGGCGAGGCCACCTACGACGTGACGTTCGAGAACGTCCAGGCGGGCCTGCGCACCGACTACCTGTTCCGCCTGGCCAACCACCTGGGCGGCATCGTGCTGGGAACAGGCGACCTGTCCGAGCTGGCGTTGGGCTGGTGCACGTACGGCGTGGGCGACCAGATGAGCCACTACGCGGTCAACACGGGTGTGCCCAAGACCCTCATGCAGCACCTGATCCGCTGGGTCGTGGCCTCCAAGCAGTTCGACGACCACGTCGGCGAGGTGCTCCTATCGATCCTGCACACGGAAATCTCCCCCGAGCTGGTTCCCGCCAAGCCGGGCGAGAAGATGCAGTCCACCCAGGACAAGATCGGCCCCTACAACCTGCAGGACTTCACGCTCTACCACGTGCTGCGTCGCGGCGCGCGCCCCTCGAAGATCGCGTTCCTGGCGGAGAAGGCCTGGTCGGATGCCTCAGTCGGTTCCTGGCCGGTCGGCTTCCCCGAGGAGGACAAGGTCGCGTATTCGCTGGAGGAGATCGTCAAGTGGGAGCGCCTGTTCCTGTGGCGTTTCTTCAGCCAGCAGTTCAAGCGCAGCGCGCTGCCCAACGGCCCGAAGGTCATGGCCGGCGGCTCCCTGTCCCCGCGCGGGGATTGGCGCATGCCCTCGGACGTGTCGGGCGCGGATTGGGTCGCCGAACTCGACGAGGCCGTGAAGGGCCTGGTCGACTGACCTCTCGCTCGCTCGGGAATCCGGGCTATTTCCTGAGGGGCGGTGCTCGCGTGAGCACCGCCCCTCGGCTTATTCGCCACGATCGGTTCCCGGCTTGATCAGGTCATACGCCTCCCTCGACAACCGCACCTTCGAGGTGCTCGCGCAGTGGGACGTGCCGCTCGTCGCCGTCCCTAAGCAGCTGATGCCCTCCACCGTCACCGCGTACAACGGTGAGGACATCGCTGACGTGGGCATGCACCGCGACCCCAACCTGGAGGCACTGGTCGCCGCCGAACCCGACCTCATCATCTCCGGCCAGCGCTTCTCCAAGTACGACGCGCAGATCAAGGAGCTGGCGCCCGACGTCCCGCTCATCAACCTGGAGCCGCGCGATGGCCAGCCCTTCAATGAGGAGCTCATCCGCGAGGTCACCGCGCTCGGCGAGATCTTCGGCAAGCAGGACGAGGCCAAGAAGCTCGTCGACGACTTCAACGCTTCGATCGAGCGCGCGAAGAAGGCCTACGACGGCTCCTCGACCGTCATGGCCGTTGACGTCTCCGGCGGCAACATCGGCTACGTCGCCCCCGGCGAGGGTCGCACCTGGGGACCCGTCTTCGACCTGCTCGGCCTGAAGCCCGCGCTTGAGGTCGCCGGTTCGACCGACTCGCACACCGGCGATGACATCTCCGTTGAGGCCATTGCCGAGGCCAACCCGGCGTGGATCTTCGTCCTCGACCGCGACGCCGCCATCACCACGGACGGATCCAACACCCCGGCCGAGACCGTCATCAACGACAATGCAGCCCTGCAGGGCGTCGCGGCCCTGCAGAACAAGCACGTCATCTACGCGCCGAGCGACACGTACACCAACGAGTCCATCATCACCTACACGGAGATCTTCAACTCCATCGCGGACGCCTTCGAAGCCGCGAAGAAGTGACCCTCTGACACCTCAAGCGGGTGCCGCCCAGGGCGGCACCCGCACCCCGTTTTCTTATGACGCACTCCCCCACCACCGCCCCGCCCGCGGACGCGGCGCCCAAGCGCGAGGCCGCCCCGGCCTCGTCGACGCGCCGCCCCCTGGCGCTTGCCCTGGCCACGCTCGCCGTGGCCGCGCTCCTCGTCCTGTCCCTGGCGACCGGCGAGTACTCGATCCTCTCCCAGGACGACGGCTGGCAGATCTTCCTCGCCGTACGCGTCCCCCGCACGATCGCGCTCGTCCTGACGGGCGCCGCGATGTCGATGAGCGGCCTCGTCATGCAGCTGGTCACCCAGAACCGCTTCGCAGAGCCCTCGACGACGGGCACGACCGAGTGGGCGGGGCTGGGCCTGCTCGTCATCATGATCGTGTGGCCGGGCGCCCCGATCCTGGTGCGCATGACCTGCGCGATCGTCTTCGCGTTCGTGGGCACGATGGTGTTTTTCGCGCTGCTGCGCCGCGTCTCCCTGCGTTCCTCGGCCTCATCGTCCCCAACCTCGTGTCCATGTCGATGGGCGACAACCTGCGCACAAACCTGCCGTGGGTGTGCCTGGCGGGCATCTCCCTCGTGACGGTCACGGACCTGCTGGCGCGCACGATCATCTCCCCCTTCGAGATGCCCGTGTCGGTCATCCTGGGCGTCCTCGGAGCCTTCGTCTTCATCGCGCTCGTGCTGCGCCAGGCCAGGAAGGGAGCCGTCCTGTGAGCATCCCAACCTCCCCCGCGCGACGCGAGGCCGCCTCCCCAGCCCCCACCCCGGCCTCGTCCGCGTCCGCGTCCGCGAAGCGCCCCGCCCGACGCACGGGCGCGTTCACGTCCCCGGCCGCCCGGTGCCGCTGGTGGATCATTTTCGGGGTCGTGTGCGCGGTGGCGATCCTCGCCTGCATCGGCCTGCTGACGTGGAAGAATCCCGCGGATTTCGGGACCCCGGTATTCTGGAGGCTCGCCCGCCGACGCGCCTTCGCGGTCCTCGCGATCGGAATCGTCGCGGTGTGCCAGGGCATGGCGACGGTCGCCTTCCAGACGGTGGCGAACAACCGCATCATCACGCCCTCGATCCTCGGTTTTGAGTCCCTGTACCGGGCGATCCACACCTCCACAATCTTCTTCCTGGGGGTCGCCGGGCTCAACGCGTCGGCGACGGTCGGCAACTTTGTCGGGCAGCTTGCCCTCATGATCGTCCTCGTCCTGGTGTCGATCCTCATGGCCACGTCGACCGCGCTCGTGGGTCCCATGACGTTGCTCGGGTTCCTCGTGGCGACGCTGGCCTACCAGTTTTCGGACACGCACGATCACCGATACATCTTCGCGATGTCCGTCGCCCTGGGCGCCGCGATCCTGGCCAGCGCGTACTTCGTCATGAATCACGTGTTCAACACGCAGGGCGTCGTCTCCATCATCATCGAATTCGTCGGCGGACTCGCGTTCATCGTCACTATCTTGCGGAAGGGCCGCCTGTGATCTCCATCGATTCCGTCATCAAGCAATATTCGCCGTCGGTGCGCATCGGCGAGGTCTCCCTCGACATCCCCACGGGCGGCATCACGGCGCTCGTGGGCCCCAACGGCGCGGGCAAGTCCACGATCCTCACCATGATCGGGCGCCTCCTCGGCATCGACGAGGGCACGATCGAGGTCGGCGGCCTCAACGTGGCCACGACGAAGTCCTCCGAGCTGGCGCGCACCCTGTCGATCCTGCGCCAGGAGAACCACTTCATCTCGCGCCTCACGGCGCGTCAGCTGGTGGGGTTCGGGCGTTTTCCCCACTCGAAGGGACGCCTGAGCGCCGAGGATGAGGCGATCATCGACCGCTACATCGGCTTCCTCGACCTGGAGGAGCTGGAGGGTCGCTACCTGGACCAGCTCTCGGGCGGCCAGCGTCAGCGCGCCTACGTCGCCATGGTGCTCGCCCAGGAGACGGAGTACGTCCTGCTGGACGAGCCCCTGAACAACCTGGACATCGCGCGCAGCGTCGAGATGATGCGGATGCTGGAGCGGGCGGCCCGCGAATTTTCGCGCACGATCGTCATCGTCCTGCACGACATCAACTTCGCGGCGCGCTACGCCTCCCAGATCTGCGCGCTCAAGGACGGACAGGTCGCCTTCATAGGCACCCCCGAGGAGATCATGCGCGACGAGATCCTCACCGACATCTTCGACACCCCCGTCACCGTCGTACCGGGTCCCAACGGCCCGCTCGCCTGCTACTTCTGAGCGGAGCCAGATCGGGTGCGCCGCTTGGCCGCCGCTCGCCGCTGCGTTCGCGGTGACGAGGCCTGGGCCGGGTAGAATGGGCGCGCGGCCCTTCGTGAAACGGCCGTGAAACGCTTATCTGTCGAGGGGTTCCCGTGCACGTCGGACTGATCGCCGCCTTCCTGATTCTCGCCGTCGCTCTCACCGCGGGGGGCCTCTACCTGTTCGCGTCGGGCCTGACCGCGCGCGCCGGCGTGTGCCGACCTCCCCTGGGACTGCGCCTTCAAGGCGTCGAGCCCGGCTCGCAGGAATGGGAGCGCGCCCACCGCGCCGCCTGGCCCATCCTCTTCGGCGGCGGCGTCCTGGGCACCGCCCACGGCATCGCCCTGGCGGCCACCACCTTCATGGAGGCGCGCATCTCTGTGCCCATCGTCTTCATCGTCTCTGGACTCATCGTCGAGGCCGGCCTCTGGATGGCCGCGAAAGGTGCCGCAAAGGCGTCGCTGAGGTAACCCTCCGCGGGGCGCCGCCGCCCCGCCCGCCCCGCGCGGATACGACAAACGGGCCCCGGCCTCGTGCATCACCTCACGAGGACGGGGCCCGCCGCACAGTGTCGGAGCTTCAGGCGTTGGGGCGCTCGCGGCGATCGAGCATGTACAGGGCCAGCTTCGAGGGCTCGAGCGCGCGCACGGCGTGCGGCAGGCGCGTGCCGAAGTGGATGACGTCACCGGGCTTGAGGACGACGGTGCGACCGTCGGCCTCGATCTCGAGGGCACCCTCGAGGGTGTGCAGGATGACGGGCATCGCGGCGGTGTGCTCGCTGAGGATCTCGTCCTTGTCGAAGCTGAAGAGGACCAGGCGCACACCCTCGGCGTGCATGACGGTGCGCGAGACCGTGGCTTCCTCGTTGATCTGGATCATCGAAGCGATGTCCTGCAGGTCCGTCATGATGGGCGTGGGGACCTCGGTGTTCGATTCGGGCGACAGGCTCATTGGCTCTCCTTGGGTTTGCGCGCGACGATGGCGACGCCGCACAGGTGTCGGTCATATTTCTTAAACGTGCGCGCCATCGTCTGGACGCGTTCACGCAGGTCTTTGTCCCGTGCCACGTTGCGCATGATGCGCAGCGCGCCGATCGCTCCCTCGTCGGCAATCATGCGGCCGGGCTTGAGCAGAGCCATGGGTGCCGTGTGGGTCTCTTCCACGACGAGGCCGACCTCTTCGAGTGCGCGCCTCCAGTCGGCGACCGTGAGGGGGCGGGCGTTGACGTTGATGGCACGGGCCAGCGCGCGGCGGATCTCGGTGGCGGGTTCTTCCGGGATCGTATCGGGGCGCATCGCCAGCTCGTGGATGACGTAGCGGCCGCCGGGGCGCAGGATGCGCGCGGCCTCGCTCATGATGGCGCGCTTGGCTTTCTCCCCCTGCATGGAGAGCATGGCTTCGCCGACAACAACATCCGCACTCTCATCCGGCAGGCCGGTCTGCGCGGCGTCGGCGTTCACGCAGTGCCCCACGCCCGAGGCGATGGCGTCCACGCGCGCGGAGGCGTTCGGATCGCGCTCCACGCCGACGTAGGACGCGGGACCCACTTCGATGATCGCCGAGGCCGTGACACCCAGGCCGGGCGCGAACTCGACGACGTCCGAGCCGGGCAACACGGCACGCTTGAGCGCCCACGTACTGAGGGCGAGGCCGCCGGGGCGCAGCACTGTCTTTCCGGCGCGTGCGAGGACCCAGTGGCCGGGTGCTTTCTCGACGGGCCGATCTGCGAAGGGCAGGGGCTCCGCCGACGATTCACTGTGAGTTGCCATATACGCAAGTATAGCGTTATCTATTTCCTTACGCAGGGCTTTACCCGCAGAAAATGCGCCGGCGGAGTCACTATTCGCTTCTACAGGCCGATAATCTCGGCAAAAGCTCCCTTAATCGCATCGAGACGCTCGCGCGCCTGCTCCCAGGGCAGCGCCTCCCCCTCGGCGACCGGCAGGATCACCTCGAGGTAACACTTGAGCTTGGGCTCGGTGCCCGAGGGACGCGCGATGACACGATCCCCCGCCTCGGTGAGCACCAGAACGCCGTCCGTGGGCGGCAGGCCGCGGTACCCCTGCGACAGGTCCGAGACCTCGACGACGGGGGAACCAGCCAGGACGCTCGGCGGCTGGGCGCGCAGGCGCGCCATACCGCTGGCAATCTGCTCGATCTCCTCGACGCGGAAGGTCAGCGGCGAGCTCACGTGCAGGCCGTGCAGTCGCGCCAGGCGCTCCAGCTCATCCCAGACGCTGCGCCCCTGCGCCTTGAGGGCGGCCACCAGGGAGGCGGCGACGACCGACGTCGCGATGCCGTCCTTGTCGCGCACGTTGCCCGGATCGGGGCAAAACCCGATCGCCTCCTCGTAGCCGAAGCCGAGGCCCGGGGCCCGGGCGATCCACTTGAAGCCCGTGAGCGTCGTGTGATGCTCGAGGCCGTGAGCGCGGGCGATGCGCGAGAGCAGACGCGAGGACACGATCGAGTTCGCGAACGAGCCCTTCATGCCGCGCGCGGCCAGGAACTCGCCCAGCAGCGAGCCGATCTGGTCACCGCTGAGCGGGCTCCATCCCGTCTCCGAAGCCGGGTCGGGCACCGCAAGCGCGCAGCGGTCCGCGTCGGGGTCGACCGCGATGATGAGGTCGGCTCCCTGCTCGCGCGCCTGATCGATCGCCATGTCGAGGGCGCCGGCCTCTTCGGGGTTGGGGAAGGGCACGGTCGGGAAGTCGGGGTCGGGATCTGCCTGCGCCGCCACGAGGGAGACATTGCTAAACCCGGCTTCGGCCAGGACGCGTGAGGTGATCGCGGCGCCCACGCCGTGCATGGCGGTCAGGACGATGCGCAGGTCCGCGCGCGCGGAGGCCTCGCCCGAGGCCAGGGCACACGCGCAGGCGACGTATTCCTCGCGCGGGTCCACGGCCTCGATGAGGTCGTCGTTCATGGGGACCTCGTCCGCGGGCGGCGCTGCCTCGATGGCCGCCGCGATCTCGGCGTCGAAGGGCGGGACGATCTGAACGCCACGCCCGTCACCCTGCGCGACGGTGCCGCCCAGGTAGACCTTGTAGCCGTTGTCCGGGGCGGGGTTGTGTGAGGCGGTCACCATGACGCCGGCGTCTGCGTCGAAGTGGAGCATCGAGAATGAGGTCAGCGGGGTCGGGTTGGCCTGCGGCAGCGCGAGGACGCGCACTCCGGCGGCGGAGGCGACGCGGCAGGCGGCCGTGGCGAACTCGGAGGACCCGTAGCGGGCGTCGCAGCCGACCACCAGCGTGGGCGTGCCGGTTGCGTGGCGCTTGACGACCTCGCACAGGCCGGCGGTCGCGCGGATGACGACCGCGAGGTTCATGCGGGACTCGCCCGGCCCCACGACGCCTCGCAGGCCGGCTGTGCCGAACTGGAGGGGGCCGTTCATGGCCGCAGCCACGCGGGCCGCCGCCTCCTCGTCGCCGCGCTCCGTGGCCTCGATGTCGGCGCTCAGGGCGCAGGCCGTGGCGGGGTCCGGGTCGTGGCTCGCCCACTGGCGGGCGCGCTCAACCAGCTCCATCGTCTTTAGTCCTCCAGTCCTGCCAGGATGGCGTTCGTTGCGGATACTCCCAGGCGGGAGGCTCCGGCCTCGATCATGGCCAGGGCGGTCTGCGCGTCGCGGATACCGCCCGAGGCCTTGACTCCCAGGGCGTCGCCGACCGTGGCGCGCATGAGCGCGACCGCGTGGGTCGAGGCCCCGCCCGCGGGGTGGAAGCCCGTCGAGGTCTTGACGAAGTCCGCTCCCGCTGCCATCGAGGCCTTGCAGGCGGCGACGATCTCGTCGTCCGTCAGGGCTGCGGACTCGATGATGACCTTGAGGATGCGCGGGGCGGGGACGACGCGGCGCACGGCCGCGATCTCCTCCTCGAGCTCACTCAGGCGCGCGTCCTTCACCAGCTCGATATTGATGACCATGTCGATCTCGTCCGCGCCGTCGGCGACGGCCTGGGCGGCCTCGAAGGCCTTGACCTGGGGCTTGACCGCGCCCGACGGGAAGCCGACCACGCAGGCCACCTTCAGGCCCTCGGGAACATCCAGGGGCAGCATCGAGGGGGACACGCACACCGAGAAGGTACCGGCCGCGGCGCCCTCCTCGACGATGCGCTCCACGTCCGCCCGGGTGGCCTCGGGCTTGAGGATCGTGTGGTCGATGAGTGCGGCCACGTCACGCTTGTTCATAGAACTACTTTCTTGTCGCATCACAGCTGGGCCAGGGGCAGGGCCAGCTCCATCATGGTGGTAAAGGACGTTTGACGCGCCGCAGCGTCGGTGGCCTCGCCCGTGACCAGGGAGTCCGAGACCGTGAAGATACCCACGGCCTCAACCCCCGCGTGGGCGGCGGTCGCGTACAGACCCGCGGACTCCATCTCGACCGCGAGCACGCCCATGCGCTGCCAGGCCTCGTTGAAGGTCGGGTTCGCGTTGTAGAACGTGTCGGAGGAGAGGATGTTGCCCACGTGGATCGGCACGTCGGCCTCGCGGGCGCGGCGCACCACGTCCTCGATGAGGCGGAAAGAGCCGATCGGGGCGTAGGAGCCGGGGATCTGATACTGGTCCAGGAACGCCGAGTTCGAGCACGCGGCCTGGGCGACCACGACGTCGTACAGGTTGACGCCGGGCTGCAAGGCACCGCACGTACCCACGCGCACGAGGCGCGTGCAGCCGAACTCGTGGATCAGCTCGTGGGCGTACAGCGAGATCGACGGGATGCCCATGCCCGAGCCCATGACGGACACCGGGGTGCCGCGGTAGGTGCCGGTGTAGCCCAGCATGTTGCGCACGGCGTTGAACTGCTGGGCGTCCTCCAGGTAGGTCTCGGCGATGAACTTCGCGCGCAGCGGGTCTCCGGGCAGGAGGATCGTCGGCGCAATGGGGGCGGTGGGGTTGATGTGCGGTGTCGAGCGCATGTGTCCTCCTGTGGTGTCGAGGAGCCGGGGCTCCGTCGAGGCTTCTTTACCCTTGTCGCAAGGCTATGCCGTGCAATTGAAATGTGTCAACGAGTAGTTTGACAAATGTTCTCATCCGCCCGGGGCGCGATCACGCACCCCGCGCGGGGTTGCCCCACGCGGCCGTTCCAGGAGCGCGAGGGCCAGGTCCTGGTCGACCACCAGGTGCGTGGCCAACCCCATGTGAAGCGCCGTGTCCAGCGCCTCCGCTTTATCGCGCCCGCCGGCAACGAGCACCCGCACAGGGCGAGATCGCAGCTCGTCGAGCGTAATGCCGACCGTCCTGCGGTCGACCGACGCCAGGGCGACGTCGCCCTCGCGCGTGAAAAATCGCGAACACGCGTCCCCGACCGCGTTACGCAGGAGCGCCTCCACCTCGCCGTCCTCAAGCTGGCCGAGGTTGAGCGAGAGGGCCTCGCGTCCCAGGGAACCAACGGTAAACACCGCCACATCAACCCCGCGCCCCTCCTCCAGGATCCGCTCGATCGACCGGTCGCGGCGCACGATCGAGAGCATCGCCGTGTCCTGGAAAATGACGGGCAGCGGCAGGTAGCGCGGCTCCGCGCCGAATGCCTCGCAAAAGGAACGCATGATCTCAAAATCGTGCGTCGCCCTCTCGGAGAAGGACGCCCCGCCCTTGAGCTGGACGACGCGCACGCCCACGCGCGGGGCGCGGGGCAGGTGGGCCGCGAGCGCGCTCATCGTGCGCCCCCAGGAGATGCCGACGCTCATGCCGTCGCGAACGAGATGAGTCACCACATCCGCACCGACGCGGCCGACCTGCTCGATGGCCTCATCCTCGGCCATGTCGGGGCCGTGGGCGACGCGAGCGCAGGCCAGGCCGAAGCGCTGCTCCAGCCGCAGGGCGATCTCCGAGGCGTCCTCGCGCGGATCGTGGATCTCAATGGTGACGAAGCCTCGCTCGCGGCCGTGAGCGAGGAGTTTGGCGATCGTGGGGCGCGACAGGCCCATGCGGGTGGCGACCTCGGCCTGGCTCAGGCCCTGCTGGTAGTAGAGCTTGACCGCCTCGATCGACTGTTCGTCACGCCGTTCCACGATTCCTCCTCCCTGTGCGCTCGCGGCTGGCCGCCTTTAGGACACCGTCTCCAGGACGACGCTGCGCGGCTCGGGGGTCACCCCGTCGGTAATCTCGATGGCACCGGAGAGGGACTCCAGGGCGCGCTCGATGCGCCACTCGTCGTCGGTATGGAGCGTGAGCAGGGGCTGTCCCACCGCGACGGTGTCGCCCGGCTTGGCGTGGATCTCGATGCCGGCACCTGCCTGCACGGGGTCCTCCTTGACGGCGCGTCCAGCGCCCAGCCTCCACGAGGCCACGCCCACGGACAGGGCATCCATGCCCACGACGGTTCCCCCGGCCTCGGCGAGGACCTGATGGGTGTGCGCGGCGCGCGGCAGGGACGCATCCGGGTCTCCGCCCTGCTCGCGAATCATCGCGCGCCAGCGGTCCATCGCACGCCCGTCCGCCAGGGCTGCCTCCACGTCGGCGTCGCGCACCCCCGCGAGGTCGAGCATGTTGCGCGCAAGCTCGCAGGTCAGCTCGACGACGTCGGCGGGGCCGCCTCCGGCGAGGACCTCGACGGATTCCTCCACCTCGAGGGCGTTGCCGATCTTTCGTCCCAGCGGCACGGACATGTCGGTAAGGAGGGCGCGCGTAGCCACCCCCGCGTCGCGTCCGAGGTCGACCATCGTGCGGGCAAGCTCGCGCGCGGCGTCCAGGTCCTTCATGAAGGCACCCGACCCGACCTTGACGTCCAGGACGAGGGCTCCCGTGCCCTCGGCGATCTTCTTGCTCATGATGGAGCTGGCGATCAGCGCGATCGACTCGACGGTCGAGGTGATGTCTCGCAGGGCGTAGAGCTTCTTGTCCGCGGGCGCTAGGCCCGAGCCTGCCGCGCAGATGACCGCGCCGCAGCCGGACCCCAGCTGGGCCATGATCTCGTCGTTACTCAGCTGCGCGCGCCACCCGGGGATCGCCTCGAGCTTGTCGAGGGTGCCGCCCGTGTGCCCCAGGCCTCGGCCCGACAGCTGTGGGACGGCCACGCCGAAGCACGCGACGAGCGGAGCCAGGGGCAGCGTGATTTTGTCGCCCACGCCGCCCGTGGAGTGCTTATCGGCGGTCGGCTTGCCGATGCCGGAGAAGTCCATGCGCGCGCCCGAGCGGATCATCGCGTCCGTCCAGCGGGCGATCTCGCCCCGGTCCATGCCGCGCAGGAAGATCGCCATGGCCAGGGCGGCCATCTGCTCGTCCTTGATGATGCCCTTCGTGTAGGCGTCGATCGTCCAGTCGATCTGGTCGGGGCTCAGCACTCCCCCGTCTCGCTTGACGCGGATGATGTCAACGGCATCAAAGAGAGCCATCGTGTCCTTCTTTCTCTTCCGACGAGGCCGGGGCCGCCTGGGCGAGACTCGACAGGTCGTGGGGTCCGAACGCGCCGGGCAGCACCTTGGTCATGGGTGCGACGCCGTCAGGCATGAGGACCAGGCAGGAGGGCCCGCCGTGCTCGTAGATGAGCTGGCGGCAGCGCCCGCACGGGGCCACCGGCTCCTCGTTGCCGTTGACGGCGACGACCGCGACGAGGGAGCCGCCGCCGGAGCGGATGAGGTCGGAGACCATGCCGCACTCGGCGCACAAGGTGACGCCGTAGCCGGCGTTTTCGACGTTGCAGCCGCTGACACACCTGCCGTCTGCCGTCAGGCCTGCGGCGCCCACGGGGAAGTTCGAGTAGGGACAGTAGGCGTGCTTCATGGCGTCGATGGCCTCGGCCAGCAGGTCGTCCCAGTCGATATCTGTTGGATCCATGCGGGTTCTCACTTCACGTAGGGGATGTTCTCGGCGGCGGGGGCGCGCGACTTGCCGACGAATCCAGCGACGGCCACGATCGTGACCAGGTAGGGGATCATCGAGACGAGGTCGGCGGGGATCGCGGGCTCGATGTTGGGCAACATGCGCGCCAGGGCCTGCGCGAAGCCGAACATGACGGCCGCTCCCATGGCACCCAGCGGGTTCCACTTGCCCAGGATCATGGCGGCCAGGGCGATGTAGCCGTTGCCCGCGGAAATGTTGTCCGTGAACGCCAGGCCCGAACCGATCGTGAAGAACGCGCCGCCCAGGCCAGCGAAGGACGAGCCCAGGATCGTGTTGAGGGTGCGCGTACGCCCCACGTTGATACCAACCGTGTCGGCGGCGCGCGGGTGTTCGCCGCAGGCCCTCAGCCGCAGTCCCCAGCGGGAGCGGAACAGGAAGAACGACAGAGCGATGACGGCCGCGTACATGAGGTACACGAGGATCGACTGGTTGAACAGGACCGGGCCGATGATCGGGATCTCCGACAGGCCGGGGATCTTGATGTCGGACAGCGAGAACTGGTTGGTGTTCAGCCTCTCCGGAGCGTCCTTCATGATCGTCCCGTAGAAGAACGTCGTCAGGCCGAGGGCCAGGACGTTCAGGACGACGCCGACGATGATCTGGTCCACCCCGTACTTGACGGAGAAGAGGGCCAGGAGGGACCCCAAGAGGGCACCCGCGAGGGGGGCCGCGACGAGGCCCGCGTATGGGGTCTGGAAGTACGAGGCCGCCATGACACCCGCGAATGCGCCGACCAGGAGGTCGCCCTCGATCGCGATGTTGACGACGCCCACGCGCTCCGAGATGACGCCCGAGAGCGAGCCGAAGATGAGGGGCGTCGAGATCGCCACGGTGGACACGAGGGTCGAGGTCAGTGTGACGACGCCCGAGGACCCGGAGCCCGCGTAGAACAGGAATCCCAGGATCGTGGAGAGCCCGACGACGGCCATTCCTCCGGCGCGCGCCCACGCGGGCTGGGCGGCGCGCCGCAGGGTCGCCAGGAGCGTCCATGCGGTGATGGCGATCGTCAGGGCGGCGAGCACCCACACGATGGGCGCGCCCGCGGTGACGATGTCGGGGATCGAGTACGACTGCGACTTGTCGTTCAGGCGCAGGGTCATGTCACCACGAGCGGCAGCCGCGAAGACCACGAGCAGCACGCAGGCAGCGACGTAGATGCCGGGAAGCTTCCAGGAGCGCTTGGCTTCGACCTGAGTGACCGCGCCGGACTCACTTGTGCTCATCGGCGTTCCCCTTTCGCGTGTTCGCCGCGAGCGCGCGGACATCTGGTAGACGGAACAGCCACCGCACGAGGGCTGGTGCAGCGATCAGGAGGACGATGACCGACTGCAGGATGAGGATCATGTCGATCGGCACACCCTTGGCCTGCATCGTGTAGCCCCCCGCCTTGAAGGCTCCGAAAAGGAGCCCAGCGCCAAACGTTCCCCACGTCTTGTTGCGGCCCAGGAGGGCCACCGTGATCGCGTCGAAGCCGATCGAACCGGCCACATCACGCGAGACGTACCCGATCGTGCCCAGGGCCTCGTTCGCCCCGGCGAGGCCGAGGAACGCGCCCGAGAGAACCATCGTGATCGCCGTGATGCGCTCGACCGAGATGCCGGCCGTGCGTGCGGCGGCCGCGTTCGCACCGACCGCGCGGATCTGGAATCCCAGGGTGGATCGCTCGATCAGCCACCAGAAGGCGACGAGGGCGACCAGGGCGACCAGGAACCCGACGTGCAGCTTGAAGGGAGCGGGCAGGAGCCGCGCAAGGGCCGCGCTCTCCGCGACCTTGGGAGTCACCGGCTGATTCGTTCCGGGCACCTGCCACGCCTTCTGCGAGAGGATGTATCCCAAGCCCAGCGCCGCGATCGAGTTGAGCATGATCGTCACAATCACCTCGTTCGCGCCCGTCTTTGCTTTTAGGACGCCCGCGATACCGCCGTAGAGGCCGCCCGCGACGATCGCGACGAGGAGGGCCACCAGCGTGTGCACGACCGGCGGCAGGTTCACCGAGAAGCCCACCCACACGGCCGCGAGCGCTCCGACGATGATCTGGCCCTTACCACCAATGTTGAACAGGCCGGCCCGGAAGCCGAGCGCCAGACCCAGGCCCGAGATGATCAGCGGGATCGAATAGAAGAGAGAGTCCGTCAGCGGCTTGATCATGCGAACAGCGTTCGACGCGTTCGGGTCCACGATGGAGCCGCGGAACATCGCGTAGTAGGCATCCACCACGGATGCCCCCGACAACGCAATGAGGATCGCCCCAATCGCGAAGGCGATGAGGACGGCCAGCACCGACACAAACCACTGGGAGCCAAAGACCCGGGTCGCAATGCCCGGCCCGCTACTCGTACGTGTGCTCATTGCTCCTCCTTTCGAGGTGCCCCGGCGTCCCCAGCGGATCCCGAGGAAGCAGCCACGGCCTCGTCCAGGGGGATGCCGGCCATCATGAGGCCGAGGACATCGCGTCCCGTGTCCGCCGGGACGATCCCAACGATGCGGCCGCGGTACATGACGGCGATGCGGTCCGCGAGCGAGACGACTTCGTCGAGCTCCGAGGAGATGAGCAGGACCGCGCATCCCTGGTCTCTCACGTCCACGATCCTGCGGTGAATGAACTCGATCGAGCCGACGTCGACGCCGCGCGTCGGCTGATTGGCGACCAGCAGCGTCAGGTCACGCGACATTTCGCGGGCCACGACCACCTTCTGCTGGTTACCGCCCGACAGGGAGGACACCGGGTCCTCGATCGACGTCAAGCGGATGTCGTATTCCGTCTCCTTCTCGCGGGCGTTGCGCGCGATCGCTGCGCGCTTGAGGGAACCAAGTGACGAGAAAGACGGGGAGCGGAACTGGTCCAGCACCAGGTTGTCCGCGATCGAAAACGAGGCGATGATGCCGTCCGTCGACCGATCCTCGGGGATGAATCCGACGCCCGCATCCAGGGATTCGCGAGGCTTGGCACGCGTAATATCGGCATCCTCGAGCCGGATGACCCCACTGTCGGGTGTTTGCAGGCCCAGGATCACCTCGGCGAGCTCCGTTTGACCGTTGCCCTGCACGCCGGCGACCGCCAGGATCTCACCGCGGGGAACATCGAAAGACACGTGGTCGAGCAGCGGTACTCCGCCCGCACCCAGCAGCGACACGTCCTCGAAGGACAGGCCGCCGCCCGCGGGGCGCGCGGGCTCCTTCTCGACGCGCATGAGCACCTCGCGCCCGACCATCTGCGTGGCCAACGAGGCCTCGGAATCACTCGGGGACGCTTGCCCCACAACCCGACCACGGCGGATCACCGTGATCTCGTCGGCCACCGCGCGCACCTCACGCAGCTTGTGCGTGATGAACACGATCGAAGTCCCCGCGTCGGCCAGCTGACGCATGATCGTCATCAGCTCGTCCGTCTCCTGCGGGGTGAGCACCGCCGTTGGCTCATCGAGAATGAGGACCTTCGCCTGGCGCGACAGGGCCTTAACGATCTCCACCCGCTGCTGGGCACCCACCGGCAGATCTTCGATGAGCGCGTCGGGGTCCAGGTCGAAGCCGAAACGTGCCGAGACCTCGCGCACCGTCTGGCGAGCGCGCTCGCGGCTGATGATCCCGGCCGGTCCGGTCGGCTCGAAGCCCAGGGCGATCGACTCGGCGACCGTGAAGACGGGGATGAGCATGAAGTGCTGGTGCACCATGCCGATACCCGCCGCGACCGCGTCGCCCGGGCCCTTGAACGTCACGGGCTCGCCGTCGATGAGGATCTGCCCCTCATCGGGGGCGAGCATCCCGTACAGGACGTTCATGAGCGTGGACTTGCCCGCGCCGTTCTCCCCGAGCAACGCGTGAATGTGCCCCTCCTCGATCGTCAAATCAATCGAGTCGTTGGCGGTGAGGGGGCCAAACCTCTTCGTGATCCCCCGCAGCTCTAATTTCATACCTTCGACCTTCCCCAGCAGGTGGGCGCACCCCCGATGCCCGTGTGGGGCTGGCAGCGTCACCGCCACCAGCCCCACACGCATCGCATCACTTCGGGGCGTTCTGCGATTCGATCACGAGCTTGCCGGACTTGATGTCGTCCGTGAGCTGAGTCAGGTCCGCCTTGAGTTCCGCGGAGACCTTGTCGTCGAAATCGTGGAACGGAGCGATCGAGACGCCGCCGTTGGCCAGAGTGCCCACGTACGGGGTCGAGCTGAACTTGCCGTTCACCGAGTCCTGGATCGCCTGCTCAACCGAGGCGCCGATCTCCTTCATGACCGAGGTCAGCACGATCGAGGAGTAGTCGGGGTTGGCCTCGTACCAGTCGGAGTCAACGCCGATAATCCAGGTGTTGCCATCCGCCTTGGCGGCCGCCGCAGCACCCAGGCCGACCGGGCCCGCGACGGGCATGATGATGTCCGCACCCTGCGAGATGAACTGCTGGGCCTGCTCCTTGCCGAGCGTCTGATCGTCGAAGGACTGCGTGAAGGATCCGTTCTGCGCGGCCTTGTCCCATCCGAGCAGCTGCACGTTCGTTCCCTTTGCCTTGTTGTATGCCGCGACGCCGTCTGCGAAGCCGTCCATGAACACCGTCACCGAGGGAATCTGGATGCCGCCGAAGGTGGCGACCTTACCGGTCTTGGTCATGCCCGCGGCCACGTAGCCAGCCAGGTAGGCGGCCTCAGCGGTGTTGAACAGCAGCGGACGCGCGTTGTCAAGTGTCACCGTGTTGTTGTTGCCGTCGGTGAAGCTGGAGTCGATGAGGGCGTAGTGCACATCCGTGTTCTCTTCGGCGGAGGTGTGGATGGCCTGCTCCAGGTTGAAGCCGACGCCGATGATCAGGTTGCAGCCGTCGGAAACCATGGACTCCACGTTCGGGTTGAAGTCCGCGTCCGAGTTGGACTCGGCCGTGTTGATCTGGATGCCGAGGCTGGACTGGGAGGCCTTGAGGCCATCGTAGGCGGACTCGTTGAAGGACTTGTCATCCCAGCCGCCAGCGTCAGAGACCGCGCAGGCCTTGAACGAGGCCGCGTCCTTCGCCCCGCCAGATTGGCTGGTGGCGGTTCCTCCACCGCCGCCACAGCCGGCCAAGGCGAGCGTTGCAACTCCCGCCGCAGCGAGGAGCTTCGTGAGGTGCTTCATGAGTGTTTTCCTCCGTTGATGTGGATTCTTCCTTGAACCGGTGGCGGCGCGGGCCGCGGATCATGTCCGCGCAGCCGTTGCGCGAACAAATGTCATGATCGACTTTTACGTCTGATCCGAGTCTCCCGCGCCGCCCCTACCCTGTCAAGGGCTACTTGTTCTCGCTTTGATAACGATTAAAGCGGCGCCGGGAAAGCACACCGGCAACGCCGATCGCTCCGACAAACATCGCCCCGGCCAGGCCTCCCACGTCCGCGCCCGTGCGGGCCAGGGAACCCTTGGGAGACTTCGTGTTCTTATGGGGAGTCAGAGCCGCCGCCTGGTTACCGGATTGGGTGTCACCCGCCGCGTCAGCCGACGGGCTCGGGACGGGTGCCGCTGCTCCCGCGCAGGTCACGGGTATCGTCAGGCCATCCCCGGCCTCGACGACCGTCGCAAAGTCGGTGGCGACCGTGACGGGCACGTTCACGACCTCGCCGGCGGCCTTGCCCTCACAGGCACCCACGACCGTCACGTCCACGCTCGCCTGTCCCGCACCATCGGTCGTGATGACCGAGGCAGCGTCGGAGGCGTGCGCGTCCACGAGGGAGTTGTTGACCTCGGCCACGCCCTGCGCTCCCCCGGCGCTCACCCGCACCTTCGAGGTAATGGATGGTCCTTCGGAGAAAGACAGGCCGCGTAGCGGGATCGTCACCGTCGAGCCGTCGGCCACCGCCTCTGTGGGCAGGGTCAGGCCGATGGAGGACTTGGCCTCGCGCGGCGTCAGACCTCCGGTGGCCTGGATCGAACGGGCCGCCGTTCCCGAGTGCGCGCTCAGGTAGGCGTTGAAGGAATCGCGGTCCAGGTTTCCGTTCGTCGTGGCCGCTCCCCCTCGGGTCAGGGCCTCGAAAGAGTCGCCACCCGCCAGCAGGAAGGTCACGGAGCCAACCGTGTATGTCGCGTCTGCCTTCAGCGGTTCACCGTTGATCGTCACCGACGTGATGCGCTCCCCGTAGGGCTTCACCGGATCGTATGTGTAGCGCACGTTCGAGGATAGGCCCAGCTTGAGCATAGGCCGCGAATTCTGCGAGTTCAGATCCGTCTTCCACTGCTGCTCCAGCGCGTCCTTGACGTCCGATCCCTTGAGCGTCACGTACCCCAGCTCGTTGGAGAAGGGCTCGACCTCGTAGGTCTGCGCGTAGGTGATCGTGCCGTCCTCGTTCGGCACCAGGTCGGCGCGCAGGCCGCCCGCGTTAATCATGCCGATGTCGACGCTCTTTCCGTCCGGGGTGAGGATCGTTTCGCGCAGCGAGTCGGCCACCAGATCACCCAGCGAGGACTCGATGCCTCGGTTCGATCCGGGGTCCGTCGCCCCCTCGGGCGTCGTGAAGACGCCGCGCCTGAAGGGCTCGGTGTACCCGGTCGCGACGACGCGCTTACCGGCTTCCTTCGAGTCGGCCTCGGCTTGATCGACGATCGCCTGGGTGTCCGGGTCCGCGCCGCACTGGGCGACCTCGGAAGCCGGGATGAGGATCGAGTCGGCGCTGGTCACCTGACGCGTCGCAGGGTCGATCGTCAGGCGAATCAGGCCCAGGTTGTCCGTGTAGGAACCCGACGCGATACCCGCCAGGCGCGGATTCGCGGACTCGAAGGACTCCACCGAGTTGACGTGATCGAACTCGTAGGGCACGTGCGTGTCCCCGCCCATGAGGCCGTCGACATCCTTGCCGACCTTCGTGTAATTGTTCTTTACGTCGTCGTCCAGCATGGCAATGACAACGTCGGCCTCTCCGCTAGTCTTCAGTTTGGCGGCCAGGGAGTTGATGCGCGCGATCGGGTCCGTGAAAGTCAGGCCCGCCGTCGTTCCGGGACTGAGCTTGTAGGGCACGTCCTGAGCGATCGCCCCGATGAAGGCGACCTTCATGCCCGAGGGCGACGTCCACACCTTGTAGTCCCCCAGGTAGGGGGTGCCGTCCCCGTAGGTGCCCATGCCCTCGATGTTTGCCCCCAGGTAGGGGAAGGTTGCCTGCACGAATTCACTCGGGTTGGAGCCGTCGACGCGCTGCTTGAAGACGGCTTGCCCCATGTCCAGCTCGTGGTTGCCGATCGTCGAGGCAAGCGGATCCATCGTGTTGAGGGCCGCGATGGTCGGGTTATCCTTGAGCGCACCGGAAATGTAGGGGGACGCGCCGATGTTGTCTCCCAGCAGGGTGAACGAGGAGTTGGGGTTCGTCGCGCGCGCCTTCTTCAGGTAGCAGTTCATCGCGGGCAACCCGGCCTCGCGCACGACGCCCTTCTTAGCGACCTGCTGGATGTGCCCGTGCACGTCCGTGAGGGTGTAGAGGTCCAGGGTGATCGGCGAGGCCTCGTTCTGCGAGGCTTCATCCTGCGGTGCCGCGAGCGCGGCTGCGGGCAGGGAGGCCAGGGAGAGGGCGGCCGCCGAAGCGAGCGCGAGGCGAGTCCATGGTCTGCGCATGGGTGTGTTCCTTTCATTGGGGCGAGGGCGGTCGCGTCCTACGTGGTGAGTGTGGAGTTCGTAATGTCAGCCGCGGCGTCGGCGACGGCGTGAGACGAGGATGAGCCCACCGCCGAAGGCGGCGAGAAGAATCCCGGCACCAATCGCCCGGTCGGCGTCCGCACCGGTGCGCGCGAGGCCGCTCACCGTGGCGGCGCGCGTGGGTGCCTTGTGGGACGAGGCCGTGGCCGCCCTCGAGGGAACCGGAGCGGGCGACGCGGAGGGAACTGCGGGTGACGGGGCCGCGCTGGGGGCGCTGGACGGGTCGGCGCTCGGCGTCGGTGCCGGGGCGTCCCCGCCGAGCAGGGTGAGCCCGATGAGCTCGGGGTTGTGGTCCGAGGAACGGTAGGGGTTGTCGGCTTCGACGGCCAGGTGGGCGTTCATGCCGGCCCTCGAGTATTCGAAGGCGATGGACTCCTGAGCGTTGACGGCCCAGCTGGTGACGCCCGCCAGCAGCGGCTTCGCGGCCGCGTTGGCAAAAACGTGGTCGAGGGAACCGGAGCGTCCCGCGTAGACGTAGGAGGCCTCGCCCGCACCGGAGACGCGCTCCCAGCCCGCAGCCTCGAGGACCCTGATCGGGTCCTCCTGCGAATAGGAGTTGAAGTCGCCCACGAGCAGGGTCGGCTTATCCGCGAATCGGGCGGCGAAGGAGGCCAGGGCACCCGCCTGGGCGACGCGGATCGCGTTCGCGTTGCCCTGCCCGTCCCCGCTGTCAACGTTGCCCTCCGGCGCTCCCTCGGGCACGGACCCCTTCGACTTGAAGTGATTGGCGATGACGACGAAGGTGGCGGGCACGTCCCTCTCGGCGGTCACCCGCGAAAACTCTTGGGCGAGGGGCTGACGCGCCAGGCCCGTGAACGCCGGGTCGTCGTGGATCAGCGAGGGGCCGACGGGGGCCACGGTCGCGGGCTTGTAGATGAAGGCAACGCGGATGACGTCCTCGACCTCGGGCACGGCATCGGGAGACGGCACGTACGCCCACGTCCCGGCACCCGCATCCTTGTTGAGGGCTTCGACGAGACGCGCGAGAGACGCGTCGCGGTCCGTCCCGACCCCCACTGCGACGGGGTTTTCGATCTCCTCGAGGGCGACCACGTCGGCCCCCAGGGCGTTGATCGCGGAGACGATCTTGGCCTCCTGGTTAGCGAAGGCCTCGCGCGAAAACGCGCCGCGCACCTTGCAGTTCTTGGCCGTCACGAAGGCTCCCGTGCGGTCCGGGTAGCCCTTGCATCCGGCCTCGTCGACGCCCAGGTCGGAGAAGTAGTTGAGGACGTTGAACGTCGCCACGCGGGTGTCGCCGCCGACCGTGGGGGCGCTCGGACGCTCCCCGGTGATGGTCACGGGAGAGCGGTCGGGGTGCCCGGCGACCATGGAGGTCGGCTGGAAGACGAAGGAACCGTGCCGGGGCTCGAGGACCACGGGCTTGGTGAAGGCCACGTGGTAGCCGACGCGCGCGGGCGAGCCATTGGCCAGGTAGGCGTAGGCTGCCTCGGTGGCGGCCCCCTTGAGCAGGTTCGTGTTGGTCCCGTCGTCGAGGGCGATGGCGCGGGCGGCGTTGGCGGCCTCGTACTCGCGAGCCGCCTGCCCGGGAGCCACCACGTCCGTGGCCGAGCGCAGCGGACTCTCGCCAGGGGTGAGGGTCAGGGTGCCGTACTGGTTCGCCTGGTAGTTGTCGGTGATGGTCCACGTGCCCTGGGGCGTCAGGAGCATGGACTCGAGGGCCTCGGCCTCGTCCGGTGTGGGGACGCGGGTTGCCGGGACGGGCGTCGGCGCCTGGCAGCCCTCTACGTTATTCACGGAGGTCGCAGCCAGCTGGGTGAGGCTCTGTGGGTTGCCCTTCGCGCTCGTCGCGGGGAACTCCCCCACCGTGCCGGTCACGCGCACGCAGGTGCCCGGGGCCGGGATCTCGCCCTTCTTGCCCGCGTAGACGAAGAGACCGTCGGAACGAGTGCGCCCCGGCTCCCACGCGCCACCCGACCCGGGTGTCTGGATCGTGTAGCCATCCAACGTCTCGCCCAGCCCAGACTCGCTGGCCGGGTACGCGGCCGTCACGACGCCGAGAGTCGTCACGGTGGCCCCCACCATCGCGGAATCGTCACCCTCGCCCACGGCCTGGATGTCGGGGATCGGCGTATCGACGAGGCCGGGGCGCTCCTCACCCGATTGCGCGGAGCTCGCGGGGGCGGAAGGCTGCGCTGGTTGCGCCGGTTGCACAGCCCCCGACTGGGGCTGCTCGGAATCAGCCTGCCCCCCATCGGCCGCCCACGCGGCGGGCACAAGCCCCATCGCGGACAGCGCGAACGCGCCGAGTACAGCTAGTGATCGTGTCCCGCACTTCATCGGGATGTCCTCTCAACCTCACCTCACCGTGAGGGGCCGACGAGCCCCGTGCCGCAGGCGTCTTTACCAACGGCAACACGAGTTATGACAAGTGTAAGCACACGCACATACGTGCGAAAGTGATTGAGAATATTCCCGAAAATACATGGCGCACGCGGGCGGGCGTGCACCCGCGAGGACCGCTCGCCCGCCCCGGCCTCGTCAAACTCCGCCCGGTCCCGCTGAGTTCCCCGGCCTCGTCGCGCTCAGCCCCGGCCTCGTCGCGCTCAGCCCCGGCCTCGTCGCGCTCAGTAAGCGCGAGTCAGGACGCCGAGTACGGGGAGACAACCACCTGGGCGCGCTGGAGGTCCTTGACCTCCGAGTATCCCGTCGAGGCCATGGTCCGCTTGAGGGCTCCCACGAAGTTCAGGGATCCGTCCGCGCGCGTCGAGGGGCCGTAGAGGATTTGCTCAAGCGTGCCCGTCGTGCCCACGTGGACGCGCTGGCCGCGCGGCATGTCCGGGTGGGTCGCCTCGGATCCCCAGTGCCAGCCGCGCCCAGGAGCCTCCTCCGCTCGGGCGATGGCAGCGCCGAGCATAACGGCGTCCGCGCCGCACGCGATTGCGCGCGCCAGGTCGCCGCTGCGGCCGATGCCGCCGTCCGCGATGACATGCACGTAGCGACCGCCGGACTCGTCCATGTAGTCGCGCCGGGCCGCGGCCACGTCCGCAATCGCCGTCGCCATAGGCGCGTGCACGCCCAGGGACTGGCGCGTCGAGTGGGCCGCACCCCCTCCGAAACCGACGAGGACACCCGCCGCACCTGTGCGCATCAGATGCAGGGCCGCCGTGTCCGTGCAGACGCCGCCCACGATGACGGGAACGTCCAGCTCGTAGATGAAGCGCTTGAGGTTGAGGGGCTCGCGGCGTGAGGACACGTGCTCGGCGGACACCGTCGAGCCGCGAATGATGAGCAGGTCAACACCCGCGTCCACGACCGCACGCCAGTGCTTTTGCACGCGCTGAGGCGAGAGCTTGCCGGCGACGACCACGCCGGCCTCGCGCAGCTGCTTGAGGCGCGCCGTGATGAGCGATGGTTTGATCGGCTCGGAGTACACGCGCTGGAGGGTCGCAATCGACTCCTCCTCGCCCAGGTGAGCGATGTGGTCGAGGATCGGCGTGGGATCCTCGTAGCGGGTCCACAGGCCATCCAAGTCGAGCACGCCGATACCGCCGAGGCGGCCAAAGGCGATCGCGGTCTCCGGACTCATCACCGAGTCCATCGGGGCCGCCATCAGCGGGGTGTCGACGTGGTAGGCATCGATCTGCCAGCCGACGTTGACATCCTCGGGGTCACGGGTGCGCCGCGAGGGCACGAGGGCGATATCGTCCAGCGTGTAGGCGCGGCGCCCGCGCTTGCCACGACCGATTTCCACTTCGTCGCTCATGACCCGATTCTACTGCCTCTGGGGTGCTTCTACCGCCTCCGAGACGCAGATGTGCCCACCCTCTGCCACACTGGTCTCACCGGCAAGGCTAGGAGCAATCATGAGCTGGATCGACGACCCGTGGATGGGTTTTGACACCGAGACGACGGGCGTGCGCGCGCTCAAGGACCGCCTCGTCACCGCCGCGCTGGTGCTGCGCATCGACGGCGCCTCCTACCGGTCCGGCGTCAGCGCCCCCGACCAGGTGGCGACCTGGCTGACCGACCCGGGCGTCGAGATCCCCGAGCAGGCCACGGCCGTTCACGGCATCACGACCGAGCAGGCGCGCCGCGACGGCCGCCCCATCGAGGAGGTCCTGCACGAGCTGGCCGGTTCCATTGTCGAGCACTGGCTGCGCGGCTACCCGGTCGTCGCCTTCAACGCGACCTACGACATCACGCTGGTCAACCAGGAGCTGCGTCGCCACCGCCTGGGGTCCTTCGAGGAGCGCCTGGAGGGCGCGCCCATGCTGGTCGTCGACCCGTTGGTTTTGGACCGCAAGCTCGACCGCTTCCGCAAGGGCAAGAAGACGCTGACGGAGATGGCACCTGTGTACGGGGCGGTCGCCTCCCCCGACGCTCACACGGCCGAGGTCGACGTGGCCATGACGCTCGACGTGCTCGCCGGCATGGTGGACAAGTACCCGCAGCTGGCGTCCATGAGTGCCCTGGAGCTCATGGATTACCAGCTCCAGGCTCACCAGGATTGGGCCGAGGACTTCGAGAAGTACCTGCGCAAGCAGGGCAAGGACGCAACCATCGACCGCGAGTGGCCCCAGATCACGCCGCGAGGCCGCGGCGACGACCAAGAGTAGGAACGATTGAGGCGGGGGTCGGCAGATGCCGGCCCCCGTTTCGTTGCGTCTGAGGTGTCGCGCACAGGGGGTCTTTACGAGGCAGTGGCTCGCGGCGGACTCGGACGCCGCCCTGGCGGGACACGGCTGGCCGCGGCGGGACCAGCGCGGGACCAGCGCGGGACCAGGGCAGCCAGGGCGGCCAGCGCGCGGCCAGCGCGCGGCCACAACGGAATCACCGGGCTTTGCCGAAAAAGTCGCACATAATTTCCCACGGTCATTTTTCGAGTACCCCTCAAAACGTTGCAATTCCAACGATGCAAATTCAAGGTTTGAAGAAGCTGCAGGGGAATTACGTGCGAAATTGGTGAGGATGCTCGGAAGGCGGCGACGCGGCTGCAGGGCCTGGCCGAGCTTCGAGCCGACGCGCCACCCATTCAGCGACGAGTACCGCTGGGCGACATTGCGGCTGAATCCTGCTGGTCATGCACCAATAAGGGAGCATTACACCAGTTAGGGAGTATTACACCAGTTAGGGAGTATTACACCACCTCCGAAGTGGTGTAATACCCACCTAAGTGGTGTAACACCAGTTAGCAACAAGCCCAAATGCGGACTCGTCGGGGAAAAGGGAGCCGAGGCCCCACGGATACCATCACATCCGGATAGGTAACGAACATCCGGATAGGTAACGAAGATCCGGATAGCTTAATAACCTATCCGGATGCGCATAACCTATCCAGATGTGCACAACCTATCCCGATAGGCCCAGGCAGAGGTCATGACAGGGCCAGGGAAACAGATGCTTCGCCCGAGGCAGTAGAAGGATCCGGCCTGGCACCACGCACCACACGCCACGCACCACGAGCCACCAGTGTGGAGGGCGCCAGCGGACAGCTAGGTCTCCCCCAAATGTCGCATGCAATTCGATTGAGCGAAGATTCAACCAAGTCAGAAAACGTTGCAATTCCAACGCTACAAATTCACGGTTTGAAATGGTCGCAAGGAAATTGCATGCGAAATTGATTGGGTGCTCAGCGGTTCGGGGTGCAAAGACTGGGGAGAGGTGGGTATGGCCTGGCACCACGCACCACACGCCACGCACCACACGCCACGCACCACCAGTGTGGAGGGCGCCGGCGAGGCCGCAGGGCCCGGGCTTCGAACCGACGCGCCGAGCGAAGCTCGCTGCGCGGACGGTGAGCGGGCGGGCGGGCCCGACGGCGCCCGGAACACCGGTGGCACAGCCAGCAGAAACACCGGCAGTAGAGCCGGTGAGCGGGCGGGCCCGACGGCGCCCGGAACACCGGTGGCACAGCCAGCAGAAACACCGGCAACGCAGCCAGCAAGAACACCTGTGCCGCAGCCAGCAGAAACACCGGTGGCACGAAAAAGCCCGGAGACGGAATACCGCCTCCGGGCCTCTACACAAGGCTCACTTTTCCTTGATGAGATCCAGCCACGTGCGGCGCTCGCCCACGAGGATGCCGAAGTCACGGTTCTGGTCCGCAATCGCGGCGTCGGTCGCGGGGTTCTTGATGAGTGCAGCCAGCACGTCGGGGGCGGCGGTGATGGCGCCGACACCCTGACGGACCAGTTCGAGGACCTGCTCGGAATTCTTGAAGGACGCGGCCAGGACGTCGGCCTTCAGGTCGTAGGAACGCAGGGTGCGGTGAATTTCGGAGGCGACGCGCACTCCGTCGATGCCGTAGTTGTCCATGCGGTTGACGTAGGGGGCGACGTAGCGAGCCCCGGCCTTGGCGGCCATGAAACCCTGCATGGAGGAGTGAATACCGGTAGCGGTCACCTGCATGCCTTCGCGCACGATGCGCGGGATGGCGGCGAAGCCCTCGCGGGTGACGGGGAGCTTGATGAAGAGGTTGCCGCCGATCTCGCCGCGCAGGGCCCGGGCCTCGGCGACCATGTCATCGGCGCGCTGGGAGACGATCTGGACATGCAGCTGAGCACCGTCGGGCAGGAGCTGCTTGATGGCGTGGAGAACCTCGAGGGGCTCCTTACCTTCGCGGTACAGGATCGTCGGGTTGGTCGTCACGCCGTCGATGGGCAGGTATTCCAGGGTCTTGGCGATGGAATCGACGTTCGCGTGATCGATGAGGATGAGCATGTGAGCAGCTCCTTTGCGGGGTTGTGAGTTTTCGCACCCCTAGGATAGCGCGGGCGGGAGCAGCCCACCGACTGCTCCCGCCCATCCCGAACGCTCTACCTGCGATTACCTCGCCGAAGAGGAGTGGTAGTTCGGCGCTTCCGTCGTCATCTGCACGTCGTGCGGGTGCGACTCGCGCAGGCCCGCGTCCGGAGGTCGAAGGCGCTCCACGGGCGCCGTGCTGATGGCACGCAGCAGTCCAGCAGGCATCCGGCTCCCAACCCGCGCCCTGCCGTCGAATGCGCGCCCGAACGGCGGGGCGGCCCCGGCACCCCTCAGCGGCTCAGGCGGTCGATGATGAGCCGCGCCACCTCGGCATTGCCGCCCGCCGCCCGTGTTTCCCTCTGGAACTCGGCGAGGCGCGCGCGGCACCCCTGGTCGGACATGACCCGCAGCGCGGCCCCGCGCAGCGCGGCAGGAGTCGCGGAGCGGGCGTCCAGAGCCTCCCCCAGCCCCAGTTCCGCGACCCGGCGGGCAACGGTCGGCTGGTCGTTGCCCATGGGGACCACCACCATCGGCACACCGTAGTAGAGCGCCTCGTTGACGCTGTTCATGCCGCCGTGGGTGACGAAGAGGGAGGCCCGACTGAGCACCTCGAGCTGGGGAACGTTCCTGCGGACGGTAATGGTGGGCGGCAGGGGGCCGAGGCACCCGGGGCGCGCCGAGTTCCCGATCGACATGACGACTCGCACGCCGGTTCCGCGGAACGCCTCAACGCACCGGTGGAAGAACCCGGCCGAGTTGTTGAGCATAGTGCCCAGGGAGACATAGACGAGGGGCCCGCTTCCGGCGGGGGCGTCGAACCCGCCGGGGGCGCGTCCATCAACGGCCGCCCCGACAAAGGCGTAGCTGGGCGCGGGGAAGTCCTCGGCGTACAGCTGGAAGCTCCGCGTCGTGTACGTAATATTGAGGTCGGGGCCGTTGCGCGTGATCTCGTCCACGAGGTCGTCGTAGCGCCAGCCGAACTTGCGGCTCAAGCGCTTGGAGACCAGCGCCCGGACCCGCGGGAGACGGAAGAGCGAGGTCAGGTACCAACCTCCACTGCGCCCGAAGTCCTCCAGTACCCGTTCGTTGAGGGCGAAGGTGGAGAAGAGGCGGATGGGCACGATGCCCAGGCGCTCGGCGAGGGCCTTGCCCGAGGTGAAGAGCATCTCGTAGACGAGGCAGTCGTAGTCCCCTCCGATGCGCAGCACGGTCCGGTAGGCGGCGTCCCAGCAGCGTGCCTTTTCCTGGGAGGGTCGCGGGCGGCTCGGGTAGTCGTCGTAGGGGACGAACCGGGCGCCCGTACGCTCGACCGCCCCGCGCCACGTGGGCGAGTGGACGTAGGTGACATGGTGGCCCATGTCCATCAGGGCCCGGGCCAGGCCGAGCGTGGGGTTGGTGTGCCCGGAGAACGGCAGGTTCACCATGAGGACCGAGCGGGGGGCATGATCATTCATAGAAGCGCCGCACCCCCTCTTTCATGACTGCAACGGCCTCGTCGTCCAGGACGGGGGCGCCGAAGCGCTCGAGGAAGAGGACGACGAAGTCCACCCTCTGGCACATCCGCTCGCAGGAGTCCGCCGCGATGAGGGGGTCGATCCACACGTCCACCAGCAGGATGAGCACCCCGGCTACCTCGCTCGGGAACGGGCAGTCGATCTCCCCCGATTCCACGCCCTGGCGGAGCATCCGCTCCAGGTGGAGGGCGAGCACGGTGAGGGAGTTGCGCAACGATTCCAGGAGGGCAGCGGGGACCTCGCCCACCCAGTCGGCGCGCCCCAGGCTGGATTGGGGGCCGGCCGAGGCCAAGTGCCTGGCGAGGGCAGTCATCCTCTGGTGCACCGGCATCTCAGAGTGGGCGGCCAAGCCTGCGAAGTACCCGTCAAGGTGGCGGCACTCGTCCTCCACGACGGAGCGCAGGACCTCTTGCTTCGATCGGAAGTGGTGGTAGATGGCACCCTTCGACATCCCGCTGCCCGCGACGATGTCCTGCATGGTCGTCGCCTCGTACCCCTTCTGCGCGAAGAGGCGGCGGGCGGCCGCGCATATCGCCTCCCGGGCGCGCTCGGATTTCTCCGCCTGATTCATAGAAGCCCCTAAAACAAACCGTCAGTCGGTTTTTACGATACCGCACACCGCCGGGGACAGCAAAAGAAAGTCGGGCGGGAGCAGCCCACCGACTGCTCCCGCCCATCCCGAACGCTCTACCTGCGATTACCTCGCCGAAGAGGAGTGGTAGTTCGGGGCTTCCGTCGTCATCTGCACGTCGTGCGGGTGCGACTCGCGCAGGCCCGCGCTGGTGATGCGCACGAAGCGGCCGTTGGCCTTGACCTGGGAGATCGTGGAGGCACCCAGGTAGAACATGGTCTGGTGCAGGCCGCCGACGAGCTGGTAGATGACCGACGCGAGGGAGCCGGTGTAGGGCACCTGGCCCTCGATGCCCTCGGGGACGATCTTGTCGTCGGAGGTGACGTCGGCCTGGAAGTAGCGGTCCTTGGAGTAGGACTTGCGCCCGCGCGAGCTCATTGCGCCGAGCGAGCCCATGCCGCGGTAGCGCTTGAACTGCTTGCCGTTGGTGAACACGACCTCGCCCGGGGACTCCTCGCAGCCGGCCAGGAGGGAACCGAGCATGACGGTGTCGGCGCCGGCCACGAGGGCCTTGCCGATGTCGCCCGAGTACTGCAGGCCGCCGTCCGCGATGAGCGGGACTCCGGCGGGGCCACAGGCCTTGGCGGCCAGGTGGATGGCGGTGATCTGGGGGACACCGACGCCGGCGACGACGCGGGTCGTGCAGATCGAGCCGGGGCCCACGCCGACCTTGACGGCGTCGACTCCCGCGTCGATGAGCGCCTGCGCGCCCTCGGTCGTGGCGACGTTGCCGCCGATGATGTCGATGCCCTCAAACGTCGGGTCGGCCTTGATGCGGCGGATCATATCGAGGGCCAGCTGGGCGCCGCCGTTCGCGGTGTCGACGACGAGGACGTCCACGCCGGCCTCGGCCAGGGCGGTGGCGCGCTCCCAGGTGTCGCCCCAGTAGCCGACGGCCGCGCCGACGACGAGGCGGCCGCGCGAGTCCTTGGTGGCGTTGGGGTACTGCTCGGTCTTGACGAAGTCCTTGACGGTAATGAGGCCGGTCAGGTGGTCGTTATCGTCGACGATGGGCAGCTTTTCGACGCGGTGCTCGGCCAGCAGGTGCTTGGCGTGTTCGCGGGAGATGCCGACCTGGCCGACGACGAGGCGGTCGCGCGGGGTCATGCAGTCGCGCACGCGCAGGGTGGCCCACTGGTCCTGGGGGACGAAACGCAGGTCGCGGTTCGTGATGATGCCCAGGAGGGCACCGTCCTCGTTCACGACGGGCAGGCCGGAGACGCGGTAGCGACCGCAGAGGCTGTCGAGTTCGTCGATGGTGGCGTCGGGGCCGACGGTCACCGGGTCCTCGACCATGCCGGATTCGCTGCGCTTGACCTGGCGGACCTGCGCGGCCTGTTCCTCGATGGAGAGGTTGCGGTGGAGGATACCGATGCCGCCCTGGCGGGCCATGGCGATGGCCATGCGCGCCTCGGTGACGGTATCCATGGCGGCGGACAGGAGCGGGATACGCAGCGAAATGTTCTTCGTCAGGCGACTGCTCGTGTCAACGGATGAAGGAACGACGTCCGTGAGCTCGGGTAGGAGCAGGACGTCGTCGTAGGTGAGGCCGGTCAGGCCGAAAGGATCATGTGTAGCGAGTTCTCCCATGGGCCAATTGTAGGCGGTCGGTGACGCTTTCGCGTCCTCGCTTCCACGCACGCCTCGAAGCCGGGCATCGGGGACGAGGCCGGGGCCTCTCTCAGATCGTCAGGAGGACGCGCTCTGGCTGGTCTGGGAGGCGTAGCGGGCGGCGGTCGCGCCGGTGACTGTGAGATGGATCGGGGCGGCGCCTCGTGCCAGCATGCGGGCGGCGGTAAGGGCGTCGGGGCGCCCCTCCCACACGAGCATGGAGACGGAGCCGTCGGGGGCGACCTCGTGGATCCAGCGGCCCATTCCGGCGCGCGCGTAGGAGTCGGCCCAGGCGATGGCACGGGCGTAGTCGACGGCGAGTTCCTCGGCGCGCGAGGGGTCCACGACCTCGGCGAGGACGCGGGCGGCGCTGGCGGCCTCGCACACGACCCAGTGCATGCGTTGGGGGGCGGCGACGACGCCGGCGGGGTCGAGGGTGTAGACGATGCCGCCCACGCCCTCGTCCGTCCACCCATCGGCCAGGGCGCGGTCGTAGAGGGCGGTCGCGGTGTCGATCATCCAGGGTCCGGGTGTTTCGCCGATGTGGGCGAGGATCGCATAGACCTGTCCGATGAGGCGGGCGGCCTTAAATCCGAGGCCAGGGAGCGTATCTCCGGGTCGGATGAGTTCAACGGGAGCCTGATCGGAGGAGGCGGGAAGGGGGCACCATTCGTCATCGTAGAGGTCGGGCAGGGCGAAGCCGCAGCGCGCGGAGATCTCTCCGACGAGGCGCAGGATCGAGCGCGCCCGGTCGAACCACACGCGCTCCCCCGTAGCCTCCCAAGCTGCCAGGTAGGCCTGGGCGGTATCGAGGTTGGTGGAGAGGCGACGCAGGGGCGAGCGAACGCTGACCTGGGCCTCGATCTCCTCGCGCACTGCGCCGGCACCCGGATCCCACCAGCGCTGATCCTGGTCCGCTTCGAGGTCTGCGAGCAGGTCGCGCGCGGCCTCGTGCCCAACCATAGCGGCAGCGGCGGCCGCACCGATCATGGCGGACTGGGCGCGCTGGGAAAAGACCGCGCGGGGAACGGGGGTGGCGGCGTGCTCTGACGTGGGCACGACCTCGGCGTACCAGGAGCCGTTCGGTGCGCGCAGGGGGCCGGCGAGGGCGGCGAGGCCATGGTTGACAAGGTGCGCGGCCCCCTCGATACCTCGCATCTGCGCGAGGGCGAAGACGTGGGTCATGCGGGCGCTGATGCGCGCGTCGAGGGGACGCCCGAGGTCGACCTGACCGTCGGCGCGCAGGAAGGCGAAACCGACCCTCGCCTTCGACCGGGAAGCGAAGGCGACGAGCGCGTCAAAATCGGCGTCAAAAGCGCGGCGCAGATCTTCGTTGTTCCAGGGGGCGTTCATGACTGTTCTCCTGCCGGTACGTGCCTTCACGGTATCACCTGTCCAGGCACCGCGGGCGAAGGTGGGGGCCGCGTGCGCGCAGTTGAGGGCGCGGTTGCGCGTGAGCGGTCAAGGGCATCAGGAGCGGCCGACGAGCTCCAGGTCGGCCTGGGGTGCGAGGAGGGCGAGGGCCTCCTCGACGCAGGCGCTGATGGTGCGCACGCGCTGCACCTGGGGCGAGAGGATCTCGGGGGCGTCCGCTCCCACCACGATCGTGGGCACTCCGTATCGCGTCACGAGGTTTTCCACGGTTTGCGCGCACGCGGGACCGCATCCGAGGACGACGGTGAGGGCGGGGACGCCGCCGCGCACGTACTCGCGGAAACGATCCAGGGTCTGCACACCTCCGTAGTTTTCGCTGGACAGCATGCGCACGTCGCAGCCGTACCAGGCCAGGGCGACGCCGATGACCTGGGCGGCAGTTTCGTGGAGTGAGTCGGAGATGAGCGCGACGCGGTCCCCTCCGACGAGGGAGCGGGCGGGGCGGGACTGGTAGACGGAGCGGCACACGCGCTGGAAGGCGTTGACGAGCATGAGGGCGGGCGCACCGCCGACGGGTTCGCCGCCCGGATCGGAGCGCAGGGATTTGAGGGTGGGTTCGACGAAGCGCGACCACGTATGGACGAGGCCGTGGCTGGCGACGGCGGCCTCGATCACTTCTTCGAGGCGATGGTAGTCGTCGGCCAGGGCGACAGAGCGCAGCTGGGCGGCGTTCGCCGGGCCTCGACGGGGAAGGAGCGTGCTTTCTGCGAGGGCGCGCTTGGCGGCCTCGGCGGCGGACATGCCGGCGCGCACGTGGTGGATCATGGCGCGCAGACGGTCAACGTCCTCGGGTTGGTAGCGACGTCGCTCGCCGGCTTCGCGCTGCGCGGGGCCGAGGCCGTAGCGTCGTTCCCAGGTGCGCAGGGTGGAGGGGGATACCCCCAGTTCATCGGACACGGAGGACATGGTGCGGGAGCGGTCGGCGTGCGCCGACTGCGCCAGTATGGCTCGTGGCATGGCCGCTCCCTTCGGTCCTCGTCCGTACCTTGCTCCGATTCTTGCGTGTTCGAGGTCCACACGCCACAGGAAGGGGCAGGACTCTCGCGCCCAAGTTGTTCAAAATGTTATTCATAATCTGTTCACTGCGCGCGCCACTCATTTCTCCACGTTTTAACAGGACGGGCACGCTCGATCTGAGAACTGGCTCATAATTCGAGAAAGATCCTTGAATAACTACCGCACAAGTGTCTATTCTTGCCGACATCGTGTGCCGAAAATGTCGGCACGACAGACATGAAGGAGGCACCCAATGACTGACGTCTCCCGTCTGCCCGGACCCATGATCGACGCGTGGGAATGGCAGTACGAAGCGGCGTGCCGAGACCTGGACACCGAGCTGTTCTTCCACCCCGAGGGTGAGCGCGGCTCCACGCGCCGGCGCCGCGCAGCAAACGCCAAGGCGATCTGCGCGACCTGCCCGGTTATCGAGCAGTGCCGGTCCTACGCTCTGGCCGCTCAGGAGCCTTACGGCATCTGGGGTGGAATGACCGAAGAAGAACGACGCGAAGAGATCCGCTCCTCCGGACGCGGTCGCCGCGTCTCCTGACGCGCATCCATTTTTCCGGTGCGGCATCGCCACCGCGGTGCCGCACCTTTTTACTGCCCACCACAACGCCCATCCTCTCCGGGAGCTCGCATGACCAGCAACGACACCACGGCCTCGCAGAAAAAGGCCGAGGACGCCCCCACCAACCTGTACAAGACCCTGTTTTTCGTCACCGCGCCGATCACCGCGGTCCTCGCGGGCGCGTGCGTGTGGATGGGCATTCAGCTCTCCTCGACCTCTCCGGCGAGCCAGGCGACCCCGGCGGCCACGCCGACCGCGGCAGCTCAAATGCCGCAGAACACTGAGACTGCGGCTCCCAGCCAGACGAACGCCAACAACCTGGAGATCATGAAGTCGTTCATGCGCCACCAGGCTGATGACCCGCAGGCGAAGGGCGACATCAACGCTCCCGTGACGATGGTTCTCTTCTCGGACTTCGCGTGCCCCTACTGCACGAAGTACGCCCAGGAGATCGACCCGGCACTGGCTGATCTCGTCGAGGATGGCACCCTGCGCGTGGAGTGGTACGACCTGGCCCAGATCACCGAGACCTCTCCCCTGGCGGCCCAGGCGGGCATCGCTGCGGGCGAGCAGGGCAAGTTCTGGGAGTTCCACGATGTCGTCTACCAGGCCGCGGATCCGACCGGACACCCCCAGTACTCGGAACAGGCCCTCGTTGACTTCGCTCAGAAGGCGGGCGTGCCCGACCTGGATAAGTTCCGCGAGACGATGCTCTCCGACCACACCGCCTCCACAGTGAAGGCGGCCAAGGAGCGGGCTCACCAGGCCGGCATCACCGGCACTCCCACCATGTTTATCAACAAGGCGTACATCAGCGGCTACCGCGACGTCGACTACATCCGCAACACCATCCTCGAGCAGGCGGCGCAGTCCGCGTCCTGACGCGAGGCCCCGCGCCGCACGAATGCGCGGCGCGGGAGACATTGACAAACAAGAGCGAAAGGGGCTGCCCGGAAGGATTCCTTCCGGGCCGCCCCTTTAGTGTTCAGTACGCGAAGCGCTCAGCGCTCCACGACCGCCAGCACGTCACGCGAGGACAGGATCTGGAACTCCTGGCCATCGTACTTGACCTCGGTGCCGCCGTAGCGCGAGTAGATGACGACGTCGCCGACCTTGACGTCGACGGGGATACGGTTACCGTTGTCGTCCACGCGGCCGGGGCCCACGGCGATAACTTCGCCTTCCTGCGGCTTCTCCTTGGCGGTGTCCGGAATGACCAGGCCGGAGGCGGTGGTCTGCTCGGCCTCAACCTGGCGGATGACGATGCGGTCCTCGAGGGGCTTGATGGAGATCGACATTGTCGCTCCCTTTCTTCTTTGTCACGAAGGTGCTCGTCCTTTCCCTGCCGTCGCGGGGGTCAGGTGCAGGACCGGTCGCGGGTGTTCCCGCGCTTCCTCCACGAGTGTAGGCGCGGTCCTGGCACTCGGGCAAGCCGAGTGCCAGGCGCGTTCACCCTGGGCGAGACGCCGACCGCACCCCGAGCGCAGACCCCACACGGCCTCGTCCGGGCAGAGATGGGACAATGAGCGTGTGAGCGCCCTGACCCCCATCCTGTCCTCCCCCGGCTGGGAGCTGCTGGAGTCCCTGCAAGCGAAGCAGGCCACCAACCCCATCCCGCTGCCCGAGCTCGGATCCGCCCTGCGCGCCTCCGGCCTCGACGCGGAGCTCGTGGTCGCAGTCCTCACCCAGCTGGCCTTGCGCCAGGCGGCGCGCGCCAAGTTCGGTCCCTTCGCCTCCCACATGGTGTTCACTCGCGACGGCCTCGAGCAGGCGACGCGCCTCGTTGTTGCAGCCCGCCACGCCCAGCGCTTCAGGGACTGCGGCGCGACGCGTGTCGCGGATCTGGGCTGCGGCATCGGGTCGGACGCCATGGCGATCGCCGGCCTCGGCATGAACGTGCTGGCAGTCGACATCGACCCCGACACCGCCGGTGCCGTGGCCGCGAACCTGCGGGCCTTCGAGGGGTCCGAGGTGCGCCTGGGCGATGTCACGGACCTCGACATGGACGAGCTGGCCGCCGAGGGCGTCGACGCGATCTTCGCCGACCCTGCCCGCCGTACGGGTGCCTCGCGCGGGTCGGCGCGCATCACGGACCCCGAGCAGTGGTCCCCTCCCCTCTCCCTCGCCCTCGGCTGGGTCTCCACGATCGAACGCGTCGGCATCAAGGTGGCGCCGGGCATCGCGTACGAGCACATCCCCTCCTCCTGGCATGCGCAGTGGGTGAGCGTGGGCGGCGACCTCGTCGAGGCCTCGCTCTGGTCCCCCGCACTGTCCCCCGAGGGGCGCGGGCGCTCCTGCCTCCTTTTGGACGAGGCCGGGGCCGCCCATTCGCTCTCCACACCCGAGGGGTACGCGCCCAACGCCCCCGCGCCTCGCGTGGAGGTCGCGCCCCTGGGCGCGATGATCGCTGAGCCCGACGCCGCGGTCATCCGCTCGGGCCTCCTGGGTCGCCTCGCGGACGAGGTCGGCGCGGGCATCGTGTCCGACAAGATCGCCTACCTAACCGGGGACGACCTGCCCGATTCCCCCTTCTACGACCGCTTCGAGGTCCTCGCGGTGACCAACCTGCGAGCAAAGGCGATTTCCGCCGAGCTGCGCACGCGCGGCGCGGGCAGCGTCGAAATCAAGAAGCGCGGAGCGGACATCAACCCCGACGACCTGCGCAAATCGTTGAAACTGGGCGGAGGGGACGCGCAGCTGTCCGTCATCGCGACGCGCGTGGACGGGCGCCACCGCGCGATCATCTGCCGACGGTTGGCTAAAAACCTGTAAGAAAGCTCTCGGCCGACACCACGCGCCACCCTGCAACAATGGAGGAAGCTAGCGAAAGGATCGACATGTCTTTGCCCTTCGGTTCCTCCCAGCGTTCCACGATCGGTGTCGAATGGGAGCTTCAGCTCGTTGACCGCGACTCCCACGACCTGCGCCAGAGCGCGGACGCGATCATCGATCGCGCCACGACCGACGGCAAGCTCTACCCGGGCGTCCACCGCGAGATGCTGCTCAACACGATCGAGGTCGTGTCCAAGCCTCGCTCGACCGTTGCCGAGTGCATCGCCGACCTGACGGACTGCGTCGACTACCTGACCCCCCTGGCCTCGGACCTGCGCATCGACCTGGCCACCGCCGGCACGCACCCCTTCGCGCGCCCGGGCCGCCAGCGCGTCACCGATTCGCAGCGCTACGCCCAGCTGGTGGAACGCACCGCTTACTGGGGGCACCAGATGCTCCTGTACGGCGTCCACGTGCACGTCGGCGTCGAAGACCGGGCGAAGATCCTCCCGATCCAGGCAGCCCTCACCGCCCACCTGGGCCACCTGCAGGCCATCTCCGCATCCTCCCCCTTCTGGGCGGGCGAGGACACCGGCTACGCGTCCAACCGCGCGATGGTCTTTCAGCAGCTGCCCACCGCCGGCATCCCGCGTCAGTTCGCGACGTGGGAGGATCTCGAGGCCTACACGGACGACATGATTCGCACGGGCGTCATCGAGGGCTTCGACGAGGTCCGCTGGGACATCCGCCCCTCGCCGGCCTTCGGCACGATCGAGAACCGCGTGTACGACGCTGCGACGAACGTGACCGAGGTCGCCACCTTCGCGGCCTTTACCCACGTCCTCGTCGAGCATTTCTCGCGCCTGTACGACGCGGGCGAGCCGCTGCCGTCCCTGCCGGATTGGTTCGTCGCCGAGAACAAGTGGCGCTCGGCGCGCTACGGCATGGACGCGACCCTCATCGTCTCGCGCGACGGCACGACCGAGAGCGCGCGCGACGGCATCGCGCGGCTGAAGGAAGAGCTGGCCCCCGTGGCCGCCGACCTGAACTGCGCGCGCGAGTTTGCGGGCCTGGAGACGATCCTTACGATCGGGGCCTCCTACGAGCGTCAGCGTGCCGTCGCGGCGGCCGCGCGACCCGGCCAGGGCCTCGACGCGGTCGTGGACCTCATGCGCGCCGAGATGAGTGCGGGGCGTCCCCTGGCTCTCGCCGAGTTCGCGACCCTGAACGCCTGACTCCGTCACGCCAACGCCCCACGCTCTCACGCGGGCGTGGGCACTGTTGCCACCGCCACACACTCCCAGACAGTATTCAGGCGACTCTCAGAACGTCGCCGTATGCTTTAGGAGGTTCGAAAACTGAAGCTGAGAGGACACTCACCCATGGCGCAGGAAGACACACAGTCGCCCGAATCCGAACACGTTCCATCTGCGCTCGCCAAGGTCCTCTCCCCGATCAAGGCTACCCTGCAGACTCTCTGGCTTCTGCTGTCCTCGCTGGTCCACCTCACGCTCCGCTGGCTGTCGCGATGCCCGGCCACCGCGATCCTCACCGTCGCACTGACGATCATGTCGGCTACCTACTGGGTCTGGCGCGACCAGTTCACAGCCTTCGAAGCTGATCCGTCCAGCC
>CAUTRF010000010.1:0-41656 GCA_963540795.1 uncultured Actinomyces sp.
GCCGCGGGTTTCTGGGTGCCGGGCCCTGCTGTGGGGTGGGGCTGCTGTGTGTGCCCGTGGGCGGCGCGGCCAGGCCCTCTGGCTCCTCCGGTGCCCTCCGCACCGGTGGGGCCTGGTGTTGACGTGTGGTTCGGCGCGTTGCCCTGATGCCCAGCTATGGCTGTCAACCAGCAATTTCGCATGCAATTCCCGTGAGCGCATGTCGAGGTTTGGGTTCTGATCGTTGATATTCTGCGGTTTTTGTGTTGGTGGTGATTCGTGCCGTGGGGGAATTGCATGCGACAGTTATCTTGCGGCGGTGTCGTCGCCGCCCATGGGTGCCGCAGCCAGGAGCCGCCCACGCGCGCTGCGTCTGGGTGTCGCAGGCGAGGTGGCCTGGTTGTCTGAAACCGCGATCGCCTTTGCTCGCTTGTGCCCGTGTGGGGGTGAAACCGTCGTCGCCTTTGCTCGCTGGTGCCCGTGTGGGATTGAAACCGCCATCGCCTTTGCGGGTGAGAAATGGGCGTTTTTGGTGCAGTTTTCGGGAGCAGAGGTGATGGCGGTTTCAGTGGTGCCTTGTTGGGGGTGCGCAGTGGTGGTGTTGGTTTCAACGTCGCCATGTTGTCGCGCCTCGTGCGCGATATTTGTCGCCCCGCCCGGCCTTGTGTGGGTGCGAGCGCGAAAAAGTTCGCCCTGCGTGCTCACAATGGCCAAAAATTGGCGTTTGATGGCGCGCTGGGCGAGTTTTTTCGCGGCTCAACAGTCGTGGGATCCCGCCGGGCGAGTTTGTTATGCCGTGTGCCTGACACCGGGGCCCTTCTACTGGCACCCTTAACCCCTCAATGCGCAGCTAAACCCTATTGGTGGCATGGTGGGCAGCCCGCCCAGGTAGCCACCTATCGGGTTAACGTGCGCATCAAAGGGCTCGCGTGCGCAGGATGCCTTCACAGAAACAGAAGAGGGCCTGACGGCCCGCAGGCGTCCCGACGCTCTCTATATGCCCAGGGAGACGACGGAGGCGGGACCCCGAAGGGTCCCGCCTCCGTTGCGTGCGGTGGCCGCACCGTCAGAACCGAAAAGTCAGCACCGAAAAGTCACGCTACCAGCAACACGTAGTGTCCAATAGCCCTCGCGCTACATACGCGCGTGAGGAAGCCTTACGCCTCCACGTGGGGCGTCGGAGGCTCTCCCGGCGTTTGCTTGTCACCAGCCGGTGCTTCCTCCCGATCCGCCTCGCCCTCCGACTCGGCGCGGGCCTCGACACGGAGATCCACAGACGCCACGACCTCGCCCTCGCTCGACTCCGCACGAGCCACGTACGGGCGCGTATCGGGCTTACCCGCGTAGGAGGCGGCGATCTTCTCCTCAAGGATTCCGGGAGGGCCACCCGGGCGGTCCTGGGCAGTCGCCAGCTCGGGCATCGGGTCGTGGCCGTGCAGGTACATGACGGTCGCGTTGATGAAGGCCGCGATCGGCACCGAGAAGACCGCGCCTGCAATACCGGCGATCGCGGATCCGGCGGTGATGACGAGCATGACGGCGACGGGGTGCAGGGAGACGGCGTTTGACATCATGAAGGGCTGCAGGATATTGGATTCGACCTGCTGGACCACCAGGATGATGACGAGCATCATGATCGCCTTCGTGAGGCCACCGTTCACGGCCGCCACCAACACCGCGATGACACCGGACGTCAGGGCGCCCAGATACGGAACGAACGCCGCGAAGAAGGTAATGACGCCAATCGGGATGGCCAGGGGCACGCCCAAGAAGAACGCGCCCAGCGCGATGCCGACAGCATCGATGGCTGCCACCTGGATCTGCGTGCGCACGTAGGAGCCGAAGGTTGCCCAACCGCGGATGGCGCTCTCGTGAACGGGAACGCGGGCGGGGGCGGGCAGCAAGCGCACACACCACAGCCAGATCGAGCGCCCTTCCTTCAGGAAGAAGAACAAACAGAAGATCATCGTCAGGGCGGAGGTCGCCAGCGTGCCCACCGACGAGGTGATACTCAGGGCACCGGTCGCCAGCGATTGCTTGTTGGTATTCAGCCAGGTCACCAGCTCGGAACGCAGCTGCTCGGCCAGGTTCGTGAGGACGGTCGTGTCGATCTTGAGGGGGCCGTTCTGCAGGAACTCGTTGTGCAGGATCGCGTCGAGGAGGGCATGGAAGCCGTCCGCGGCCTGCGTGGCCAGCTGCGGTACCTGCTGGATGAGTTCGGCGGCGGCCTGGCTGAGCGCACCGGCAACGGCGGCGAGGAAGACGAGAAGGCCGACGGTTGCGGCCAGCGCCGACGGAAAGTGCAGGCGGCGACGCATCCAAGAGACGAGGGGCTCCAGGAGCACCGCCACCGTCAGTGCGATCGCGACTGGCATGATGACGATCGTCAGGTGGGCAATACCCCACAGGATGGCCGTGACCAGGCCGGCAACGACGAGGGTACGCCACGAGATCGCCGCAGCGACGCGAAGGCTGCGCGGGACGGCAGCTGCCACGTCACGCTCATCCTCGTGTTCCTCGCGCACCGACACCATGACGGGTGCAGGCGCGGGCTCATCTGCGCGCTTCGTCGGTAGGGCAGCTGAGAGTCTGCCCATCAGGTCGGATAGCTTCCAGCGCGGCTGTTCCTGAGTGTCGGCCACGGTCCCTCCTTTTCATTCACCCCTAAGCGTACTCGTCTGCGGCCTCATTTCCGTTCGCGCAGCGCGCTCACCTGCCACAAGGGGCGCATACTGGGAGCCATGACATCGTTTTTCAAGCAGGCACACACGAACGTTCACGTCTCCACGCACGCGGTCCTCGGCTCGAACATGAGAGACGAGGCCGGGGCGGGCCAGGAGGTCATCTACCTTGCGGCAGGGTGCTTCTGGGGCGTTGAGAAGGCCCTGTGGAACGCTCCCGGGGTCGTGACCACGGCGACCGGCTACATGGGCGGCGATTCCCCCAATCCGACGTACGAGCAGGTGTGTTCTCATTTGACGGGGCATGCGGAGACCGTGCGCGTCGTCTTCGATACCGCGCTCACGAGCGCCGCTGACCTGGTTCGGCTTTTCTTTGAGATCCACGATCCGACGCAGGTGGGTGGACAGGGCAACGACATCGGCGACCAGTACCGCTCTGCGATCTGGACGACCACACCCGAGCAGCTGCGCGACGCGACCGCCCTGCGAGCGGCCTACCAGGAGGTGCTCACTGAGCGCGGTTTCGGCCCGATTCAAACGGTCATCTCCCCCGCTCCCGATGCTGACTCCACCGCGCATTTCTGGTACGCGGAGGACTACCACCAGCAGTACCTGTTCAAGAACCCGGGCGGCTACGAGTGCCACGCCCGTACGGGCATCGCCTGCCCGGCTCTCCCCCGCGAGTAGCCAATGCGTAACACAGATGTGGGGCGGGCCGGCACGTGTGTGCCGGCCCGCCCCACATCGCGTGAGATCAGTTCACGCCCAGGATGTCGGTGACGAACACGAGGGTTGCGCCACCGGGGATGCCGGCCTGCGGGACGCCGCGTGCGCCGTAGCCGAGTTCGGAGGGGATGGACAGCAGGACGCGATCGCCCACGCGCTTGCCCACGAGGCCCTCGTCCCAGCCGGGGATGACCATTCCGACGCCGATCTGGAAGGACAGGGCGCCGCCGCGGTCGAAGGAGTTGTCGAAGTCCACGTCGGAGCCGAAGACCGCGCCGTAGTAGTGGCACGTGATCGTATCGCCGGCCTCGACGATGTGGCCGTCACCAGCGTGCAGGACCTCGACGACGAGCTCGTCGGAGGGGGTGCCGTCGAAGGACAGGGCGGGCTTGCGGCCGAACTCGCCGGCGACAGAGATGTTTTCCATGGTGTCTTTCCTTAGGGTCGGTGAAGTGGCGCGTCAGTTGCGGCGCATGAAGAAGGACAGGATCCTGAGGATCTCGAGGTAGATCCAGATGACGTCGGTCATGATGGCGAAGGTGCACAGCCACGAGTACTTCTCAGGCACGTTGTTGGCGACGCCGACCTTGACGGCATCGAAGTCGCGCACGAGGCACAGGACGCCGATGAAGACCGCGAGGACGCCGATGATGACGCCGAGCGGGATACCGAAGATTGTCGTGTTGCGAACGGCCGTCATGTCCACGAGGCCGGTCATCGACAGCGCAAAGCTGACGAGGTAGTAGAAGAAGAAAGCAACGGAACCGATCCCTGCGACGCGGGTCAGCGTCGACGAGTTACGCACGAAGCCCATCGTGAAGGCAGCCAAGGTCGTGCCGATGACGACGAGGGTCGCGAGCACCGCGGTGACCACGATGCCCGGGAAATAGGCCTCAAAGGTGTAGGAGATCACACCGAGGGTAAAGCCCTGGATCAGCGAGTAGGCGATGATCGCGGCCGGGCGGATCTTCTTCGAGAATTGGATGAACAGCCCCAGACCCACCGTCACAGCGCACGAGGCAAAGAAGAGCATCAACGCGATACCCATCACAACGATGCCCGTCAGCCATCCCGCAGTCGCGCCGATGAGCAGCAGACCAAAGCAGATGAGGGACTTGACCACGACATCGTCGTACGTCATCGTTCCGCGATCCACCGCGTCGGCCGCGGGAGCGTTCATCATCGCCTCGTACGAGGCCATCTGATCCTGGTAGCCGGACGAAACCGGGTACCCCTCGGTGCCAGCCTGCGCAGTACCGTAGACCGGCTGTCCCGAATAGTTGACGCCCTGCTGGGTGCCGTACGGGTTAGTCGCACCCGCGTAGGGATTCTGCGCCTGCGCCGAGGCGGGCTGATACCCCGGCATCTCGGGGTAACCGGCGGGAGTCGTCTGCTGGGTCGACCAGTCTTTCACGATCGAAATCATCACCGGGTTGGCCATTTTTCCTCCTTGGTCAGTGATGTGCTGCCTCTAGTGTCGCACGAGGCACCTACGGGTGGGAAACGTTCCATTATGCGCGCAGCGCAACGCGGCGTCCACACGCACAGCGAACTCCACCAACTGGCCACGGCCTCGTCGATGACACCGCTGGTCTGTACCCCCGGTGGGACTCGAACCCACAACACACCGATTTTAAGTCGGTTGCCTCTGCCAATTGGGCCACGGGGGCGCGCACGCGCACGTCCAGCCTACGGGAGGCTAGCCCGCTCCTCAAGCCCCGCTCAGATCATCGCCTGTGCGATGCCGTCAAGGATGTCATGCTCGGAGGTGACGACCTGCTCGATCGGATGCCCGGCGGCCTCGGCGCGCGCCAGAACGCGCGTGACGATGCGACTCCAGATAAGCGCGCCCGCCGCGATGACGTCCTCGCGTCCCTCGGGCATGAAGCCCAGGGAGGCCTTCACTGACGTCGGTTGATCGACCATGAAGCGCACGGCCTCCTCGAACTGTGCCGCGCTCAGGCGCGCGCCGTGGATGCGCTCGGGCTGGTACGACGTGAGACCCAGCGCCTGGGCGGTCAGGGTGGTCACCGTGCCCGCAACGCCCACAAGGGAGCGCACGCGCGCCAGGTCCACGGATTTTTCCGCACCGTCCAGCTGCTCATCGATCCACGCGATCGCGCGCTCCTGGTCCGCGACGGGCACTCCGCCCGCCGGATCCACGTGGGAGAAGAACTTCTCGGTCACACGCACGGCGCCCATGTCGATCGAAATCGCCTGTTCAACGCGGGTCGCACCCAGCACCAGCTCCGTCGACCCGCCGCCGATATCGACGACCAGCATCGGGGCGCACACGGACTCGCCCAGGCCGCTCACCGCGCCGTTGAAGGACAGGGAGGCTTCCTCCGTGCCGACGACGACCTCTGGCTCCACGCCGATGACAGCCTTGATCTGACGCACGAAGTCCGCGCTGTTGGACGCGTCGCGCGTCGCGGAGGTCGCCACGAAACGGGTGCTCGTCGCCCCCAGGGCCTCGATCATGCGCTGGTATTCGACCGTGGCCTCCACCGTACGCTCGATCGCCGCGGGATCCAGGTAGCCACGCGCATCCACGCCCTGCCCCAGGCGCACGATACGCATCTGGCGGGTCAGGTCCGACAGATGGGGACGACCGTCCTCGCCGATATGCCCATCGGCGACGAGCAGTCGGATCGAATTGGTTCCACAGTCAATGGCAGCTACGCGGGTCATCGCTTCGTTTCTACGGGGGTGAGTTCCGGACGAGGCCGGGGCGGGCACGGGCAAAAAATGCTCAGCAGGAGCAGCGGGAAGTGGAGAACAGGCCTCGCTCCTTGAGCATCGCGAGCGCGCGGTCCCCGATCGGATTCACGCCGGGGCCGGCGGCCAGAGAGTGGCCGACGAGGGCGTGCAGGCACTTAACGCGCGTGGGCATTCCGCCAGCGCTCACGCCCGAAATCTCCGGAACATCACCCAGGGTCAGGCGCGCCTGAATGTAGGCCTCGTGGGCGCGCGCGTAGGCGGCGCGCAGCTCCTCATCGGCCGCGAGGTCCTCGTTGAGGGTCTCCATGACGTGCTCGGCCTCAAGCGTCGAAGCGCCTTTGACGGCCGCCGGGTGCGTCAGGTAGTAGGTCGTGGGGAACGGAGTCCCGTCGGGCAGACGCGGCGCGGTGGCCACAACGGTGGGCCGACCGCACACGCAGCGCGCAGCAATACCAACGACCCCTCGGGGCACGCGACCCAGCTGGGAACGCAGGACCTCCAGGTCCTCTTCGGTGGCGTCGGTGGTGTTAACGAGGCTCATTCTCCGCTTTCTTGGCTGGTTGTGGGGGCCTGGCCCGACTGACTGGTCTCAGCCGACGGGATGGGCGTCGCGCTCGGCGGCTGATCCGCCTTCCCCACTAGGATACCGAGCTGCTGCACCCAGGGGCGCGCCGGTCCGGTGGACGCAGCTGCGGCCGCCAGCGCGGAGTCCTGATATTGCGGCCCCGGATCCACGACCGTGTATTGGGTCTCACCGGGTCGAACAAATCCGAGCCGCTCGCGCGCCTGAGTGGAGATGTAGTCGGGGTCATTCCACAAGTCGAGCTGACGCTGCATGTCGGCGTTCTTCTGCTGTTGCTCGGCGACCTGGGTCTTGATCTGCGCGAGTTCACGCTCCTGCTGCCACCACTGGTAGAGGCTGGGCACCAGCATGACCGACAGGATCGCAGCGACGATCAGGACGACGAGAAGTCGCGTGGACACGTCGAGGCCACCGATGGACAGGACCGACGAGCCTTCCGCGGCTGGACGCACAAACGAAGAACGCGACGAGCCCTTCTCACCGTCCTTATTCCTGCGGAAAAAACTACGCTTTGCGCCCTCTTCCTTCTGGGCGTCCCGCGCCGACTTCTGGCGCTTCGCCGAGGCCTCGGCGCCCTTCGAGGACTGCGCAGCCTTCGCGGCAGCCCTGCGCTGGCGCGACTTTTCCGCGTTGATTTCACGCGTCGTACGCGCTGCCTCCGAACCGGAGGAGCGACGACGCGAGGAGGGGCGGGAAGAAGGACGACGGCTAGCCATTCTTCTATCGTGCCCTAAGTTGGCGTCTTTGGCTCAGCCCCACGCCGAAAAAACTCCGCGCGGACCCTTGCGGGCCCGCGCGGAGCTATGCGGCTAGTTGCCTAGGCTCACTTGAAGCGAGGGAAGGCAGAGCGGCCGGCGTAAACGGCGGCCTCGCCCAGCTGCTCCTCGATGCGCAGCAGCTGGTTGTACTTGGCGACGCGCTCGGAACGAGCGGGGGCACCGGTCTTGATCTGGCCGGAGTTGGTGGCGACGGCCAGGTCGGCGATCGTGGTGTCCTCGGTCTCGCCGGAGCGGTGCGAGGTCATCGTGCGGTAACCGTTGCGGTGCGCTTCCTCAACGGCGTCGAGGGTCTCGGTCAGCGAACCGATCTGGTTCACCTTGACGAGCAGCGCGTTCGCGGCGCCCAGCTCGATGCCCTTCTTCAGGCGGGCGGGGTTGGTGACGAACAGGTCGTCGCCGACCAGCTGGACGCGGCCACCGATCTCGGAGGTCAGGGCCTTCCAGGCGTCCCACTCGTCCTCGGACAGCGGGTCCTCGATGGAGACCAGCGGGTAGTTCGAGATGAGCTTCTCGTAGTACTCCACCATGTAGTCGGTCGAGCGGCCTTCGCCCTCGAACTGGTACAGGCCGTCCTTGAAGAACTCGGAGGAGGCAACGTCCAGGGCCAGGGCGACGTCCTCGCCCGGCTTCAGGCCGGCCTTCTCGATCGCGGAGACGATCAGGTCGAGGGCCTCAGCGTTGGAGTCCAGGTTGGGGGCGAAGCCGCCCTCGTCGCCCAGACCAGTGGACAGGCCGCGCTCCTTCACGACGCCCTTGAGCGTGTGGTAGACCTCGGCGCCCCAGCGCAGAGCCTCACGGAAGGAGGGAGCGCCGATGGGGGCGATCATGAACTCCTGGATGTCAACGTTGGAGTCCGCGTGGGAGCCACCGTTGAGGATGTTCATCATGGGGACGGGCAGGACGTGAGCGTTGGGGCCGCCCAGGTACTTGTAGAGGGGCAGGTCCGCGTACTTCGCGGCAGCCTTGGCGACGGCGAGGGAGACGCCGAGGATGGCGTTCGCGCCGAGCTTGCCCTTGTTGGGGGTGCCGTCCAGGTCGATCATGGCCTGGTCGATGTAGCGCTGGTCGTCAGCTTCCTCGCCGATGAGCTCGGGGGCGATCTGCTCGACGACGGCGTCAACGGCGTCCTGGACGCCCTTGCCAAGGTAACGGCCCTTGTCGCCATCGCGACGCTCGACGGCCTCGAACGCGCCGGTGGACGCGCCGGAGGGGACGGACGCGCGCGCAGCGGTGCCGTCCTCAAGGACGACCTCGACCTCAACAGTCGGGTTACCGCGCGAGTCAAGGATCTCGCGTGCACCAATGCCTTCAATAACTGCCACGTCATTCTCCAATCGATGTTGTTGCGTGGAAGCGGTCAGTACAACGGTAATACGGACCGCCATATGTGGTCACCCCCGGCAAGGGGGACGTTATGGGTTTTGGGGCTGTCAACCCCGGTTATGTGCCCGGACAAGCGACATTAGTCCCTGCCGGAGACACTGTGAGTGAATACTCACAAGGCTCACTGGGCGCTGCCACCCAGGAGCGCTGCCGTGGGATCATCCTTGGCTCCAGATACGGCGTCACCGAACAGGGGCGTGGTCGAGGCCTGGCCTCCGCCCAGGGTCGGCTGGGGGAAACGCGGGTTGATCTGGGCGTTCGAGGCGGCGCGGGCCTGCTCGAAGGTCTCGTTCATGATTGACAAGGCGTTCGGGTTTGCCTGAGCGAACTGGCTGAGCTGCTGATTCAGAAGCATGGAGCGCACGGCCGCACGTGTGCCGCGCCCCAACGTCACGGACTGTCCACCGGTCTGCGCTGCGGTCTGCTCGATGGCCTGGTCGATCTGCTCGTCGGTCACACCGAGGCCCACTGAATCGGCCACGGCCGCGAGCTGAGGCTCGTTGATCAGGCTCGTGCGCACCTGTTGCGCGCCAATGGAGGACTGCCCGCCCGTCACTGCGGCGAGCTGACTCACCGCCTCGTCAACTTCCGCAATGCTGTAGTTGCCGTTGTTGGTGCTGACTGCAGCGCCGGGATGGGCGGAGCACGCCCCCATTCCCAGTCCTGCGACCACAATCAGGGCGGCGGTGGCGAGCTGGCGTGTGTAGCGCACGAGCATTCCTTCCTCAGATGTGTTGCGACGCAATAGGACCAGTGTATTCCACCACAGGCACTACTCGCCAAAAGGCACGAGAATCTTGGTCACCAGAGTCTCCACCCACTCCAGGAGCGGGCCGTCGGTGAGCGGGGAACCGCCGACTCGCGAGGTGAGCGGCAGCGGCACGAGAACCTGGCGAACGGCGGCTTTGATGACTGTCCCGGGGTGCAGGCGCTTGAGGCGCATGACCTGGGAATCTCGTAGTTCGACGGGCGAGACACGCAGGTACTTGCCCTGCGTGACGATCTCGGTGATCCCCGCGCGGCGCACGATCTCGCGCAGGCGTGCAACGGCGAAGAGCAGGTCGACCTGGGGCGGGATGGGGCCGTAGCGGTCGACGAGTTCCTCGCGCACGTCCGCTTCCTGTTCGGGCGTGGAGATGGCCGCGATCTTGGCGTACACCTCGAGGCGTAGGCGCTCGCCGCGCACGTAGCCGTCGGGAATGTGCGCGTCGACCTGCAGGTCCATACGCACGTCGGTCTTTTCGGCGGGTGTGTCGCCACGGTAGGCGGCGACCGCGTCGGAGACCATGCGCACGTACAGGTCGAAGCCGACGCCTTCGACGTGGCCCGACTGAGCCCCACCCAGGAGGTTGCCGGCGCCTCGGATCTCGAGGTCGCGCTGAGCGACCGCCAGGCCCGCGCCCAGCTCCGTGTTGGCGGCGATCGTCTTGAGGCGCTCGTGCGCGGTCTCGGTGAGCGCCTTGTCGCCCGGGTAGAAGAAGTACGCGTAGGCGCGTTCACGGCCTCGCCCGACGCGGCCGCGCAGCTGGTGCAGCTGAGACAGGCCGAAGGTGTCGGCGCGGTCGACGATGAGCGTATTCGCGTTGGAAATGTCCAGGCCGGTCTCGACGATGGTCGTGCACACGAGCACGTCGAACTCGTGGTTCCAGAAGTCCTGGATGACGGCCTCGAGCTGGTGCTCGTTCATCTTGCCGTGGGCGGTGCGCACGCGCGCCTCGGGAACCAGCTCCGCGATGTGGGCGGCGACCGAGGAGATCGAATCGACGCGGTTGTGCACGTAGAAGACCTGGCCGTCGCGCAGGAGCTCGCGTCGGATCGCGGCGCTCACCTGGGTGTCCGTGTAGGCGCCGACGAAGGTCAGGACGGGCTGGCGTTCCTCGGGCGGGGTCTGGAGGATCGACATTTCGCGGATGCCGGAGATCGCCATCTCGAGGGTACGCGGGATCGGTGTGGCGGACATCGACAGGACGTCCACGTCGGTGCGCAGGGCCTTGAGGGTTTCCTTGTGTTCGACGCCGAAGCGCTGCTCCTCGTCGATGATGACGAGGCCGAGCTTCTTGAACGAAACGGTGCCGGTCAGCAGCGAGTGGGTGCCGATCACCAGGTCGACTTCGCCCGAGGCCAACCCGGCCTTGACTTCCTCGGTTTCCTTCGGCATCGAGAAGCGCGAGAGCGTGCCGATGCGCACGGGGAAGCCCGCGTAGCGCTCGGCAAAGGTCTGCGCGTGCTGGGTGACCAGCAGGGTCGTGGGCACGAGGACGGCGGCCTGATAGCCGTCCTGGATGGCCTTGAAGGCAGCGCGCACGGCGATCTCGGTCTTGCCGTAGCCGACGTCGCCCGTGAGCAGGCGGTCCATGGGCACGGGCTTTTCCATGTCGGCCTTGACCTCGTCGATGGTGACGAGCTGGTCGGGGGTCTCGACGTAGGGGAAGGCGTCCTCGAGTTCGCGCTGCCAGGGCGTGTCGGGTCCGAAAGCGTGGCCCTTGGTCTGCTGGCGCACGGCGTACAGGCGGATGAGCTCCTTGGCGACCTCGTTGACGGCCTTCTTGGCGCGGGCCTTGGTCTTGGCCCAGTCGGCACCGCCCATCTTGGTCAGGGAGGGCTCGTCGGATCCGGTGTACTTCGAGATCTGGTCCAGCGCGTCGGTGGGCACGAAGAGCCGGTCCGCGGGCTGTCCGCGCTTCGAGGGCGCGTATTCGATGACCAGGTAGTCACGCGTCGAGGCGGCGTCCCCGCGCCCGATCGTGCGCGAGACCAGCTCGATGAAGCGTCCGATGCCGTGCTGATCGTGGACGATGTAGTCCCCGGGGTGCAGGGTCAGCGGGTCGACGCCCTTGCGCCTGCGCGAAGGCATGCGGCGCATGTCGCGCGTGGACGCGCCCGCTCGCCCGGTGAGGTCACCTTCGGTGAGGATCGCGACCTTGAGATGGGGCGCAACGAAACCGACGCCGGCCTGCGCGGTCGTAATGGTCACGAGGCCGGGGTCGGGGCGCGCTTCCACGTTGTCCGCGAGCGCGGCCGGGCACGAGGCGTCGGTGAGGATGGAGCGGATGCGCCGGCCCGGGCCGGGGCCTTCGGTGGTGACGACGATGCGCCAGCCGTCGCGGGCCAGGTCGGTAAGGTCGGCGGCGGCGCGGGCGAAGTCTCCGCGGTAGGGGTGCACGTCGCGCGCGCCTACGCGCATGAGGGTGGGCGAGACGACGACGGGCGCGGGGCCGTCCGCTGAGGGCGAGTCGGCCTCGTCGATCGCGGAAGCGAGGTCGGCGGGCGGCAGGTCGGTGAGTTCCCACCAGGGGCGCGTCCCGCTCCCCCACAGGTCGGTCAGGTCGAGGAACGAGGCCTTGGAGGCCTCGAGCGGGGTGTCCGCTCCCCCGGCGGCAGCGCTCCACGCGGCGGCGAGGAACTCCTCGGTCGTGGCGACGAGGTCGGCGGCGCGGGCGCGGATGCGTTCGGGGTCGGAGGCGAGGATCGGCGAGTCCCCTGGTAGCAGGTCGAGGAGGGACTCCATGCCGCCCACGAGGATGGGCGCCAGGGATTCGATGCCGGGGGCGGCGATTCCCTCGGCGGCGAGGCTGAGCATCTCGGCGGCACCGGGCAGACGGTCGGCGGCCTCGCGGGCGCGGGCACGCACTGCCTGGGTCAGGAGGAGCTCGCGGCAGGGAACAGCCCACAGGCCGTCGGTGGCCTCGCCGAGGGTTCGCTGGTCGGAGACGGAGAATGCGCGGATGTCGTCGACCTCGTCGCCCCACAGCTCCACGCGCAGGGGGTGGGGTTCCTGGGGCGGGAAGACGTCGAGGATGCCGCCACGCACGCTCATCTGGCCGCGGCCTTCGACCATGTCGACGCGCTCGTAGCCCAGCTCAGCCAGCCGGTTCGTGACCTCGGTGAGGTCCAGGATGTCGCCGGTGCGCACGCGCACGGGTTCGAGGTCCGCCAGGCCGGAGATGATCGGCTGGAGGAAGGCTCGGATGGGGACGACGAGGACCGAAATCGGGCCGGCGCTGTCGTCTCCCTTGATCGGGTGGACGAGGCGGCGCAGGACGGCGATGCGACGCGCCATCGTGTCGACCTGGGGCGAGAGTCGCTCGTGGGGCAGGGTCTCCCACGCGGGCATCATGGCCACGCCCGGGATCCACGAGGCAAGGGCGTTGGTCAGCGATTCGGCGTCGCGCCCGGTGGCGGTGAGGACGACGAGGGGCGTGGCCGCGCGCGAGGCGACGGCCGCGAGCAGGGGCGGCCGGATGCCGACGGGGGCGACGATCGTTCCAGAACGGCCGGCTTCGACGGAGTCTGTGGCCGTCTCGATCGCGGGATCGGTGGTGATGTCCGGGAGAAGTCCGGTGAGTAGCACGCGCTGCCTTTCACGGTGAGGGTGCGCGGCGACGCCAGGGGGTCGCCGCCTCGATCAGGACCCGGTGTGCAGGGCCATCTGGGTGGGGGCAAATCCCTTGGTCACGATGTCTTCGACGACGTCGGCGGCCTGCTCGAAGGTGACGTCCCAGTCGGGGCGTTCCTTAGAAGGCAGGGTGGCGAGCACATAGTCGGCGGGATCCATGCGTCCTGGCGGGCGGCCCACGCCGATGCGCAGGCGAGCGTAATCGCGCGTGCCCAGGTGCTGGCTGAGGGACTTCAGGCCGTTGTGGCCGCCCTCTCCCCCGCCGACCTTGAGGCGCAGCGTGTGCGCGGGCAGGTCCATGTCGTCGTGGATGACGAGGATGCGCGAGGGGTCGATCTTATGGAAGGTGGCGAGCGCGCTGATCGGACCGCCGGAGGTGTTCATGTAGCTGTCGGAGCGCGCGAGAATCACCCGGGGTCCGGGCACGCCGCCGGGGCCGATCCCTAAGCGAACGTCGGCGGTGTGCGTGCGCGAGCGGTGCGATGTGAGGGTCGCGCCGCCGCGCGAAGCGAGCACGTCGAGGGTCAAGTACCCGACGTTGTGTCGGGTGGAGGCATACTGCGCGCCGGGGTTACCTAACCCGACGACGAGCCACGGTCCGTCAGTCGTCATACTCCGATTGTGCCACCCGCGCCGAGAGCATGTCCCAGCGGGGGGCGTCCTCGACGACGGGGGCTGCCTCACGTCGAGACGTCGCCCACGCATCGGCGAAGAGTTGCGCCCACTTGGTGTAGGCCGTCGAATTCGGGTGGAAGAAGTCCGCAGCGTGGTAGGCGAAGGTGTAGGTCGGCAGGGAGTATTCCTGGGTGAGGGAACGCAGGTCGACCAGGTGCGCGTCGCTGTCGGCGACGGCGGCCGCGATGCGGTCGGACATGTCCTGCGCGCGACTTTCCTGGGGCATGATTCCGAAGGAAGGGATCGTAGAGACGAGGGTGAGCGCGGGCAGGGAGGCGAGGACGCGACGCAGGCGTTCCTCGAACTGACCCGGGGCCATGTCCTCGGTCATGACGTCGTTGCCGCCGATGGTCAGCGTGACCAGGTCGGGGCTGTAGGTGCCATCCAGGAGGCCCAGGCCGCGCATCTGCGGGATCTGAGTGAGTTCGACGGACTCGATGGTGGCCCCCGACAGGGACAGGTTGAGCAGGAGGACCTCGCGGTCCATCTGCGCGGCGATAGAGGAGGCGAGGCGGGCCGGGTAGGACTCGGTGATGCGCGAGGCGCCCACGCCCTGAACGGAGGAGTCACCGAGGGAGACGATCAGGTAGGGGCGTTCGCCCTCGGGATGCTCGTCGAGTTCACGCAGGCGATCCAGGGTCGCCAGGTTGTGGTTCTCCCACGCCTTGCGGTAGTCACCGCGCTGGGAATCCAGCCGCAGGAGGCGTCCGATCGCCAGGCCGCCGCCAAAGAGGCTCGCGCCGCCGGCTGCTGCGCCCGCTACCTGCCATGCTCGTTTGCTGATCCCCATCGGTTTGTCCTTCCCTCGTGTCTGCTGGTCTTCAGTGTAACGAGGCCGGGGCCGGTGCTTCAAATGCTGAAGCACCGGCCCCTCGGTTTGTCACAGATCGCTCAGTCCAGGCGTCCGGCGGGAGCTCCCGGGAGGGATCGGATGAAGTGGGGAGGCTCCCAGCCTCGCTGCGCGTAGGCGGCCGCGACGGCTCGCGCCACGCCCTCCACGGCATGCGCGTCGACGAGCGCGATCGCGCTGCCGCCGAAGCCGCCGCCTGTCATACGTGCTCCGTGCGCTCCCGCTGCGCGGGCGGCCTCTACGGCCACGTCCAGTTCCTCACAGGAGACCTCATAGTCGTCACGCAGCGAGTCGTGCGAGTCATTGAGGAGCGCGCCCGCGACCGCCAGGCGCGTGCCCTCCAGCGGCCCCTCGTCGAGAAGCTCGATGAAAGCGCGCGTCCGCGCGATCTCGGAGACGACGTGGCGCGTGCGAGCAGCCAGGCGCTCGTTGCCCAGCGCGGTCGTGGCCTCGTCCAGGTCCTCAACCTCCACGAGCTGACCCACGCCCAGGATGCGCGCCGACTCCTCGCAGTCCGCGCGGCGCGACCCGTACTGGCCGTCCGCCAGCGAATGCTTGGCGCGCGTGTCGATAACGAGGAGCTCCAGCCCGACCGCGCTCAGGTCGAAGGGAACCTGTCGCGTCGACATGTCGCGGCAGTCGAGGGCCAGGGCGTGGCCCTCGCGGCAGCGCAGGGACGCCGTCTGGTCCAGGCCGCCCGTGTTCGCCCCCGCCACCTGGTTCTCCGCGGCGCGCGCGGCATCCACGAGCACCTTGCGTCCCTCGTCATTGGGAGCCTCGATCGTGCCCGCCAGACCCAGCGAGCACACCTCATCGAGTGCAACCGCGGTCGCGCACTCGAGCGCGGCGCTCGACGAGAGGCCCCCTCCCAGAGGCACGCACGACCACAGGGCCGCGTCAAAACCGGGCAGCGGCCCGTATCCGGCCTGTTCGAGGGCCCACGCGACGCCCGCGAGATACGCGGTCCAATGGTTCGTCACCTCGCCGGGGGTCCCCTTCGGGCCAATCACGTCGAGATCGAGGACGTCGATCGCCTCGCGCGTCTGCGGCGAAATCAGGCGAATCGTCCGGTCCTCACGAGGCGCCAGCGCCACATATGCGCGGTGCGGCAGGGCGATCGGAACGCACGGGCCGCCGTTGTAGTCCACGTGCTCGCCGATAATATTGACGCGCCCGGGCGCGCTCCACACGCCCCGAGGCTCGTAGCCAAACGCGTCACGGAACAGGTCTGCGGCCTTGCCGGCCCCTTCATCGGGGGTAGCGGCGTCGGCCCACACGAGATCAGTCACAAGATCCTCCTTGGTCTCACTTCCTCAAGGCTACGTGAACGCCCTCACACCCTTCAAGCGCTACGGCCTCATCGCGCGCGCCACGACACCCGGTACAGTGGAGCCACCACATCCGCGACACAGGCAGGCCCCATGTTCCTCCCCCAACGACTCCCCGGCCAGGACTGGCTCGGCGTCGTCGTCGCAATTCCCGAACCGTGGGTCACACAGCTCACCGACCTGCGCCTGCGCCTGGGAGACCTGGCAGGTTCACGCGTCCCCGCGCACATCACGCTGATGCCGCCTACGCCCGTCGCACGCGAAGCTCGCGCCGAAGTCATCGACCACCTGCGCTCCATCGCCTCGAGACACTCCCCTTTCCGCGTCACCCTGTCGGGTACCGATTCCTTCCGACCCGTCTCCAACGTCGCTTTCATGACGCTGGCCGAAGGCGCCTCCGACTGCACGGACCTCGCCGAGGAGATCCGCTCCGGCCCCCTCGACCATGAGATGCGCTTTCCGTATCACCCTCACGTGACGCTGGCTCAGGACGTCGATGACGTCGCCCTGGACATGGCCCTCGACATCGGGGCGACCGTCGAGGCCTCCTGGATCGTCCCCGGCTTCCGCCTGGACCGCATCGACCCTTCGGGCATCTACTCCTCGATGGCTCTATTCGACTTCGACGCCTCCGGGCGCTGACCCCACTTACCGAGCTTTCGCCGCTCTTTTCGCCGCTCTTTTCGCGCGGCACCCGGTCGGCCCGTTCATCGCCCACTGCTGTTCCGGGCGCTCTCGTTACTGCGAGCATCCAGCCCAAGCCGCACCATCACCCGCAAGCACCGGACCCACAGCCCCATCTTCGGGGCACTATCCGGATAGGTTGCGCGCATCCGGATAGGTTGCGCGCATCCGGATAGGTTATGCACATCCGGATAGGTTATGCCACATCCGGATAGGTTGCGCGCATCCGGATAGGTTATGCACATCCGGATAGGTTATTAAGCTATCCAGATGTTCGTTACCTATCCAGATCTTCACTACCTATCCCGCTGCTCGTTACCTATCCGGATGTGCACTGACCCCGGAGACAGCCCCCTCGTCGACGAGCACAGCATCCAGGCCCCACCAATTCCGCACGTAATTCCCTCGCGACTACTTCAAATTTTGAAGTCACACTGTTGGAATTACAACGTTTCCAGCGATTATTGAAACTTCATCCAAACGAATTACGTGCGAAATTTTAGAAAACAGTGCCACAGCTCATACAACAGGTCGCCCGCAGACATGAAAGGCCGTGGCCACCAGCAGACACGAAAGGCCGTGGCCCGGGCAGCACTCCCCGGCCACGGCCTCGTCGTTCAAACGTCAGATCTCGTAGGTCACGGAGACCGGCGCGTGATCCGAGAAACGCTTCGCGTACTCGTCGGCGCGACCGATCTCGAAGGAACGCGCACGCTCGCCCAGGGCGGGCGTCGCGTACTGGTAGTCGATGCGCCAACCCGCGTTGTTCACGAAGGCCTGGCCGCGCCACGACCACCACGAGTAGGGACCCTGCACGTCGCCGGCCAGGTCGCGCACGATGTCGCGCCACCCCTCGTCCACCCACTGATTGAGGAAAGTGATCTCCTCGTCGAGGACGCCGGCACGCTTGTTGTGGTTCGGCTTCCAGTTCTTAATGTCGGCCTCGCAGCGCACGACGTTGAAGTCGCCGCACACGAGCGAGGAGATACCCCCGGCCGCCTCTTCGGCGATCAGCTCGGCCATGCGAGCGCCGATGCGCGGCAGGTGCGCCATCTTAGCCTCCTGCTTGGGAGTGTCCTTCTCACCCGAGTGGAAGTAGGCGGAGACCACTCGCACGGGGGTCTCGCCGCCCTCGGGACGCACGATAGCCTCGAGCCAGCGGCCCGAATCCACGTCCGTCTCAGCGTCGTCGAGGATCTGACGAGACTCGCCCTCCAGGACCGCGCGCCCACGTCGCACGGCTACGCCCACACCCGCGCGCCCTTTGATGCGGCAGGGAACCCACACACTGTCCCAGGCCTCGCCCATGATCTCGCGAGAGATCTCCTCGGGCGCGCGAACCTCCTGCATGAGCAGCACATCCGTGTCGGACCCCTCCAGCCAGTCGAGGAAGCCACGCTTGTGGGCGGCGCGGATGCCGTTGAGGTTCACGGTGGTCACCGTCAGAGTCATCGTTTTCTCCTTAACCAGAGTTTTCTTCAGTTTAGAGGAACGAGGAGGCGCGGCGAGGAATGGATATCCTCACCGCGCCTCCGCTGCGTTCGCGCGCGACCTCCGCATGTGCCGGAGCCAGCGCACCTGTCAGTTCACGCTGATTCCCGCCTGGCGTTCGGCAGCCTCAACGACGTTCGTCACGAGGAGCGCCCGGGTCATCGGGCCAACGCCGCCGGGGTTGGGGCTGAGCCAGCTGGCCACCTCATCCACGCCGTCCGCGACGTCGCCCATCAGGCGAGCCTTGCCGTCCTCACCCTGCACGCGGCTCACGCCGACGTCGAGGACGATGGCACCGGGGGCCACCATGTCGCGAGTGATAATCCCAGCGGATCCCGCCGCCGCCACGATGACGTCCGCGCGGCGCACGTGATCGGCCAGGTCGGTCGTGCCCGTGTGGCACACGTCGACCGTCGCGTTCACTTCCTTGCGCATGAGCAGCAGGCCGATCGAGCGCCCCACAGTGACACCTCGACCAATAACGCACACGTTCTTTCCGGCCAGGTCGATCCCGTGGCGTTCCATGAGCTCGATGACCGCGCGCGGCGTGCACGGCAGAGGCGAATCGATGGGGCCCGAGCCCCGCAACACGAGGCGACCGAGGTTCATCGGATGCAGGCCGTCCGCGTCCTTCGCAGGGTCGATACGCTCCAGGACGGCGTTCGTATCAATTCCGCGCGGCAGGGGCAGCTGCACGATGTAGCCCGTGCAGGCAGGGTCTGCGTTGAGCTGATCAATCGCAGCCTCCACCTGCTCCTGCGTCGCGTCGGCGGGCAGGTCCACGCGGATCGACTCGGCACCAATCTGCGCGCAATCGCGGTGCTTGCCGGCGACGTAAGCAACGGACCCGGGGTCCTCGCCGACGAGGATCGTGCCGAGGCCCGGGACGACCCCGGCCTCGCGCAGACGATCGACGCGCTCCTTCAGCTCCGCCTTAATTGCGGCAGCGGTTGCCTTTCCATCCAGGACCCCCGCGGGGCCCTCCCAGGGAGCCCTCACGATCAGAGACCTGCGTACAGCGGATGCTTGTCCGTCAGCTTCTTGACGCGAGCGCGCAGGGCGTCCACCTCAACATTGCCGCCGGACGCACCCTGGGACAGGGTCGTGCCGATGATGTCAGCGACCTCGGCGAAGTCCTCGGCATCAAAGCCGCGCGTCGCGAGGGCGGGAGTGCCGATCCGCAGGCCCGAGGTGACGGCCGGCGGACGGGGATCGAAGGGGACGGCGTTGCGGTTGACGGTAATGCCGACCTCGTGCAGCAGATCCTCTGCCTGCTGGCCGTTGAGCTCGGAGTCGACCAGATCAACGAGGACGAGGTGCACGTCGGTTCCGCCCGTGACCAGCTTGATACCAGCGTTCTTTGCATCATCAGCGCCCAGGCGCTCAGCGATGATCTGCGCGCCCTCAAGGGTGCGGCGCTGACGGTCCTTGAATTCGTCGGTCTGCGCGACCTTCATGGCGATGGCCTTAGCAGCAATCACGTGCATGAGGGGGCCGCCCTGCTGGCCGGGGAACACCGATGAGTTCAGCTTCTTGCCCCACTGCTCGCCGCGCGAGGACAGGATCATGCCAGAACGAGGGCCACCCAGAGTCTTGTGGACCGTCGTCGTCACCACGTCGGCGAAGGGGACGGGGTTCGGATGCAGACCCGCAGCCACGAGGCCTGCGAAGTGAGCCATGTCCACCCAGAGGGCGGCACCGACCTCGTCCGCGATGTCACGGAAGGCCTGGAAGTCAAGGTGACGCGGGTAAGCGGACCAGCCGGCGATGATGACGCGCGGACGCTCCGCCAGGGCAGCCTGACGAACCTTCTCAGGCTCGATGCGCATCGTCTCGCGGTCGACCTCGTAGGCGAGGGCCTTATAGTTCTTGCCCGAGAAGTTCAGGCGCATGCCGTGGGTCAAGTGACCGCCGTGGGCCAGGGACAGACCGAGGATCGGGTCACCGACGTTAGCCATGGCCATGAGCGCAGCGGCGTTGGCCTGCGCACCGGCGTGGGGCTGAACGTTCACGTAGTCGCCACCGAAGACCTGCTTCGCGCGTTCGATGGCGAGAGACTCCGCGATGTCCACGAACTCGCAGCCACCGTAGTAGCGGCGGCCCGGGTAGCCCTCGGCGTACTTGTTCGTGAGGACCGAGCCCTGCGCCTCGAGGACGGCACGCGGCACGAAGTTCTCCGAGGCGATCATCTCGAGAGTGTCACGCTGACGACCAAGCTCGGCGTCCAGAACTGCCTGAATCTCAGGATCCAGCTGCGCAAGTGTCATGTCATTGAGGGAATCCATGGGGTTCTCCTATTGATCATCCGATGATGGTTGGCAGTGGCCTCTAGCCCAGGCGGGCGGCTATCGATGCCGACGCGTCGCTCCCCGGTGGTGGCCCACCTGTTCGCCAGTCACGACACGCCTACCAGTCTATCGCTCGGCGGTTTTCCGCGCATTCTGCCAAGGTGTCAGCAAGCTACCAGCTGGTCATGCGCCGTTCAGATCTGACCTGCATAACTCGTCAGGTGCACGAAATCACAGCATTTTTTCGCTTGTACTTAACCCTTTGGTTAGCAACCAAGCTAACCATATGGATAGACTAGGGTTAACACCTAACGGTGACTGAGTTGCGCCAGGGACATTTACTTAGTAAATATCCCAGTCCAGAGCGGATTTCCCGCCTCTAACCGACATGCAGCATTTGAGTTTGATGAAGTAGAAGGAAGACGCACAGATGACAACCTTGACGAAGCCCACCGCACGAGCCGCATCCACGGCTCTCGCATTCGAGCACGCGTCGGATCTTGCCGCCTCCGTCGACAATGCCATCAAGCGCATGTGCGACATTTTCGCAGCTCTCTTCGGCATTATCCTGCTGACTCCGCTGTGGATCATCGTCGCTGCGATGGTGCGTCTGAACGACGGCGGCCCCGCTTTCTTCACTCAGGAACGCGTTGGCCTCAACGGCAAGACTTTTACCATGTTTAAGTTCCGCACCATGCGCGTGGACGCCGAAGAACTCAAGGCTTCCCTCATGGAGGCCAACGAGGCCGACTCCTCGGCCGGAAATTCGATCATGTTCAAAATGGCCAACGATCCGCGCATTACGCGCATCGGAGCCTTCCTGCGCAAGACGTCGATCGACGAGCTGCCCCAGCTGTTCAACGTCCTGCGTGGCGACATGTCCCTCGTGGGTCCGCGCCCCCCGCTCCCCAGCGAGGTCGCACAGTACGAACCCCGCGTGATGGGCAAATTCGCCGTCCGCCCCGGTATCACCGGCCTCTGGCAGATCTCCGGCCGCTCGAACCTCTCCTGGGATGAGACCGTCCACCTGGACCTCTCCTACGCCCAGCACCGCTCGCTCACCCTTGACGCGTGGATCATGCTCCAGACCATCCCCGCGCTTCTGCGTCACGAGGGTGCCTACTAAGCCTTTCCTCTCTGTGTGTGATTGGGTGTGGCCCGAGCCGATTGGCTCGGGCCACACCTTTACTTTCGACCACTTTCGACGCTCTACCAATTACTCAACGGCCCACCGCAACGCGAATAACGGCGCAAACACACTCTCCTCGTATATTTTGCGGTCGAGCCGTCAAACAAACACCTCTCGGTAGCGACCCACTCACATCACATGTCAACACGCACATAATGGGCAGGTCATTGGTTGCACACAAGTTTGACACCTCCATACAGGTAACCCCCTCATCACCCGCCTCACAGGCACCCGTCACGCCCTCAAAATGTTTTGTGTGGGCCGCGCCATTCACCGCATAACCCTTTGCGAGCATCCATCCGGAAGTGTTTCGAGGCACGTTCAGTGCCACTCACTCCCCCGTAGTCACGCCCATTTTTCACCACCAATACCAACCAAAGCCCATGCACGAAAGAGGGGCTGACCTGTCATTTTCCGCCTTCAGGCAGCGCCTGTCAGCGTCCACGCGTCGAGATCGTGTACTGACCGGGAACGGCCTCGCAATCGACCTGCCTCGCTCACAGGCCAGGCAGATACATCGTGACAATGCGGATAGGTTATGGCGATCTGGATAGGAAAATAAGCTATCCAGAACCGCCGTTCCTATCCAGAACACAACTTCCCATCCAGAACCGCCCGTTGCAGCCGCCCGGAGCGTACGCCGCCTGCTGCGAGGGCCACACCGCGCTATTCACTGGCACAAGCGCTATCACCAGCCCATCTGGAGACACAAAGGAGGCCGGACCCAGCTGGGTCCGGCCTCCTTCACAACGACAGGCACAACCTCGTTCAGCGAGGCGGCGCGCCACCAACCAATCCAAGATCGTCGAAGCTTCCCATGGCCTCGAGCCGAGAAATAAGCTCGGGAGCGTGGGCGACGAAATCGAGGGCTTCGACGGTGTAGCGCTTGGTGAGGCGCTTGGGCTCATGCGCGATGCGCCAGGCCCACCCAAGGCGGGCGGCGTGCACCCAGTCCGGGAAGTAGTCGTCGGCGGCGCGGGCGTACTGGTCGATCCAGCCGCCCGCGGTGCATACGGACGCCTCGGGCAGGAGGTCGCGCACGAAGGACGCGACGACTTCCTGAAGGCCGGCACCCAGGCCGACAATCACGAGTCGCGGATCGAAGGAGGTGAGCACAGACGGATCTGCCTTCAAGCGACGAAGCCCGTCGTACCCGTCAATGACCTGGACGTCGAACCGTGGCAGGCGTTCGGCTGCGGCCGCACCGGCCTCGGGCACGGCCCCGATGAGGGTGATGCGGGTGCCGTCCTCGTCCTCGAGGCATTCAAAGACATGCGGCAGGACGAGGTCCGCGGAAGTGCGGGCGACCTCGTGACCTGCTACACGCAGGCGCATCTGCAGGAGGGTCCCGTCGAAGCCGACGGTATTCATGCGCGCGAGCGCACGGAAGTCGGCGTGTAGGAGGGACCAGTGGTTGAGCCAGGTGGTGGCGTGCCCACGGGTGAGCACACGCTGCGCCATGGCGTCGAACGCGGGGTCGGCGGGAGCGCCGACCCCGCCAGCGGCCTCTGGCAGGTCAGGGCCGCCGGCGTGGGATGACGTGTCGGTCATTGCTGTTACCTCAACAGGCTTGCCTTGAGATCGAAGGTGACTGATGCGGCACCCGCGTAGTTAGCGTGCGATTCGACCGCGATGCGGTTAACACCGTCCTTGAGGACCTTGCGCGGGACCGTGATGCGCACGAGGTTGTCCTTCGCCTTGGAGAGCCCCACGTTGGAGGAGGCTCGCGTGTTGGCGTCGATCGTACCCTCGGGCATGTTCACACGCTGAATTTCGGTGCCATTGACGTAGATAACGGCACCGTCGTCAACGCGAACGTTGAGGGTCAGCTCGAAGTCTGCGCTGAGGGTTCCAAAGTTGACATCACGCACGAAGTAGTTCGTGATTGCGCGGTCCGCAGCCGGCATCGTGAAGGGCGTGCCAGCGTCACGGTCACCCCAGCCGAGCGGGCTGGCACCGTGCTTCCACGAGGACAGGTCGGCGGTGGAGTTCCAGGCCGGGTCCGGAGCTTCCTTGGAGTTCCAGTAGTTCCAGTACATGCCGGAGTACAGGAAGTTACCGAAGTTCAACGCGGACACGTCAAGCACCTCGAGGGGCTTGTCCGGATCGGGCGTGAGCGGAACGTCGGGCTCGGGCTGGGGTGCCGGCTCCGGATCGGGCTCAGGTTCGGGAGCGGGCTCGTCACCCTTGGTGACCACCTTGACCATGCCGTCGATGGTCATCGACGAGCTGGAGCGGTAGTTAAGGTGCGTTTCGACGGCGAGCGTGTTCGTGCCGGCGACCAGCTTGTCCGCGGGAACGAAGACCAGCTGTCGGTCGGCTCGTGCGGCAGGCGTCGAGACGGAGGCGTTCGCGAAGGTCGAGGCGTCTACCGTTCCATCGTTCATGCGCTGGCGGGAAACCTCGGTACCGTTGACGTAGACCACGGCACCGTCGTCGGCCGTCACGGCGACGTTGACTCCACCGATGGCGGTGGGGTCAGCGACCGTGAAGTTGATGCGCGCGTAGGTGGTGATGGGGCGGTTCTTGGCCGCGCCCGGGGTCAAGGTCGTGTTGAGTCCGGGGCCGCCGTAGCCGATCGGGGAGGCGCCGCGGCTCCAGGAGGAGTCGTCGTACGAGGTCTGGGCCCAGTTCTCGGCAACCGGCTCGGTCGACCAGTGGTACGCCCAGGTATCGTCCTCGTCGACGAGCAGCGTGGTGTCGTCGGGCTGGGTGGGCTTGCCGTTGGAGTCAACCGTGTAGGCGTGCGTCGTGGCACCACGCAGGCCATCGGCGGCGACTGCTCGCACGAAGAAGCGATTGTTGCCACCGAGCGGGACACTCAGGCTAGTCTCGGTGGTGGTTGCGACCGTGCGATCGTCACGCAGGATCTCGTAGGAGACAGCGCCGGGCACGGAGGACCACTTGAGGGTGACTTCCTTGGAGTTGCCATTGGAAGCACGCAGGTTAGCGGGCACGGCGGGGGCAGTGGCGTTGCGAGCGGGCATGCGCACGAAGCCGCCGGACCACTGACCCGACGTGAGAGACGTGTAGGAGTAGTTGAAGTCGCCTCCGGCCCACAGGGCACCGTCGTCACCCATTTCAAGGGCCCACGCACCGGTGGAGCGCAGCGATCCCAGACGGTAGGGGGTCCAACCGAGCTGATGGCCGGTGGCTTCGTCCCATCCGCCGACCCACTGGATCTCGTCGGCGCGCGTCCAGGAGGTGCCCAGCGTCAGATACTGGTACGCGTCCTGGAAAGCGAAGTCGGAGCAGTGACAGGAGGCGTAGACGACGCCCGAAGCGGAGCGCGTGGACGCCTGAACGTCGCCGCCGTTCTGCATGGTGATGGAGCCGGAGGTGCGCGTCATCGTGTCGGAGTTATATCCGAAGAGGGAGTGCTGCGAACCACCGAAGTAGACGCGACCATTGGCGGCCGTCACGGTCTGCTGATACTTACCGATCAGGTAGGAGTGACGGAAGGTCCAGGACTGGTCCAGCGCCGCACCAGCCGCGGTGGACAGACGGCCCGCATTTTCAACAACCTGGTTGTGGGCGCGCGTGAAGTAGCCCGCCGCGTAGTAGTAGGCCTCGTTCTCGTCGACATCAATATCGATGACCGAGCCGTTGAACTCGGGGTTCCACGTGCGGTCGGGCTTTCCGTCGATGTCGAGGCGGGCGCCGTTACGGGCGTAGGTCCACGACGCGCCGTTGCCCTGGAAGTGGGTGAAGATGCCACCCAGGTAGATGTGGTCGTTGATGATCTTAATGGATTTGACCGAGACACGACCGCCATTGGTGCCGGTGCGGGCCTGGAGGGTCCATGAGGGATCGATCTGGCCAGTCGCGGTGTCGATCAGGACGGTTCCGACATGGGTCTCTCCGTTGACCTTGGTAAAGTCACCGGCCACGAGCAGCTTGCCGTTCGGCAGTTCTGCGAGGTCCTTGACCTGGTTGTTGAAGCTGAAGGTCTGGCCATTCCATTCGCCGGTCGTCGCGTCAAAGCCTGCGAGGCCACTGGAGGCGATCTCCTGACCATCCTTACCCTTCTGGACACCGGTGAAGTTACCGCCGACATACATCGTGGAGCCGACCTGCTCGAAGGCCTGGACCTGGATGTTGCCTTCCTGGACTGAACCGTTGAGGTTACCGGTCACGCCCCAAGACATGGGAGACGCGAACTCGGAAGCGGTGGCCTTCTGCTTCTCGGCTGCGACGCCGCCGTCACCGATGGCACGGAAGCCAGAATCGTCGGAACGCAGCTGCGGGCGGATGTATGCCTCGGCGTAGGGGTTGATGATCGAGCCGTCGCGGTGAAAGTACGACGTTGAAGACGACGTGTCGTACCAGGACGTGGCGAGGGGGCCGTAGCCCCAGCCCATCGTGTACTTGTTGTAGGCGGAGGCGATCAGGTTGACGTAGCCCCAGCCGGTGTTGGTGCCGAATCCGGCCCAGACGATGCCGCCGTTGACCCACCACTCGCGGTTGAACTTCACGTCCACCGGATGAGCGCTCTTGAACGGCCAGATGAAGTCGCGCATCTTCGGGAAGCGCATGCGCACGGTCTGGTAGGCGGTGCCCCTGTGGTTCCAGGCGCGCTGAACCATGATGCCGTCCTCGAGATCGGACACGGCGGTGCCGCCGAGGAGGCCGTTGACCGTCTCGTGCGAGGCCTGCACGACCTCGAAGTCACCGGCTGTACGCGGGCGGGTCTTGAGCTTTTCCTGGTCGCCCTTACCCTGGCTCCAGGTCTCCCAGCCTTCGCGGCCGCGACCAATCATGACCCAGCCGCCACCGTCGGTAGTCTGATCGCAGAAGAACTGGCCGGGCGCGTCCATAGTGGGCGTCTGCAGCCAGTACGTTCCGTTCTGGGAACTCGGGTCGTTCTGCTTGATTTCCCAGCACGAGGCCGCAGCCGTAGCCTCGCTCAGGCCATCATGAAGCGGGTCGGCGGCTGCGTGCGCAGCCGGGGAAAATGCAAGAACGCTCAGGCCGGTCACTGATGCCAGTCCGAGCGCCAAGCAACGGCGCATGAAACTCATGGGGGGGTCCTCACAGGTATTGCGTAAATGGTTACTTCTATAGTGTCACGATAATTGCCATTGCTCAACCACTTGGTTAAGACAAGACGGGAGTCGTTTACCACATACAAGTCAACCCCCGCCACATAGGCGGGGGTTGTACCTGTCAGCACGATTCACGAGCTGGATCGAACCATTTTCACTGGCTCACGTCTCGCGCGAACTCGCGTGGAGAAAGACGATTCTTTCCTTATTTTGCAAGAGTTGCGTTCAGGTCGAAGGTCATCGAGGGCGAGCCCTTGTAGTTGAGGTGTTCCTCGACGCCGATGCGGTTCACGCCGTTCGTCAAGAGGCTCGCGGGGATGGTGACCTCAAGCAGGTCGGAGGCTGCCTTGCTGGCGTTCACGGCCGCATTCGCGTAGGTGGCGTGAGTAATGTTGCCATCCGACATACGTTTCGTGTCGACGATCTTGCCATTGACTCGCAGGACGGCACCGTCATCCGCGCGCACCTTCACGGTCAGCGTGGTGTTCGGGGTGATCGTGCCCAGGTCGATGTCGCGCGCGAAGTAGTACGTCACCGCACGGTCCTTCTTGGCAATATCGAGGGCGGTCACCGCGCCGGTGTCTCCCCAGCCGATCGGGCCGGAGCCGCGGTTCCAGCTCTGGAGGGAGCCGGTCGTCGCCCAATCGGAGGCGGGGGCCTGCGTCGAGGTCCAGTAGTTCCACTCGTCGCCGGTCTGGATGACCGTGCCGGACTTGACGGAGGCCGCGTTGATCGGCTGCGTCGCGTCGGTCGGCTCGGCGCTGTGCTCGGTGGAAACAGAGCTGTTGTCATCCGGGGTGCCGTCCACGCGGACGATGGAGGCCTGCATGGACACGGTGGCGGTACGCATGTAGTTGACGTGGGTTTCCACGGCGATGACGTTGTCACCGGTCTTCAGCGCCGATGCGGGGACGAAGATCTCGGAGAGGGAGGCGGACGCCGCGGCAAAGCTGGGCGCGGCGTCGGCGCGGGTGGTGTAGCTGACCATGCCGTTACCCATGCGGGTGCGGTCGACCTCGACGCCGTTGATGTAGACGACGGCGCCATCGTCGGCCAGGTACTTGACGTTGATGCCCTTGAGGGCCTTCGCATCGGCGACCTGGAAGTGCGTGCGGTAGTAGGTCGTCACGGGACGCGAGCCCTTGGTGGCGATCTGGGTCGCGATCGCGGAGTCGCCGTAGCCCAGGGGGGCTGCGCCGGTCGGCCACGCAGAGTCGTCAAACGAGGCCTGGGCCCAGTTTTCGGGGGCGGCGCTGGCGTCAGCGCGGTAGCTCCACGTCGCACCTGCTTCGAGGAGGACCGGGTTGGAGGCGTCCACCTGGCCGGGGGCCGGAGCAGTGTAGACCGCGGTGGTCGCGGAGCGGTTGCCCTCGGCATCAACGGCGCGCACGAAGAAGCGGTTCTCGCCGCCGCGCGGCACCTCGACGCTGGTGGTTTCGGAGGTGGCGATCGGACGATCGTCGCGCAGGATCTCGTAGGACACTGCGTCGGAGACGCCTTCCCAGGAGAGGGTCACGGTAGTCTCGGTGGCCGCGGACGAGCGCAGCAGGGTCGGCGCCTCGGGCGCGACGTTGTCACGGTTGTCGTAGCGGGCGAAGCCGCCATTCCACTGAGTGTGCGTGGCATCGGTGTGGGAGAGAGTAAAGTCGCCACCCACCCACAGGTTGCCGTTGCTGTCAGTTGTCAGCGCCCAGGCACCAGTCTTGCGACGCGAGGACAGCTCGAAGGGCGTCCACTTCAGGCTCTCTCCGGTGGCGGCATCCCAGGCACCGACCCACTTGATCTCGTCGACGCGCGACCAGGAGCCGTTCATCGACCAGACGTACATGTCCTGGTAGGCACTGTCAGAGCAGTGGCAGGAGCCGTAGATAACGCCCTTGGCAGACACGGTCGTGGCCTGCAGGTCGCCGCCATTGCTGAACATCATGGCACCGGAGAGACGCTGGTTGCTAGCAGCGTCGTAGCCGAACAGGGAGTGCTCGGATCCACCGATGTACACGCGGTCACCCGCAGTGGAGATGGTCTGCTGGTACTTACCGGCATTGGCACTGGACGGCTCGAAGTTGAAGTCCGTATCCACGGCAGCACCCGGCTGGGTGGAGAACTTGGCAGCGTACCAGGCGCGCTGGTTACCGTGCGCCGTGGTGAAGTGACCGCCCGCGTAGAAGGCACTGTTCGCCTCGGAAACGCCAACCGCCTGAACGGAACCGCTGATCTCGGGGTTCCACGAGCGGTCGGGACGCGCGCTCAGGGAGACGCGTCCAGCATTACGCGCGTAGACCCGGGAGCTGCCACCGCCAGAGAGGTGGGTGAACGATCCGCCCATGTAGACGTTGCCGTCGTAGTAGGTCAAGGCGCGCACACTCACCGAACCGCCGCGCAGCGCGTTGGTGATCTGCAGGTCCCACGAGGGGTCGATCTGGCCGGTCGAGGGGTTGATGACGACGGTACCGACGTGGGTCTCGCCGTTGACGCGGGTGAAGTCACCGCCGACGAGGAGTCGACCGTCGGGCAGCGCCAGGAGAGCCTTGACCTGCGCGTTGAAGTCGAAGGTCTGGCCGGTGAAGTCGCCAGTAGCCACGTCGAACGCAGCGAGGCCGCGCGAGGAGATCTCGGTGCCCTTCTCACCCTGCTTGACGCCGGTGAAGTTGCCGCCCACGTACATGGTGGAGCCGACCTGGGCGAGGGCCTGGACCTGGATGTTGCCTTCGGCGTAGGAGCCGTTGAGATTACCGCTCACGCCCCACGAGGTCTTGGCGGCGTACTGCGAGACGGCCGCGGAGACCGTGGAGCCAGCCAGGCCCTCGTCGGGGATGCGGGTAAAGTCGGCCGAATCCGAGGAGATGCGCGGACGCACGTAGGCCTCGGCGTAGGGGAAGACCGTCAGGCCCGACTTGTGGAAGTAGGAGGTGGCGGAGGTGACGTCACCGGTCCAGTTGGAGGTTTGGGCACCGTAACCCCAACCCATCAACCAGCCCGTGGTGCGGGCCGAGGGGTAGGTCTGCAGGCCGTTCCACTCGTTGTCATAGCCAGTCAGGCCCCACATGAGGCCGGAGCGCCAGCCGCCCTTGTCCAGCTGGACATTCACCGGGTGTGCCATCTTGAAGGGCCACACGAAGTCGGTCATCTTCGGGAACTGAAGATCCACCGTCTGGTAGTAGCGGCCCGATGCGCTCCACGAGCGCATGACGCGCACGCCGTCGGCCTGGTCCTTAACCGGCTCATTGTTGAGGAGCTCGGTGACGGCCTTGTTGGAAAGCTGAACGACCTCGAAGTCATCGGAGGTGCGCGAGCGAGAGGTCAGCTTCGCGGGATCACCCTTGCCGCCGCTCCAGGATTCCCATCCTTCACGGCCGCGGCCGATCATGACCCAGCCGCCACCATCTGTCGTCTGGTCACAAAAGAACTGGGCGGGGTGATCCATCGCGGGGGTCTGAAGCCAGTAGGCACCGTCCGTTGCCTCGGGATTCCGCTGCTTAATGTCCCAGCACGACGCGGCGGCTGTCGCGGCGCTCGAACCGTCGCGAACGACAGACTGACCGGGTACCGAATCGCCCTGACCTGCACCAACGGCATGAGCCATCGGAGCGAGCGCGAGGGAAGCGCAAGCGACAATCGGCGCAGTTGCAAGGATTGCAAGGCGCGAAATCGCAGAAGCCATGACACGACCTTTCGGAGGGAATAGAAACTTGTTGCATAAATAATTACACAACAATCCCCATTCGATCAACCGAACGGTCAAGTCAGACTTTCACAGGTGCATCACGCACCCCACCCCTACCCCCGACGACGCCTCGCTAGGGACCCAAGTCCCGACAGGTGCAGACGATCCCTGAACACCCAGCAAACACAAGCAAAAGCAAGGATCGAGAGCGCCGATCCGCCAATGGTCGCAACGAAAGAATCGCGCCCCAGCCACCACGCTATACACCCGCCCGGAATCACGACAGACGCGCCCACAACGAGAATCGGCTTGACCACTTCTGACAATTTCGGTGTCACACCAATGAACCGCGAGACCTGAACGGTCGCCATGGCCGCGTCAAGCACCATGCACACGGCCCAGACGACCGCCGCAGCGACCATTCCTCCGCGAGGAATAAAGATGACGTTACCCACAACATTGAGGGTCAGGACCACGATCTTGTTCACCGCAGCCCATCCGGCGCGCCCGCTCATAATGAGCAGCGAGTGAATATTGCCCGCCATGAAAGTAACGATCGAGCCGATGCACAGGACCACGAGGACATTCGCGCCGGGAGCAAAACCGTCGCCCAGGATGCGCATGAGCGCGGGCGCGTAGATCGCCATGAGCGCGTAGATGGGGGCCGCGAACAGGACGAGCCAGATCGAGGCCGTGCTGTAGAGGTCGCGCAGCTCCTTCGTCTTACCCTGATGCAGGAGTTTGGAGAACTGCGGGGAGACGACGACGCGCAGAGCCGTGTCGACGACCATGCCCGCCTGAATGAAGCGAATGGCACCACCGTAGATGCCCGAGGCCGCGTCGCCCGCCAGGAGACCGACGAGGAGGACGTCGAGCCACTGCAGCGCCTGCTCGAGGCCGGCAGTGAGGGTTCGAGGCAGCGCGAAGGACACGACTTGACGACGCCGCTGGGCACTCGGCCAGCGTCCCACTGAGTCGGCTACCGAGGGCATATGTCGCAGCAGCAGCCACCACGCGGCCACGAGGACGACAACGAAGGGCAGCGCCCAGGCGACCGACACAAAGGCCAATGAGCCGGTGAACGCGGCCGCGAGCGCAACGAGGAGCGGACGCAAGCCGGGCAGCAACAGGTTCTGAACGAGGACGTACTCGCGCATGTTGCCAAGCGCCCGCAGGGCGGCGGATGCGACCAGGGTGAGGGCACCGATCGGCACGAACCACAGCACCGCACGGATCGATCCCGCAACCTCAGCGTTCCAGATCAACGGAGCCACGGCCTCGAGAATGAAGACGCACACGATCGACACTCCCACCGTCACGGAAGCCATGAAAGACAGGGTCGCGCGGATCTCCTCGGGAGCATCCAGGGACAGGCGCGGCATCAGGTAGATGGCGGTGGAGTCGAGGCCCACCTTGGCCAGGGCCATGACGATCGCGAAGACGCCGGTGGCCTGGGTGACGATACCCGCCCCCTCGGCACCCAGCATGCGCGACAGGATGATCGTGAATGCGAAGCCCAGGACCGCGGAGGCGGCCGCTCCAACGAAGCCGACGATGCCCCCGCGCGCGAGGGAACGCCTGGCTTGATTTGCCTCACTCATGATTAACCTTCCCGCTACCGCGCGGTAGCCTTTTTCTATAACCTACCGATGGGACACACATGGACTTCATCAACTCGCTCTCCCCTGCCCGCAAGAAGATCCTGCTGGCAGCAGCGATTCTCCTCATCATTGCGCTCGTCATCGCCGGCTTCCTACGCCTGACGGGCTCCTCCGAGACGGATATGGCCGCCTCCGCGCCATCCGGCGCACAGAGCGCCGAGGACGACGCGCAGTCCGACATCCCGCAGTCCGTCGCAAAGACCATCACTCCGCAGTCGGGCGGGCCCGCGAACGCATCCGGCTCGCTGGCCACAGACGCCGAGGCCGCCGGACAGGTCACCTTCGTCATGAACACACTGTGGGACGCGTACGCGGACCCCGAGCAGGCTCGAGCGACCGACCTGTCCTCCGTGCTCACCGGCTCTGCGCTGGAAGAGTTCGACGCGCAGGCCTTCGAGTGGACACGGGACGGCACCCACACCACCGGCACGCCTACCCTCGAGGACGTGCACATCCTCAGCGATGACGGGGCCGGAAACATCACGGTCTTGGCCTGCGTCGACTCTTCCAACGTTCGCGTCCTCAACGACGCGGGCACTGCGCTGACGGACGACACGACCATGACCCGTGCCCTCACCTATTTTCAGTTTGTGAAGGACGGCGAGACGTGGAAGCTGTCCGGCTTCTCGTTCCCCGACGACCCGACCTGTTGAGTCGAGCAAGCATGTGAGTGGCAAAAGCCCCGTCGTTCGCGGCGGGGCTTGTCCATTGCCCGACGCGCACGGCGCGCTCGGCACGGACGGTTCCCGCGACGCTACCGGCGTTCGCACCGCCCTCACGGTTTGCCTCGGCACGCTTGATCGGGTCGCTCTCCTCCTCAAGGTGACGCGACAGGAGCGCCACCGCCACGACGGAGATCATGAGGCCGGTGTTCATGCCGTAGTAGAACTGCTCCACCAGGGTCGCCAGGATCATGCCGCCCAGGATCGAGCCGTACACGTCCGTGGCGCGCCAGATGCGCGGGAACATGCGCAGGAAGAAGGCGAGGAACAGGGCCAGGCCGACCAGGCCGTAGGAGAAGATGACCGTCCAGAACTGACCCTGCGTACCCAGGGAGGGCAGCCACGGCGAGGCCGAGGGACGCGGGGCACCGAAGCCCAGGAATGGGGACTGTTGGAGCTCGTACAGCGTCTCCAAGTAGTTGGAGGCGCGGTCCTCCGTCGAGGAGGACGCGGCAACACGCTCGAGGAGCGACTGCGAGGCCGGGGTGGCCAGCCACGCGCCCACGCCCACGACGATGGCCGCGACGATGCCCAGGACGGTACGCCAGGCTCCCGCGCGCAGGCGCTGGAAGCCCACCCACACGACGATGACGATGAGGCCGATATACATGCCGCGGTTGAGCGTCGCGGCTGCCGGGATGACCGACAGAGCGCACACGGCGGCCACGATGAAGCGCCACTTGGAACGCTCGCGCCACAGCACGTAGGCGAAGACGAGCGCGAGCGGGAAGATCAGCGAGTAGACGTTGCCGTAGGTGTTGGAGTAGATGAAGGGGGCCGACGGACGCGGGTCGGAAAGGATCCACGACGAAGGGTTCCACTGGGTGGTCGCGCGCTTCGTGAACTCCTTGACGAAGTCGTTGGAGTGCAGGGCACGCGGCACCAGGTAGTACATGAGCGTCTTGAAGCGCAGCGTCGGCGCCGCCATGGCGATAAAACCGCCGATGGTGGTCGACGCCAGGAAGCCCCACATCGTGCCCACGATCGTGCGCACACTCAGGGACTTGCGCGCGTTGTAGGCGTATACCGCGAAGATAGCGGGCGAGAGCTCCAGCAGGAAGCGATAGAACGCGCCGATGACGCGCCCGCCCGTGTCGAGCATCGTCATCGAGGCCAACACCCACGCCAGGAAGAACACCCACAGGATGGATCCGGGCGGGAAACGCAGGCCGTGTCGACCGAGCATGAACACGATCATGACAGTCGCGAACAGCGGCCACATCAGGTCACCGGAGCCGAGCACCCACCACAGGAAGTACGCCGCATAGGCCACGACGAAGGGCCACGCGGGCAGATCCTGCGCGTCCTCTCGTAGCGGCCCGATTTGGGCGGGGGCGGGTTTGGCCCAGAGTCCTCGGCGCGGGCTCACGCGTGACCGTTCCCTTCGCCGGTCGTCTCCGTCGCGGACGAGGCCTGGGCCTCCTCAGCGCTGCTCGGTGCGGTCACGGGTCCGCTCGAATCGGTGCGCTCGGCCTGGCGCGGGGCGCCAAGCTTGTTGCGCCTACGCGACGACAGGTAGAGGAACGGACCCTCCAGGAATCCCTTGATCTCTGACTTGGTGAGCGAGCCGGGCACGTCCTCGTCGGTGCCCGCGACGCGAGCGCCACCGGGCTTGACGCGGTTGAGGACGCCGGGCACGCGGGTCGCCAGAGCGGCGAGCACGGAGGGCTTGGAGATGATCGCCTTCGTCAGGAGCGCCGCCATGCCGGAGCCGTTGCCGCGGATCTGCTTATCCAGGCCGGCCTCGTCGACGCGGTGACGGTGGTGCACGAGGGCGTCGGGCGTGTGGATGATGACATCACCCGTGGCCAGGATGCGCGCGAACATGTCGAGGTCCTCGCCTCCGCGCGTCGAGGTGCCGGCACCCAGCGCCGGATCGAAGGGGCCGACCTCCATGAGGACGTCGCGACGCATGGCCATGCACACGCCTGCGCCCACGCGGGCCGTCGTAATCGGGAACAGCGGTCCGCCGTCGCCCTTCTCCCCGAGGACTTCGAGGCCCTCGGGAACATCGCCGACGCACCACACGCGCGGGGACATGTCCTTGGGGAAGCCGCCGCGAGACTCGAACCACCGCTGGGGCGCGTAGCGCTGCTCAAGGGGCAGCGCAATGCCCGTGGTAGCGGCCACGTAGGGCGAGGCCGTGAACGGGTCGATCATGGCGGTGAGCCAGTGCGGGTCGACGATCGCGTCGTCGTCCGTGAAGACGATGACCTCGCCGCGCGCCGCGAGCACGCCGCGGTTGCGGGCGCGAGACAGACCCGGACGGGACGCGGAGACGATGCTCAGGCGTGTGTCGTCGATGCCCGCGAGCTTCTCGCGCGTCAGGCCGGTGTGCGGCGCATTGTCCACGACGACGAGCGAGAAGCGCTGGTGGTCCTGGGCAAGGATGGCGCGCACGGCATCCTCAAGCATGTCGCACGAGCCAACCGTGCACATGATGACGGTGGCGTCAATATCCGCTCCGGCACCTTCCTCCCAGCCGCGCGCAGGGGCCGGTTCGACCTCGAGCACACGCGGATCGGTCTCCGGGTGGTCCGTGCCCTCGATCTCGACGAACGCCGAGTTGCGGCCGTTATCGCGGACGAGCACGAGCGCTCGCGGATCCGACGGGTCGCCCGAAATCAGCTGGGAGACGCGAGCGGTGCGGTCAACGTGCCAGATGGAGGCGGCATTGTGGTCGGCCGCGGCGGTCACCTCCGCGCTCATTTCTTGCCCTTCTTCGAGGAAGTCGTGGCCTGTCCGTCGGACTTCTTAGAATCGGCCTTCTCTTCCACGACCTCGGCCTTCTCGGCCTGCTCAGCCTGCGCCGCTTCAGAGGACTGCTCCTGCTCCTCGTCCTCGGGGACGATAACCTCGGCCGCCTGAGTGGGAGCGGTCGGAGCGGAGGCGGACGCGGCCACCTGGTCGCCCAGGTAGATCATGCCGTTCACCTCGCGGTTGATGATCGCCAGCTCGTCCAGGAGGGCGTGCAGCGCCTTCAGGTCGTGACCCTTGCGCACGGCGACGAGGACGTGACGGGAGGGGCGGACCTCGTCGAGGAGCGAGGCCAGGGGCTGCTTGATGTCGATAAGGCGCGGCGCGGGCACGCGCGTCTCGGCCAGGGACGAGGACAGGACGCGGTGCAGGTCGCGGGCCTGCGGATCGGAGGCGTCGACGATAAGGTCAACCCAGTGATCGCGATCGATCGCCATCGCGAGCATGCGGGTGGGGGCGAGCCACGGCTCGGGGGCACCCTCCTCGGCACTCCACACGGGCAGCGCAGTCAGGTCGGCGAGCTGCGTGGGCGAGGTCAGGGAACGCGAGTGGGTCTCACGGATGAGAACCAGGACCAGGCCGACGAAAACGCCGACGACGGTCGTGATGAGGATCAGTCGGGACTTCGAGGGCGAGACCTCGTCGCTCGAAGCAGCGGCGGGAGTGATCACGCGGCCAGCGGTGGCGTGGTAGGGGGCGAGCTGCTCGGCATCCTGGGCGAGCTTGGTCAGCTCGGTGCGGATCTCGGCGGCGCGCGGGTTGTCCTTCGTATTGCCGTCCTCGTCGACCGTGGGCGTCAGGCCGGCAAGCTCAGTCTCGAGAGCCTGGATCTGCTCGTTGATGCCAGCGGCCATCTCGTCGGCGCGCTGCTCCACCAGGGCGGTGCGCTCGGTCAGGTAGGCGTTGGCGATAGCGTCGGCGGCGTCAACGGCCTGCTGGCGCGTGGGAGCCACGTACTCGATCTTGACGATCGTGCCGTTCGTGTCGCCCGACACCTCCAAATTGGAACGAAGCTCCTCAGCAGTGACACCATTGCCGAGGCGCGCGGCAACGACATCGAGGACGGCTGCGGACTTCGCGATACCCTGCTCGGTCACCATGTCCGTCGTATTCGACAGGGAGGCACGCACGGCGGGAGCCGGGGTGATCGACGGAGACGTCACGGTCATCGACACGGTCGCCGAGTGCGACGAAGGGACAGCAAACGCGGCTGCGACACCTACGACCAGGCCGGCCACGGTCCCCGCAACGATCGAGGTCCAGCGGCGTGCCAGCGCGTGACGAAGGATCTGCTGGCCGCCCGTGGGCGGAGGGGTCAGGATCATGACTGTTCTCCTTGGAGGTGAGAGCGCACCCACGCGGAGCGCGCATTGAGCCGGCGCTCGAGAGCGCGGCGAGACGTTGCGGGTCGAGACGCGACCCCCTGAGTGTAGACCTGCACGAATCGGTCGAGCTCGCGCTCGGCCTCGTCGCGAGGAAGCGAAACGAGCGAGACCAGGCGCGGCAGTTCCTGGCCCGTCAGAGACACCGACAGCTCGGCGAAAGCCTGGGCCTGCTCGGGATTCTTCCACGAATCCGAGCGCCACGTGGCGTTTCCGGTGACCTGGCCCGGGTGGATGCGGTACAGCAGCCCCCAGGGCGCGATGCGGCGGATGCGACCGCCCGCGGAGGCGACGCGCATCCACAGGTCGTAGTCCTCGGCGGGGACGGCACGGTAGCCGCCGACGCGGTCCATGATCTCGCGGGTCGCGAGCATGGTCGGGTGGCACACGGGGTTGGTGAGCAGCAGGTGCCAGCCCATGTCCTCGGGCGTGATCTCGTAGGGTATGCGGGGCACCGGGCGGGAGCCGCGCAGCTCGATCATCTGCGTAAAGACCATGTCGTCGCCGCGCTCGATCGCGCGCATCGTGCGCTTGAAGCGCCCCTTGAGGGACACGTCGTCGGCGTCCATGCGCCCCACGAGGCGCGAGTCGGTGCGCTCCATCAGCTGGGTGAGGACGCGGGAGACGCCACCCTCGCCCGGAGTAATGTCCTCGATGCGCAGGCGAGGATCGACCACTCCCCCACGCGACGCGCCGCGGATGGCCTCGCCGACCGTCGAATCAGACGACGAATCGTTGCCGACGACCAGTTCGGCGTCACGCGGCATGGCCGCCAGCGTCGAGGCCACGGCGCGCGTGATCGTGCCCGCCGCGTTGCGCGCGGGCAGCAGGACGGACAGCTCAGGCACGGGACTCCCCCTGCTTGGCGGCCTGCTTGGCGGCCGCGTCCAGAGCGCGCAGGTCGCGGTAACGGCGGCGCAGAGAGATCGCGGAGTGCGCGACGGCAATAACGGCGAGGAACGTGTAGAGCACCATGAAAGGAACGCCGAAGCCCCACAGCACGAAAGACCAGCACAGCACGCCCGGGTCGGTGGGCAGCAGCACGAAGGAACGCAGGTTCCCGCCGCGCGTCTGCTTGCGGCCCGCCGCGCGCACGAACTGCTCAGCGAGAATCTGGCTCATGAACTGGCCCGACGTCACCCAGCCGTAGACGAGCGCGACGACGGCCAGCCACCACGACTCGGGACGGTAGATCATGACCGCAGCGGCGGTGCAGAAGTGGATCGCCGGGGAACGGAACGCGTCGGCGACGTGATCCACCCACTCGCCCGTCTTGGACGACGCACCCGTGACGCGGGAGACCTGGCCGTCCGCGGAGTCGAACATAAAGCCGACCGCGAGAGCCGTGCCCACGATGAGGCCCGTCCACCACGCGGGTTGAAGCGCGACGAGGACGATGAGGCCCACCGTCGAGAAACACACGGAGATGAAGCTGACGAAGTTCGGGGTCCAGCCGAAAGCCGCACACGCCGCGGCCACGACGCGCGCAGCTCCGCGGTTCACCCAGCGCATGTACGCGGGAACCCCCGCGCCCGGCTTCTGAGCGGCGGCAAGCGCGCTACGGTACGCACTAAAACGAGTCCCCCACGAGGAACCTGGCTCGAGCACGACGGGTAGGCTCACTGCGCTTCCCCTTCCGCCTTTTCCGCGTCCTGCGCCGGGGCCTCGTCAGAGAAGTCCTCGGGCGCGATAAAGCGGCGCAGCTTCGTCGACGACGTCGACGGCGTGTACGGCAGGTAGACGACGCGCGCGCCGACCTCGGCCATTTCGGCCTCAAGCTGAGCGCCCTTCGGGGTGTCCTTCCAGTCGTCACCCTTGAAGAGGACATCGAAAGGCTGGAGACGCCACGCGAGGCGTTTGTCCTGGTCCAGGTCGACGACAACCGCATCCACGAAACGCAGCGACGACACGAGGTCGCAGCGCTCCTTGAGCGGGATGACCGGTGCGCGGCCCTTCATGCGGATGAGGGCCTCGTCCGAGGTCACGCCGACGACGAGGCGATCGCAGCGCTCACGCGCGGCGCGCAGGATGTTGAGGTGTCCCTGGTGGAACATGTCAAAACCCCCGGGCACGTAGCCGGTGATGGGGGTGCGTTGCTGAGTCGTTTCGTCCACGTAACAAGTGTGCCATTTATCAGGCGGTCAATGCGACACTTACCCACTAAATGACCGAAAGATCACGTCCTAGCGTTCCCCACCAAGTGACAAGATAGCCCCCACGAGGCCGTCATGTCGCGCAAATATGACCAGATGGCCGCACGTTACCTTGTTACAGGATGCGACACGCCAGCCGGGTGTCACGAGGCCAGGGCACCGTTCGGGCGGTCAGGCTCCGCGTGCGCGCAGACCGCGCCCCAGCCTCGTCCGGGTGGCTGCAAGGGGCCGTCAGCGCGAGAAGACGACCGTTCGGTTGCCGTTCATGAGGACGCGACGCTCCGCATGGAAGCGGACAGCCTGGGCGAGGACGCGACGCTCCACGTCCTGGCCGAGCGCCACCATGTCCGGCGTGGAGTCGGCGTGCGAGACGCGGGTGACGTCCTGCTCGATGATCGGGCCCTCGTCGAGGTCGGCGGTCACGTAGTGGGCGGTCGCGCCGATCAGCTTGACGCCGCGCTCGTGGGCCTGCGCATAGGGGCGCGCGCCCTTGAAGGAGGGCAGGAAGGAGTGGTGAATGTTGATGACGCGGCCTTCCATGGCGCGGCAGACCTCGTCAGAGAGGATCTGCATGTAGCGTGCCAGGACCACGAGCTCAACCTTTTCAGAGGCGATCAGGTCGAGGAGCTGGCGCTCCGCCTGGACCTTCGTATCCTTCGTGACGGGGATGTTGAGGAAGGGGACGCCGTAGAACTGGGCGACGGGCGCCAGGTCCGGGTGATTGCCGACGACCGCGATCACGTCGATGGGCAGGCCCTGCGTCTGCTGGCGGTACAGGAGGTCGGTCAGGCAGTGACCTTCGCGCGACACCATGATGATGGTGCGCAGCTTGCGACCCAGGTCGTCGACGCGGTAGGTGGCGTCGAACTCTTCAGCGACGGCGGCCAGGCCCTCGTCGATCGGGGTGCGACCCTTCGGGGAGTCCACCTCGACGCGCATGAAGAAGGTGCCCGTGTCGGCATCGCCGAACTGCTGGGACTGGATGACATTGCCGCCGGACTCGCCGATCACGCCGGTCACGGCGTGCACAATACCGGGGCGGTCCGGGCAGGACAGGGTCACAACAAGCTGCGCGTTTTCAGTCATGCATTCCAGTCTAACCAGGTTCACACCCCCGAACGAGGCAGGGGCTCCGTTTGCGGGGGACGCCACGGGGTTGCGGGGGTGGGGCTACCGCCGCCTGTGCGGGGCTGTTATTGGGCGGGGTTGCCGCGTTGTGGGCGGGATTGTGGTTTCACGCGCGTTTCACGGGCCGGCGGTGCTAGCGACACCAGTTTCATGCGCATTTCACTCTCGCAGGCCACGCGTATCGGCTCAGTCGGGGCACCTCGGCCCGACGGGCGGCAAGCCGGCCCGATAGGTGGCACCCCTAACCCCTCAATGCGCACGTTAACCCCATAGATGGAGCGTGGGCACCCCTGCCAGCACCGCCACCAAAGGGGTTAGCGCTCCACCTATGAGGCCCAGGTAGCCACCTATCGGGCCCTGCTGCCACATTCCACGCAGTAGACCTTCGACGCCAGGAACCGGCCTAAATGTTTGCTTGACACCCACGTTGTCTTGACCTTCGTCGCAGAACCAATTCTCTGGACAGGCTGCTACGATGCGAAGCAGTGAACCCAGAGCAAAGGAGCCAGCATGGTCCGCGCCGACGATGACTACAAGAGCGCTAACGAGGCAGAGAAGAACACCTCGACACAAAAGAACTTCTTCGAGAAACTGAAGTTCTGGAAGCGCCACGACGAGGACGGCCGCGAACCCGCACGACTAACCTCCATGCCCAACTATCTGATGCACTGGTGGACCCCACTGCTCGTAGCGTTCATCCTATTTAGCCTGAGTTTCATCTGCGCATTGGGGTGGGGATGGCAATGGCATTGGCCATCATCTAACGCCATAAAACTCTGCATGACGATTACTGGCGCAGGCCTTGCATTCTCAGCGTGGCAGCAGAGGAGCCACGATAATGCTGCCAACGCAAAGCAAGCACAGACAGCGATTGAACGCGACGACTACTGGAAGCGTCGCGAGCAGATTTACCGGCTCCTCGGATCAAATAATCCTGGCCTACGGCTCAGCGCAGTTGCACTACTCACTGAACTGGCAGATTCTGCAGCTCATAGCACTCTTCTAAACAAGACTGAAAAACAACAGCTACAGCGACACATTATTGACACGTTATGCCTACAGCTACGCCACGAAGGACTAGCCCTCGACAACGAAGGGAACAAAAGTGAACACGCAGAAATTCAGGCGGCAATTTTTACGACAATATTAACACGGATAGACATTCGAAATGATCTATCGCCGTACGCAGATTGGTCGAGAGAGCCAATCAACTTCACCTCCTGCATAGTACACACCCCACTGCTAATCCAAAACCTCACCACCCACACCACAATCGATTTTAGCCAGTCGAAATTTCTCTCCACCTTCACTCTAAGCAACACAACAATTACATCACTCGGCGGTGTCATAGGGTGTAAGCAATTTTCGTGTAGCGATGATGCTGTTCGGAG
>CAUTRF010000011.1:0-41621 GCA_963540795.1 uncultured Actinomyces sp.
ATTTATCCGCACTAACAAGCCAAAAAGTCGCTACAAAACCAACACGTTTTGTCCTTTAACCCGAAATGCCGCTGGAAGCACTGTGCTGGGCGGCGTTCATCTCGGATCAAACAGGAAACCGATTTGCCGGGCCCGCCACAGCCCACCACAGGCGGATGGGCATGAAAATAGCACTCCCGGAGGAGTGCTTGGTAGAAATGCAGAACCCCCACCGGTGGATCGCACCGAGGGGGGCCGCTGCGCGCCCGAAGGGACTCGAACCCCCAACCTTCTGAACCGTAATCAGATGCTCTATCCATTGAGCTACGGGCGCTTGCCGTTTGGCTGGATATAAGCCTACACGTTCTTCGCTGGGATGCAAAATCAATGGCTATGGCCTGAACCACATCGAAGAAATGCATCCTGCAGTCGACCAAGATCGAGCAGCATATACGAAGATCCTCCGCGCACCCGGCAGCGCACCCTTATCCTTGCTGCATTCCTGCCCTGGGGAGGTTCGGATGATACCGTCACGCGGAGGACCGGCCCCCAGCATACACGTTTTCACCCCGCGCGCGCAGCTGCGACGACAAGCACACTTCCGCAACGCACGCGCACACCACACGTACCGCACTCATCACAACCGTTACACGCTCTCAAGCACTGCCCAGACACCATCACTTCGCAGCGAGCGGGCCTAGACTGTCACCATGAGCGACGTCATCATTCCCGGCATCGGCTCACTGGAGCCGGCACCCGCACTGGACCACCTCGACCTGCTCGCACCGCCCGTTGCCGCCACGCTAACCGCGCTGGCCGAGCACGGAGTGGCCACCGCCTCGTCGGCACTGGTCGTCGCAATCGACCCAGAGCTCGCGGACACGGAGGTCATGACGCGCAACTTCGGAATGGACCTGGCACTGTCGTCGAACTGCATCCTGGTGGCCGGCAAGCGCTCCGGCGAGGAGCGGATCGCGGCGTGCGTCGTGCGCGCAACGACGAACGCGGACGTCAACCACGTCGTGAAGAAGCGCCTCGACGTGCGTAAAGCGAGCTTCTGGCCGCAGGATCGCGCGGTCGAGGCCTCGGGCATGGAGTACGGCGGCATCACGCCGGTGGGTGTGCCCAGCTCGTGGCGGCTCCTCATCGACTCGGCGTGCGTGGTCGGATGGAGCTGCATCGGCTCAGGCCTGCGTCGATCGAAGCTCTTTGTGACGGGCGAGGTCCTGGCCGCACTCCCGGGTGCCGAGATCGTCGAGGGCCTCGGAGTCTAAGGGGACGAGGCCGGGGCGCAGCAAGGCAATGAACGCCCGGCGGCAGCCGCCGCCCATCGGCACACGCGCCAGCCGGGCCCATAGAACAGAACGCGCGGCCCCGGAAAACCAGCGGCATCGCGGGCATCAAAACCCCGGAACCTCAACAGGTCCCGGGGAGTGGTGGCGGAGGATGGGGGATTCGAACCCCCGAGGGCTTGCACCCAACACGCTTTCCAAGCGTGCGCCATAGGCCACTAGGCGAATCCTCCGTGCACATCGTGCCGGACAATCATAAGCGACAAAAGGCCCTCAGCGCCAATCCTGGCCAATGGACCAGGTCACAGCACCTTGCGAAGTCCTTACAATGTATAGCCGATCAAGAAGAGGAGCCCCGCGCCCACGACGAGAATCCCGCTGAAAACGAGGGCCGCGATGGCTTCGCGCGCGCCGACACGGCCGGGCAGGCTTTGCGCCCGCACGAGGGCGATAATCGCGAGGACAACCGAGACAAGCATCGGAATGAAGAAGACTCCGAAGACGCTGACCCACAGGGCAACCTTCGCGAGGGGATTTCCAATCGGCTTGGGTGAGTTGTAGCCGCCGTCGGCGAAGATCGCGGCGACATCCACGTACTGCGTCCCGGGGAACGTGGGCCCCGAGAGGTCGGCGCTGGGGACGCGAAGGCGGCCCGGCGCATATCCGAAGCGGTCGCCCGGCGCATCCATCGACGAGGCCACATCCGGGGTCGCCCAGGGCACGCTCGAGACGGCGGGGGCGATGTTCGAGGACGGCTGACTCATGTGCTCCACTATCCCATAACGGGAGGGGCATGCACCACACTTTGCACGCTGGAGGGGTTTACGCGTGGCGGAACCGGCCAGCACAGGGGCAAACGCGCTACCCTGTTATTCCGACCGGTACGGCCATCCTGCCCATCAACTGATCGGATTTGTACGCTTATGAGCGAAACGAAAACCTCGCTGTTCCGTTGGAAGCTTCACGGTAACGGCACGTCCATTAACCCCGGCGACGTCGTCCTTCCCGGTGAGCGGCTCTCGTGGCCGCGCACTATCGGCATTGGTGCCCAGCACGTGGTCGCAATGTGCGGTGCGACCTTCCTTGTTCCGTTGTTGACAGGTTTCCCCCCGTCGACAACGCTTTTTTTCACGGCGATCGGCACTCTGCTGTTCTTCCTGATTACGGCGGGCCGTCTGCCCTCGTACCTGGGTTCCTCGTTTGCGCTGATCGCGCCGATCCAGGCAGTGACGGCATCGATGGGCGCGCCCTACGCGCTCGGCGGCATCATTGCGGTGGGCGCGACGCTGGCTCTCGTTGGCCTGATCGTCCACTTCGCGGGCGTGCGCTGGATCGATGCTGTCATGCCGCCCGTGGTGACGGGCGCGATCGTAGCACTCATCGGCTTCAACCTGGCACCCGCTGCGTGGGACTGGGTCAAGGAAGGCCCGATCACGGCCGTCGTGACGATCGTGTCGATCTGCCTCGTGACGGTCCTCTTCAAGGGCATCCTCGGCCGCCTCTCGATCCTCATCGGCGTGCTGATCGGCTACGCTGCCGCGGTCATCCAGGGCGAGGTCGACTTCTCCGGCGTGGGCGAGGCCGCCTGGTTCGGCTTCCCCGAGTTCCACACGCCCGCCTTCTCGATCTCGACCCTCGGCCTGTTCCTGCCGGTCGTGTTCGTTCTGGTCGCCGAGAACGTCGGCCACGTGAAGTCCGTGTCCGCGATGACGGGTGAGAACCTGGATGACATCACGGGCCGCGCGCTCATGGCGGACGGCGTCTCCACGATGTTGGCCGGCAGCGGCGGCGGTTCGGGCACGACCACCTACGCCGAGAACATCGGCGTCATGGCGGCGACCCGCGTGTACTCGACGGCAGCCTACGTGGTCGCGGCGTTCGTCGCGCTCACCCTGTCGATGCTGCCGAAGTTCGGCGCCCTCATCGAGGCGATCCCCCACGCCGTCCTCGGCGGTGCGGGCACGGTCCTGTACGGCATGATCGGCATGCTGGGCGTTCGCATCTGGGTGCAGAACCGCGTGGACTTCTCCAACCCGGTGAACCTGAACACCGCCGCGGTCGCCCTGATTGTCGCGATCGCGAACTTCACGTGGGTCGTGGGCGACATGACCTTCGGCGGCATCGCGCTGGGCACGGCTGCCGCTCTGCTGATCTACCACGGCATGCGCCTGATCTCGAAGCTGCGCGGCACGAACCTGGAGGCGGCGACGCCCGCGTCCGCGCCGTCGGGTTCGGAGCTGGAGGGCGAGGCGTACTCGAAGCGCCACCGCTCCCCCGCGCCGCAGGCTGACGCCTGATCTGACGCGTTCATCGACGAGGCCGGGGCTCGGCCACTTGCTCACCGCACGGTGAGGGGTGGGTCGGGCCCCGGCCTCGTTCGTCCCCATAATTCCGCACGTAATTCCCCGCGCACCCGACAAATCACGTCAACACGATGCCCGGAATTCCAACGTTTTCAAGCACACCCACAAAGTGACCGACTGAGAATTACGTGCGACTTTTTTACAGGAGGGCGCTGGCTCCGAGGGCGACGACGGCGATGAGCGGCAGGATCCCCTGCTTGATCGCGGCGGAGCGCTTGTCGGGGGACGTGACGAAGAGCAGGAGAGCGGCGGCGAGCATGGAGCCGGTCCCGAAGAGGGCGAGGGTCAGGCCGGCAGTCGGCGACGCGAGGAAGTAGACGGCGATGCCAGCGAACGCCTCGATGGCGAGGAACAGGTTATAGAATCCCTGATTGAAGGCCATTTCCTTGGTCGCCTCGGCGGATTCTCGGTCCATGCCGAAGACGGACAGGGCGCGCGTGGTCCACGCGAAGGACTCGATGTAGAAGATGAAGACGTGGAGGGCGGCCGCCAGGAAGGCTGCGATCATTCCGATGATCAGCATGAGATCTCTTTCGTCACTGTGTCGTTGATTGGACCCCAACCTACTCCGCACGCGCTCAGATCAACATAGACACGACGCCGTAATCGTCAAATACTCAACGACTTTCCCCTCACAAATGCCATACATGTCAATTATTTACCTGTAAGGTGATAGTCATGGCAACAGACGTATCCACGCTGTTCACGGCACTGATTGACACGGAAGTCCGCGCCTGGAACGCGGTCGAATCCGCCCTCTCCGAGGCAGGAAACGCGCTGACACTCGGCCGCTTCCTGGTCCTGCGCACGGTCCACGACACCCCCGCGTGCCGCATTCAGGAGGTCGCGGCGAGCCAGGGCATCACGCTGGGAGCGGCCTCGCGCCTCGTCGACCGGCTCCACCGCGACGGGCTGCTGCACCGCACCCCGTGCGAGCACGACCGGCGCGCGACCGTCCTGACGGTGACGGACCAGGGCCTGGCACACCTCGAGGAAGCCGCCGCGATCGTCGAGAAGGAGCAGGAGCGCCTCTTCGCCCCACTCTCCACAGCCCAGCGCAAGGAGCTGACGCGCAGCCTCGCGCTCATCGCCGAGGCAGCCAAGGGGCGCGCATGATTCGCTTCGACCACGTCTCCAAGACCTACCCGGGCGGCACGCGAGCCGTCGAGGATTTCTCGCTCACCGTCGAGCAGGGCTCGACGACCGTCTTCCTGGGCACATCGGGCTGTGGCAAGACGACGCTCATGCGGATGGTGAACGCGATGGTCACCCCGACCTCGGGCACGGTGTTTGTGCGCGGGGCAGATGTCGCGGGCGAGGACCCCGTACGCCTGCGACGCTCGATCGGCTACGTCCTGCAGGAGGGCGGCCTGTTCCCGCATCGCACGATCGCAGACAACGTCGCGACCGTCCCGCGCCTGGAGGGTGCCACGAAGCAGGCTTCCCGCGAGCGCGCGGTCGAGCTCCTGACTCTAGTGGGCCTGGATCGCGAGATGGCCGATCGCTACCCCGCCCAGCTGTCGGGCGGCCAGCGTCAGCGCGTGGGCGTGGCCCGGGCGCTGGCCAACCGCGCGGACATCCTGCTGATGGATGAGCCTTTCGGCGCGCTGGATCCGATCGTGCGCGCGGAGCTGCAGCGTGAGCTGAGAGAGATTCAGCGCGCCTTGGGCACGACGATCCTCTTCGTGACGCACGACGTGGATGAGGCGTTCACGCTGGGCGACCAGGTCGCCGTCCTTTCGACGGGCGGCCACATCGAGCAGGTGGGGACACCTACCGACCTCCTCTCCTCTCCCGCGTCGCCCTTCGTCGCGGAGTTCGTGGGGGCCTCGCGCGCAGCTCGCCCGGTGCGCGTCGCCGGCCCGAGCGGCCTGGTCGTCGACGACGCCGGCACCCCCGTGGGCACGCTTACTCTCGACGAGGCCGGGGAGCGCCCGTGACCTGGCTGTCCTCGAACTGGGGGGTCATTGGCTCCCTGACTCTTGCTCACCTGTGGATCGCTCTGCCAGCGATCGCGGCGTCGGTGCTGATTTCCGTGCCGATCGCGCGCTGGGCGGCATTTTCACGCCGCGGCGGCTGGGTCTTGTCCGTCCTGTCGGCGCTCTACGCGGTGCCGTCGCTGCCGCTCCTGATTGTCATTCCGGTGATCGTGGGCGTGGCGCTGCGCTCGCCCGCCAACATGATCATCGTCCTGACGCTGTACGGCGTGGCCGTGCTGGTGCGCCAGGCGGCGGAGGGTTTCCGCGCGATCCCTCGCGCGACCCTGCAGGCGGCAAACGCGTGCGGCTATCCCCTCTTTCAGCGTTTCGTCGAGGTGGAGCTCCCCCTGGCGACGCCGGTCATCGTGGCGGGCACGCGCGTGGTCGCCACGTCGACAGTGTCGCTCGTGACGGTGGGCGCGTTCATCGGGGTGCGCTCGCTGGGCACGCTGTTCACTGACGGTTTTCAGCGCGGGCTCATCGCCGAGGTCGTGGCCGGCTTGGCCGCGACGGTTCTCCTCGCGCTCGTCGTCGATGCGCTGATCCAGGGGATCGGCTGGGCCCTGACCCCGTGGGCGAGGAGGGGGCGGGCATGAACATTCTCCTTGACGCCCTGGCATGGCTGACGGTCCCCGCCCACTGGCTGGGCGAGTCCGGGATCCTCGTGAGGGCCGCGCAGCACCTGGGCCTCACTCTCCTGATCGTGGCACTCGCTGCGTTCATCGCGCTGCCGCTGGGCACGTGGATTGGGCACACGGGCAGGGGCCGTTGGCTGGTGAGCGCGACGGGTGCGGCCCGCGCGGTCCCAACACTCGGCGTCCTAACGCTGGCGGGCCTGTGGCTGGGTATCGGACTGGCGGCACCCACGCTGGCGCTCCTCGTTCTGGCAATTCCGCCGCTCCTGTCGGCGACCTACTCGGGCATCGCCTCCACGCCACGAGCGACCGTGGACGCGGCGCGAGCGATTGGACTCACCGAAACCCAGGTTCTCGCGCAGGTCGAGGTCCCGCACGCGGCCGGCCTCGTCGCGGCGGGCGTGCGCTCGGCGACGCTCCAGGTCATTGCGACGGCGACACTCGCGGCCTACACGGCGGACTACGGGCTGGGCCGATTCCTGTACGCGGGGCTGAAAACCCGCGACTACGCGCAGATGATCGGCGGCGCGATCATCGTCGTGGCCCTCGCGCTCGCGGCTGACGCGATCCTGGCGACGGCCGCACGGCGCCTGCGAGAGCGCACCCAACCCGACGCCAAAAACACCCCGACCGAGGAGGACCGATGAGGCACACACGCACGCTGGCGGCCGCCTTCGCGTCCGCTGCGCTCGCCCTCTCCGCCTGCGGGACGGTCGCCTCGCTCGAGGGCCGCTCGAACATGGATGCGTCGACGATCATCGTCGGCTCGCAGGACTACTACTCGAACGAGATCATCGCCGAGGCCTACGCGCAGGCCCTCGAGGGGGCGGGCTTCACGGTCGAGCGTCAGCTGCGGATCGGCCAGCGCGAGGTCTACATGCCCGAGATCGAGGCCGGCGCGATAGACGTGTTCCCCGAGTACACGGGCAACCTGCTGCAATACCTCGACCAGAACGCGAGCGCCCGCACCTCCGAGGAGGTGTACGCGGCGCTGCAGACCGCTCTGCCGATGGGCTTGCGCGCCCTCGATCAGGCACCGGCAGCCGACCAGGATTCCTACGTGGTGACGGCAGATTTCGCGGCCGAGCATTCGCTGACCTCCATCGGCGACCTCGCGGGCGCGGGCGCGCTCACCTTGGGAGGCAACTCGGAGTTGCAGACGCGTCCCTATGGCCCGATGGGACTATCGCAGACCTACGGCGTGACCGTCGGATTCACCCCGATTGAGGACTCGGGCGGCCCGCTCACGGTCAAGGCGCTGAAGGACGGCGACATCCAGCTGGCGAACATCTACTCCTCGGATCCTGCGCTGGCCGACGGGACTCTGAGGGTCTTGGATGACCCGAAGGGCCTGTTCCTGGCCTCGCACGTGGTGCCCCTGGCCTCGTCGCGGGTGACCGATGACGCCGCGGCGGTCATCAACCGGGTGAGCGCCGCGTTGGACGCTCAGGACCTGGTGGAGATGAATCGGGCGTCGACGGTGGAGCAGAAGTCCGCCTCGCAGATCGCCCGCGAGTGGCTCGTGTCCGAGGGTCTGCTTTCCTAGTTCCCACTTCTCACCTCGACGAGGCCGGGGCCGGGTGTGTGCGCACGCTCAGCCCGGGCCTCGTCGCATGCCTAGCCGGTCACATCTCACACGCTTTTATGTGACCCACACCATCATTTGACCTACTTTTTACGTTTGTAACCAAAATGTAATGCGCACATGATGGACATCTTTCATGTCTTTCATGCCTGAGGGGTTAATCTCGGACCATACCTGAGGGCGTCGCCCCCAGTTCCACCCATCAACCAGGAGGAAGAATCCATGAACCTGAAGAAGGCATGGCTCGTCATCCCGGCGGCTGCCGCGCTCGCCCTGACCGCCTGCGCCGGTGGCGGCAACACCGCCTCGTCCGGCTCCGGCGACAAGGTCGTCACGACCAACGGCTCCGAGCCCCAGAACCCGCTCCTGCCGGGCCTGACCAACGAGAACGGCGGCGGCAAGATCCTGTCCGTCCTGTTCAGCCAGCTCGTCCGCTACGACGTTGACGGCACGGCCGTCCTCGACGTCGCCGAGTCCATCGAGCCCAACGAGGACGCGTCCGAGTGGACCATCAAGCTCCACAACGACCGCAAGTTCTCCGACGGCACCCCCGTCCAGGCCCACAACTTCATCGAGGCCTGGAACCTCATCACCTCCAAGAACCAGCAGCAGGCCGCGTTCTTCACCATCTTCGAAGGCACCGACGATCAGGGCAACGGCGAGATCACCGGCCTGACCGAGATCGACGACTACACCTTCACCGCGAAGCTGAAGAACCCCACCTCGGACTTCGTGTCGCGCCTGGGCTACGTCGCCTACGCGCCGCTCCCGGATTCCACGCTGGCTGATCCCGATGCCGGCGGCCAGGCCCCCGTGGGCAACGGCCCCTACAAGATGGCCTCGGCCGACGCGTGGGAGCACAACGTCAAGTTCACCGCCGTTCCCAACGAGAACTACGTGGGTGACACCAAGGCTCAGAACGACGGCGTGACCTTCGTCTTCTACTCGAGCCTCGACGCCGCCTACCAGGATCTGTCCTCCGACTCCTTGGACGTCCTCGACGGCGTCCCGGCCTCCGTGTACGCCACCTTCGAGTCCGAGCTGCCGGGCCGCACCGTGAACCAGCCCTACGCTGGCATCCAGTACTTCACGATCCCGCAGTACCTCCCCCACTTCTCCGGCGAGGAAGGCCAGCTGCGCCGCCAGGCCATCTCGATGGCCGTCGATCGTGACACCATCACGAAGACCATCTTCAACGGCACCCGCACCCCAGCCAAGGACTTCACCGCTCCGACCCTCGAGGGCTTCGACGCCAACATCTCCGGCAACGATGTCCTGACCTACAACCCCGACAAGGCCAAGGAACTGTGGGCGAAGGCCGACGCCATCTCACCGTGGGAGGGCACCTTCACCATCGCCTACAACTCCGACGGTGGCCACAAGGAATGGGTCGACGCGACCGCCAACTCCATCAAGAACACCCTGGGCATCGACGCTGAAGGCAACCCCTTCGCCGACTTCAAGTCCCTGCTCGACGCAGAGGACAAGGGCGAAATGACCGGCGCGTTCCGTAACGGCTGGCAGGGCGACTACCCGGCGCTGTACAACTTCCTGCAGCCCCAGTTCACCACGGGTGCCGACGCCAACAAGGGTGGCTACTCCAACAGCGAGTTCGACTCCCTCGTGACGCAGGCGTCCTCCGCCACCAGCACCGCCGAAGCCGCGAAGACCCTGAACCAGGCACAGACAATCCTGTTCCAGGACCTGCCGGCCGTGCCGCTGTGGTACCCCAACGTCAGCGGCGGTTGGTCCAACAACGTTGACAACGTCAAGTTCGACTGGAAGGGCCAGCCCGTGCTGTACCAGGTCACCAAGAAGTGATCGCACGAGGTTAACCTCTCCCGCGGGGCGGGCGGCTTGGGCCGCCCGCCCCGCGGGCATCTTGTCGACGATCACAAATCCATCGACGCAGTTCAGCGACGCACTGCGCACCCGCATTGACGCGGCACACACTTTCATCTCAAAACAGCACCGCGGGTTTGATCCGGCAGACAAAATGAGAGACTGATGCGCCATTTGCCCATTCTTTACCCTATGATGAAACCATAGTCGGCCTCGCCCGCGAGGCACCGCCAGGGATCGGAACCCCCCTCCCACGACACGAACACTAAAGGATTGTCCATGCTCCGCTACATCGGACGGCGACTCCTCCAGACCATCCCGGTCTTCTTCGGAGCCACCTTTCTGATCTTCGCGATGGTCTACCTGATGCCAGGTGACCCCGTCGCCGCACTCGGTGGCGACCGCGGCCTCTCCGAGGCCGCCGCCGCGCAGATCCGCGCCCAGTACAACCTGGACAAGCCCTTCTGGATGCAGTACCTGCTGTACCTCAAGGGAGTCTTCACACTCGACTTCGGCACCGCGTTCAACGGCCAGAAGGTGACGTCCATCATGGCGACCGCCTTCCCGACGACCGCGAAGCTCGCCCTCTACGCCCTCGCCATCGAGACCATCCTCGGCATCGGCCTGGGTGTCATCGCGGGCATGCACCGCGGCACGTGGTTCGACTCCACCATCCTCGTGGTCTCCCTGCTGCTGATCTCGGTCCCCACCTTCGTGCTCGGCTTCGTCCTCCAGTACGTCCTGGGCGTTCAGCTCGCGATCCTGCCGACCACGGCCTCGGCCTCCGTCGACCTTCGGAGCCTCACCATGCCAGCCATGGTGCTCGGCGGCGTCTCCCTGGCCTACGTCATCCGACTGACTCGCCAGTCCGTCTCCGAAAACGTCTCCGCCGACTACGTGCGTACCGCGCGCGCCAAGGGCCTGTCCGGCGGCGTCGTCATGACGCGCCACATCCTGCGCAACTCCCTCATCCCCGTCGCCACGTTCATCGGCGGCGACCTCGGTGCCCTCATGGGCGGCGCGATTATTACCGAGGGTATCTTCAACATCCACGGCGTCGGCGGCACCCTGTGGAGCGCCATCATCAAGGGCGAACCCCAGACCGTCGTGTCGGTGACAACAGTGCTCGTGCTGGTCTACATCATCGCGAACCTGATCGTCGACCTCCTGTACGCCGTGCTCGACCCGAGGATCCGCTATGAGTGACCAGATTCCTTCCGCCAACATCGCCCGCACCCGCGCGGGCCAGGACCACTACGTCTCCGACATCGACGAGACCGGCCTCGGCGCCGTCGACGCGGTCGCCGACGAGGGCGCGCCCTCGTCCATGTGGGGCGAGGCCTGGAAGCGCCTGCGCCGCCGCCCGACCTTCTGGATCGCCGCGGCCATCATCACGCTCGCCGCGCTCCTCGCCCTCTTCCCGTCGCTCTTCACCGCGACCGACCCGAAGTTCTGCGAGCTCTCCTCGTCGCTGGCCGGCCCCTCCGCCGGACACCCCTTCGGCTTCGACAAGCAGGGCTGCGACATCTACGCCCGCGTCGTCTACGGTGCCCGCGCATCCGTGTCCGTCGGCGTCCTCACGACCATCGCGGTCGTGCTGATCGGCGGCACCATCGGTGCACTCGCCGGCTACTTCGGCGGCTGGTTCGACGCCCTGCTCTCGCGCGTCACCGACGTGTTCTTCGCGATCCCGCTGCTCCTCGCCGCGATCGTGTTCATGCAGATGTTCAAGGGCTCGCGCTCCATCCTCATGGTCGTCATAGTCCTGTCCATGTTCGGCTGGACCTCCATCGCGCGTATCACCCGCGGTTCGGTCCTGTCCGCCAAGAACGAAGAGTTCGTGACCGCGGCCCGCGCGACCGGCGCATCCCGCGCACGTATCCTGCTGAGCCACATCATCCCGAACTCGATGGCCCCCATCATCGTGTACGCAACGGTCGCACTGGGCACCTTCATCGTGTCCGAGGCATCCCTGTCCTTCATGGGCATCGGTCTGCCGACCTCGGTCGTCTCCTGGGGCGCTGACATTTCGTCCGCTCAGACGTCCCTGCGCACCAACCCGATGGTCCTGTTCTACCCGGGCGCTGCCCTGGCCCTGACCGTCCTCAGCTTCATCATGATGGGTGACGCCGTGCGCGAAGCCCTCGACCCGAAGGCACGCAAGTGAGCGAAACGAACACCCCCCAGCTCTCCGACAAGGAGATGGAAGAGATCGTCGAACGAGCCGTCGCCCCCAGCGCGGCCCCGGCCTCGTCCGACATCCACCCGGACGACGCGCAGCCTCTGCTTAAGATCACGGACCTGGAGGTCACCTTCACCTCCTCGACCGGCATCGTCCCCGCCGTGCGCGGCGCGAACCTGACCATCTACCCCGGCCAGACCGTCGCCATCGTCGGCGAGTCCGGCTCCGGTAAGTCCACGACCGCCGCCGCCGTCATCGGCCTGCTGCCCGGCACCGGCAAGGTCGCGGGCGGAAAGATCGAGTTCGACGGCCGCGACATCACCCACCTGAGCACCAAGCAGTGGGTGGAGCTGCGCGGATCCAGCATCGGCCTCGTCCCCCAGGACCCGATGAGTAACCTCAACCCCGTGCTCCGCGTGGGCACGCAGGTCAAGGAGGCCCTCCTCGCGAACAACGTCGTGCCCCGCTCCGAGGCCGGCCAGCGCGTCACCACCCTCCTCGAGGAAGCCGGCCTGCCCGACGCGGAACGCCGCGCCAAGCAGTACCCGCACGAGTTCTCCGGCGGCATGCGCCAGCGCGCCCTCATCGCCATCGGCATGGCCGCGCACCCCAAGCTGCTGATCGCCGACGAGCCGACCTCCGCCCTGGACGTCACCGTCCAGCGCCGCATCCTCGACCACCTCGGCAAGCTCACCTCCGAGATGGGCACCGCCGTGCTGTTCATTACGCACGACCTCGGCCTGGCCGCCGAACGCGCCGAGCAGCTCGTCGTCATGCACCGCGGCCGCATCGTCGAGTCCGGCCCTGCCCTGGAGATCCTTCAGCACCCCCAGCACCCCTACACGAAGCGCCTCGTGTCCGCCGCGCCGTCCCTGGCCTCGGCGCGCATCGAGTCCGCTCACAAGCAGGGCATATCGGTCACCGACGAGGAGCTCGTCGGCGCCGGCAAGGGTTCGACCTCCACGGACGCCATCATCCGCGTCGAAAACCTCACCAAGGAATTCGACATCCGCGGCGCCAAGAAGGGCCAGGACACCTTCCTGGCGGTCGACGACGTGTCGTTCGAGCTGCGTCGCGGCACGACCCTCGCGGTCGTCGGCGAGTCCGGCTCCGGCAAGTCCACCGCCGCGAACATGGTGCTCCAGCTCCTCAAGCCCACCAAGGGCAAGGTCTACTTTGACGGTGAGGACACCTCACAGATGAGCGAGGCGGAACTCTTCCGCCTGCGCCGCCGCCTCCAGGCCGTGTTCCAGAACCCCTACGGTTCGCTGGATCCCATGTTCTCGATCTACCGACTGATCGAGGAGCCTCTGAAGATCCACGGCTACGGCACCCTGGAGTACGCGCGCGCCGAAATTAAGCGCGCCGAGGCCACGGGACGCGAGCCCGAGGAGTGGATGCGCGTCCTCGTGGAGGCCGCCGACGCGAAGCGTTCGCTGACCGCCGCCGAGAAGCGCGAGTTCAACCCGAAGAAGCTGCGCATCGCGCGCGCTTCCGAACTGCTCGACATGGTGGCCCTGCCTCGCTCCGCGATGCGCCGCTACCCGAACGAGCTCTCCGGCGGCCAGCGCCAGCGCGTGGCCGTGGCCCGCGCCCTCGCGCTCAACCCGGAGGTCATCGTCCTAGACGAGGCCGTGTCCGCCCTGGACGTGCTGGTGCAGAACCAGATCCTGTACCTGCTCAATGACCTGCAGGCACAGCTGGGCCTGTCCTACCTGTTCATCACGCACGACCTGGCCGTTGTCCGCCAGATCGCCGACGACGTGATCGTCATGGAGAAGGGCAAGCTCGTCGAGGCCAACTCGACGGACGAGCTGTTCAACAACCCGGTTCAGGATTACACGCGCGAGCTGATCGAGGCCGTCCCCGGCCGCAACATCCAGCTCAACCTGTGAGCGACTGACACCCGAGGGGCCCGAGGCGCTGCGGCGCTTCGGGCCCTTCGCTGTATGTACCTGTGTCCCGGGCTTTGCTTATGGCCCCGCTGGTGTTCCTGGCGCCGTCGGGCCCGGCCGCCCGCGAGATCGCCACACGCGAGCTTCGCTCGGAGTGGTCGATCTCGAAGCCCGCCCGTGCCCTCCGGTCCCAACGGCGCCCTCCACACCGGCGCGGCTTGTCGCTGTCTGTTGCTCGGCCAGGCCCTCCGACCCCTCCGGTGCCCTCCACACCGGCGGTGCTGTGTCGCTGACGTGTGGTTTGGTGCGTTGCCCTGTCGTTTGGCGCGTTGCCTCGTTGCCCGGGCCCCGCCACCGCCCGCGGGCACCGCAGCCTGGCCCCCTGGCTCCCTCGGGTGCGCCTGGTCGCGGAATGTTACTGAGTCATGGCGGCATCTCAGCAATTTCGCACGTAATTCCCCTGCGACTAGTTCAAACATTGAATTTGCATCGTTGGAATTGCAACGTTTTTGGGGTGTCTCGAAAAATGACCGCGTTAAATTACGTGCGAAATTTGGCTGGTGGTGGCGTCGTCGCAGCCCGCGGGTGCCGCAGCCTGGCCCTGTCGACCAGGTGGCCCGGTGGTCTGAAACCCTTGTCGCCTTTGCTCGCTGATGCCTGCGTGGGATTGAAACCGCCATCGCCTTTGCGGGTAAGAAATGAGCGTTTTTGGCGCAGTTTTCGGGCGCACAGGTGATGGCGGTTTCAGCGGCCCCTTGTTGGAGGGTGAGCAGTGGTGTTGTCGGTTTCAGCGTCGCTATGTTTCTGCGTCCTGCGCGCGAAATTTTTCGCCCTGCGGCGCTGTAGCCATCGTGTAGGCACGAAAAAGTTTGCCCAGCACACGAAAAATGGCTCAAAATGGGGGTTTTGCAGCATTAGAAGCTGGCTGCCGGCGTGTCACCGGCGTGTCGGACCCTCATGTCGTGCAATTCCCCCCGTTTGGTGACGGCGGGGCCACAACGTGAAGCGGCATGGTGCCCAAAGTACAGACCACCTCGACGAAAAACGCTGAAAACGGGGTGCTACGGGCGAAGTGGTCTGCGTTTTGGGCACAACGGTGTCTATCGTGGCGTGCTACTCGCACGCAAACCCCTCAACATGCACGTTAACCCCTTGATACGCACATAAACCCCTCAACATGCGCGTGGGCGGGGCTGCCCACACGCATCTCATCCGGTTAACGTGCGGGTGAAAGGGCCCAGGTGCAGGTCATCGGGTTAACGTGCGCAGCGACAGGCGCGCGGGCACCAACACCAAGAGCAACATCGACAGCGACAAACCGAAGCAATTTCGCACGTAATTCTCACGAGAGTGTTTCAAACTATGAACACAGGTCATTGGAATTGCAACGTTTTTGGATGCTCTTAAAAAATGATCGTTGGGAATTATGTGCGACTTTCGGGGGAGGCCACCCCTGACATTTGTCACGGCACCACCTGCATCAAAGGACACTTCCGACCCCATTAATACGAGCGCAGACTGGGAGTCATGAACGCAGAAACAACGCCCGCCCTTCAGGCGACGAACATCCACCAGTCCTTCGGCCACGTCGACGCCCTGCGCGGCGTGAACCTGACCCTCATGCCCGGCGAGATCGTGGCGCTCCTCGGCGTTAACGGCGCTGGCAAGAGCACCTTCCTGGACATCGTCCTCGGCCTGGCCACCCCTACGCAGGGCGACGTCAGCGTCTACGGCATGAGCCCACGCGAGGCCGTGCGCCGCTCGCTCGTGGGCGCCATGCTCCAGTCCGGTGCCTTACCGCGCGACGGGAAGGTCCGCAAGACGATCGACCTGGTCGCCGCGATGCACGCCGATCCGATCCCCACCGACGAGCTCCTCGAGCGCACGAACCTCACGAAGCTCGCGAAGCGCCCGCTCAATAAGCTCTCCGGAGGCGAGGTGCAGCGCGTGCGCCTCGCCCTCGCGCTGTCCGGCAACCCGGACTTTCTGATTCTCGACGAGGCCACGGCCGGCATGGATGCACTGGCTCGGCGCGCATTCTGGGACACGATGCACGCCGAGGCCCAGGCCGGCCGCACGCTTCTCTTCGCCACGCACTACCTGACCGAGGCCCGCAAGGAGGCCGATCGTATCGTCATTATCGACGCCGGGAAGGTCCTCCTGGACGCTCCCACCGAGCAGGTCGTCGCCGACAACGAGGACCTCGAAGACGTCTTCGAGCGCATCACCTCCCACGCCGATGCCGAGTGAGCGCGACGAACGCCCGCCCCGATGAGCCGGCCCCAGCCTCGTCCCGAGGCCGACGCCGAAGCCCACGCCCCACGAACGCAGACACGACACACGAAGAAGGAATCATGACCACCCACGCACCCGCGCGTACCACTGACCGACCGATCCCCTCCCCCTTCACGGGAGCAGGCAAGCTGTGGATCTCGACGTTCAAGTCACACATCCTCAACCCGTGGAACATGGCGTTTGCCCTGCTCCTGCCCCTGTTTATGTACGCGATGTTCGGGATGACCGAGGCCGCGCGCACCACGCAGACCGGGCGCGGCAACGTGGCCGCCGCGATGGTCGTCATGATGACCACGTACGGCGTCATCCTGGTGGGCGGGTCGCTCGGCGCGACCCTGTCCGTCGAACGCACGACCGGAATCTCGCGCATGTACGCGCTGACCCCCATCCAGCCGTGGGTGATCCTCCTCGTGCGCCTCACGGCCCTCGTGGCGCTGAGTGCGTTTATCGCGCTCATCTGCTTCAGTGTTGGCCTGGATACCGGCTCGGAGATGACGGCGGGCGCGTGGGCGGCCAGCGCCGCGGTCGTCGTCGCACTGTCGGCGCTGGGTGCGCTCATCGGCCTGGCGTGCGGCTACACGATTAAGGGCGAGAACGCCTACAGCGCCTCGGCGTTCGTCATGGTGTTCGGCGCGTTCGTGTCCGGCATGTTCATCCCGCTGGAGCAGATGCCGCCCTTCGTCTCCCACGTCGCGCCCTTCACGCCCCTGTACGGCGCCGTTCAGGCGATCTACGCAGTCGCTGGTACTGTCCCGATGCCGACCGCCGCATGGCTCAACATCGTCGGGTGGGTGGTTATCACGGCGGGCATCGCCTGGTGGGGCGCGTCCCACGACACGGCTCGCTAGGCTGGTGTCATGAAGGAGCGCTTGATCTCCCTGGCGTGGGCGGCCCCGTGGATGCTGTTCATGGGGTTTCCCCTCGCCTACGCCCTGGAACTGCCGGATCCGGCCCAGCGCGCGGGCCTCATCGGGCTGTGCGCCCTTCTCGCGGTCGTTAACTCGGCGACGTGGCTGACCAATCCCCTGCCTGCGCGTAACTCCTTCACGAGGCCGTTCATTCTCTCCCACGCCGCGCTGGCGGCCGCGACGGTCGCCTACCTCGTGTATGCGGTCTCCCTCGATACCCCTCACGCGTTCATGCTGACGTCGTATCTGCTGGTCGCGTGGGTGTTCCAGGCGCCGGGTAGATTCATCGTCGCGGGTCTCGTGCCGGTGACCGCTATCGCGGGCGTGGCCGCCTACGCGCAGGGTGAGCCCCTGTGGATGGGCTGGTACCTGGTGTTGCTGTGTGTCTTCGTGGGAGTGGCTCGCTGGCGCATGGAGCGTTCGGCCCGCGAGCATCTGCGCCGCCAGGACGCGATCCAGCGGGCGAAGGCGGCGGAGCGGGCGCGCCTGAGCACAGACCTGCACGACATCCTCGGGCATTCGCTGACGGGGATCACGATGGTGTCCGAGCTGGCGGGTCGCCTCCTGGAGGCGGGGCGCGTCCAGGAGGCGCGCGAGCAGATCCGCGCGATTACCGCGCAGTCGAACGAGGCCTTGGCTGACGTCCGCCGCATCGTGGCGGCCACGCGGGCCTTGTCCCCGGGAGAGGAGCTCGAGGAGGCGCGGTCGCTTTTGGAGGTCGCGCGCATCGACGCCGAGATCACGAATGAGGGCGAGCCGCCGTCGGGGCCTCGTTCGGCGGCCGCCGCCCACGTGATCCGCGAGGGGGTCACGAACGCGATCCTGCACGCGCGCCCCTCGTGGGTGCGGGTACGTCTTTCCCCTGATGGCGTGACGGTTACGAACGACGGATACTCGGCCGCCTACGCGGCGTCGAGCGCAGGGTCGGGGTCGGGGCTCGCGGGCCTGTCTGAGCTGGTCGGCGACGAGGGCACGCTCACGTGGGGCGCGTCGGGTTCCACGTGGACGCTCTCGTTGGCCTTCGAGGCCACCCCCGACGCCCGCTCGTCTTGACCTTCGACGTTGCACCCGCCGCCCGCTCGTCTTGACCTTCGACGTTGCACCCGCCGCCCGCTCGTCCTGACCTTCGACGTTGCACCCGCCGCCCACTCGTCCTGATTGTCCGAGGCCGTGGCCCCATCGACGAGGCCGTGGCCCCCTCCCAGGGCCCCGCGCGGTCCGGGGAGGGTGAGCCGGCCTCGTCCTAAAGGGCGGGCACACACAAGTGATGATCCTGCGACCTGCGCTAGCCTGATACCCCAAGCTCAGGCAGACAGGAGGGTGTCGTGACGATTCGGGTGCTCGTGGCCGACGACCAGGCGATGATTCGCGGGGCGTTGGCTGGTTTGCTGGACCTGGAGCGCGATATTGAGGTCGTCGCGCAGGCCGCGGACGGCGCGCAGGCACTCGATGAGCTGGCGCGCCTGGCGGGCGCACCTGGCGCAGCCGACCCATCCGGTGCATCCGGCCCGGCCCGCGCAAGCGCCCCCGCTGACGTCGCCATCATCGACATTGAGATGCCTCGCATGGACGGCATCACGGCCACGCAGGCGATCCGTTCCCGTTTCCCGGGCGTGCGCGTGCTCATCGTGACGACCTTCGGGCGCCCGGGTTACTTGCAGCGCGCTCTCGACGCGGGGGCGACGGGCTTCATGGTGAAGGACGCGCCGGTCGAGTCCTTGGCTGACGGCGTGCGCACGGTGGCCGCGGGCGGGCGGGCGATCGACCAGAATCTGGCGTTGGAGGCGCTGGCGGCGGGGTCTTCTCCCCTGACGGATCGCGAGGCCGACGTGTTGCGTGAGGTCGAAGGCGGAGGCACGATCGCCGACATCGCCCATTCCCTCCATCTCAGCCAGGGGACGGTGCGCAATCACGTGTCCTCGGCGATGCTGAAGATGAACGCGCGCACGCGCGCCGAGGCCGCGTCCCTGGCCCGCGCCGCCGGCTGGCTGTAGGGGGGGGCCACCGCCACAAGGCTGGTATCAGAGTGATACCATTACGGCATGGCTATGACACTCCGACTCGACGAGGAACACGCCCGCAAGCTCGACGAGCTCGCCCAGCGCGCCGGCACGTCCAAACACGATGCAGTGCTGCGCGCCATCGACGAGGAGTTCAACCGCATGACGCACCGCCAGCGCGTGACCGACGCACTCAACCAGACCGTTGAGCGCTGGGGGGACGCGCTGGAGCGACTTGGACAGTAGCGCCCATGGCGCGTGAGTTTCTCTCACTTGAGGACCTGCTGGATATCGTGACCGCACTGAGAATCGGTCCCGTTCGAGATCTCGGCCTCCTCAATGCAGCGGCCTTGCGCCCACAGACGACGCTGCTGGGCCAGGACGCTTACCCGTCCACCGCAGCCAAGGCGGCAGCTCTCCTCGAATCACTCACGAAGAACCACGCGCTGATCGACGGCAACAAGCGCCTTGCCTGGGCTGCCTGTTCCGTTTTCTTATCTCTCAACGCGCTCGACATCTCAGAAACAGTTTCCAACGATGATGTGTACGACCTTGTGGTCGCCGTCGCTTCCTCTCGCGTGACGCTCGAGCAAGTCTGCGCCACGTTGTCGAAATGGACAGCTACGCGCCCATGAAGCGCGAGTTGCGCGCCATGAAGGGCAGCAGGCGCACGCCCGCGTAGGTCCCCAGCGTGTTCATGATGACGTCGTCGATGTCGACGACGCGGTAGGTGCACGGAACGACGCCGAACAGGCCCGTGTACTGGGTCAGCTCGATGAGGCAGGAGACGGCACAGCCGATCGCCACCCACGCCAGGACGCGGCGGTGCGGGATCGAGCGGGCCAGGCGAGACCCGTCCGCGGGCGCACCCTCGGGGACGCGGCGCATGCGCTGGATGCGCCAGGTGGTCTCCGCGAGAGCACCCAGCGGCACAAACAGAGCGATATTGAGCAGGATCGACAGAGCGTACACGGTCCCGCGCAGGTTCTCCCCGACGCGGAACTGGTCGGCGACGGCCACGAACGATCCGAACGGCGTGTAGTTGTCCCAGTGAATGATCGCGGCGCACGCAGCCACCGGGTCGGAGGGCAGCGGAAGCAGCGTGAAAATCAGCAGACCCGCGAGGTACAGGATCCAGGCGAGAGGCAGGGCACGCGGGAGCCTCCACATCGACGAGGAGGGGGCCGCGACCAGGGGAATCTCCGCCGTCGTCGGGGTGTCCGGGTTCTCCTCGCGAGGCAGGAGCGCACCAGTGTGCTTCGAACGCCGGTAGATGAGCGGTAGTGCTTGAGCGACGGTCAGGCGGGCGCGGCTCACCCGCCCAGAGCTCTGAGCGGAGTCGGTCGAGGCCTCGGCATGCCCCGCGGTGACACCCGGGTTCCCGCGGCGCCCGAGCATCCACCACAGCGCGCACGTGATCGCGCAGACGGCAGCGTAAAGCCCCAGATCAAGCGCCCAGTTAATTGCCGTGTACATGTCACCTCTCTCCTTGAGGGGAACATTACCGGCGTTATCGGGCAATGTTGCGCACGTGCGCCCAGTTCCACACGAGATGGACACATTGTGAGAAAACGGCTGGGAATCCACTGGAAATCACTGGTCAAAATTGCGCGTTGCAACGGCGCATGGCGCTGGGGTAGCTCCCCGTGCGTCACCCGGAACAGATTGACAGCTGCTCAGCGAGCGCGTCCTGCTCCGCACGGGTGACACTCAGCCCGTACGCGTTCTTGACGGCGATCTGGCGTTTCACGTAGTCGCAGCGGAAGGCGGTATTGGGCGGCAGCCACTGGTCCGCGGACGATGCAGACTTGTCCTCGTTCGCCTGTCCATCCACCGCGAGTAGGTTTTCCGGGTCGTTGGCGAATTCCTGGCGGCGCTGCGCGTCCCACTGCCAGGCCCCCGATCTCCACGCGTCCGCGAGGGCCACAACGTGGTCGATCTGCACCAGGGACGAGGTCTTATCCCCCCTCTGGAACTCGATCGTCGCCCCCGTGTAGGGCTCGGCAAGCGTGCCCGACAGGACGACACAGTCGTGCGTACCCGGTTTAAACGTCGGGCGCGCCAGGTCGCGGGCGAGGATGTCGTTGCGGGTGTCGCAGCCGTTGTGGTCGGTGTCCGCCCACCGCTGCCCGAATGCCTCGCGGTCATACGCGGGCGCGGCGGGATCATCGACCGACTCGCGAACCGTGAGCTCGCGCAGCTGCCGGGCCGCCTCGCTATCCGGCAGGGAGGACAGCGCCTGCCCGCTGCGCAGCGGCGGCCACCCCAGGCGCGAACGCAGGCCCAGCAGATCCCAGCCAACGCCGGGCGCAAACGCCCACACGAGGACCGCGAGAATCACCAGCAGGACAGCCGTGTCCCCGATGCTCCTGCGCCGCTTGCGCGCCATCTCCCTCTCCTTTCTGCCATAACGCCCACGCAATGAGGGCACCCCGACCGTCCGGGGTGCCCTCATGATGCACCCACCCACCGGCATCTGCGTCCCGGAGGGTAGGCGCCTGTGGATAACTAGGCCTTCGTACGCGACCTCACCAGCTGGCGCACGAAATAAATCGCCACGATGAGGAGCGTGAGTGCGCCCATGGAGACCAGCTGAGCCCGGCCCTCGTCGCTCATGAGCATGAGGACGCCGATCCCACCCAGGCCAGCGAGGACCAGCCACGGCAGCCACGGCCACCCGGGCATACGAATCACGAGGGAGCCCGAGCGCTCCAGCGAGGGGTGCAGGCGCATCAACGAGATGATGATGAACGTCCACACGATCAGCAGAACCATGCCGATCGCGTTGATGAGTATCGTCAGGATCGAACCGGGCAGGTACCAGTTACCCAGGACGGCCAGCAGCGCCAGCACGACGACGAGGCCGACCGCGCGCTTCGGGGTCCGTCCGGCCTCGATGTCACCCTGGAGCTCGGCGGCCAGGAGGGCCTCGTCGTCCTCGAGGGCCGCCTCAACGACGGAGCGCGCGCGAGCCTTGTTGGAGGCCGAAGCGCCCAGCAGCCAGCGCGGGCCCATGTCGCGCGCGGACAGCGAGTAGGCCATGCGAGAGGAGGCGTAAATGTTCGCGGAGAAAGCGGAGATCAGCGCCATGAAGATGATGACGTTCATGAGCGTCCCGACCGCGGGGACGCCCGCCATCTCGAGAACGGCGGCGAAAGCGTTCGTCTTCATGGCCTCGCTGTCCCACGGCAGCAGCGCGATCAGCAGGATGACGGAGCCGACGTAGAACACGAGGATACGGGTGACGACCGAGCGAATCGCGCTACTCATCGCGGCGCGGGGATCCTCGGCCTCGGCGGCGGCGATCGTGACGATCTCCAGGCCACCGAAGGACGTGATCACGGCCAGGAGCGCCACGGCAACGCCGGACAGCCCGTTCGGCATGAAACCGTTGTGTCCCAGGACATTCTGCAGCACGCCCTCATGACCCGGCAGGGGGCCAACGATCACCGTGCGCGCAACCAGGTAGACGCCCACGCCCAGGAAGGCGATGATCGCGACGATCTTCACCATCGACAGCCAGGCCTCGATTTCGCCGTACTGCCCGGCCGCCAGCAGGTTAATACCGCCAATAACAACGACAATAACGAGGGCAACCACCCACTGCGGAACCGCAGGGAACCAGCCGACGAAGAACGTCGCCGCGCCCGTCACCTCCAGGCCCGACACCATGATGAGCATGACCCAATACAGCCACCCGATTGTGAACCCGGCCCACCGGCCGATCCCGGCCTCGGCGTAGGACGAGAAGGAACCCGTCGATGGCAAGGAGGAGGCCAGTTCCGCGAGCGCCAGCATGACCGACACGACGATGACGGCCGCCAGGGCGTAGGACACGATGACGGCCGGTCCGGCCTGATGAATCGCGGAACCTGTGCCCAGGAAGAAGCCAGCGCCGATGGCGAGGCCCAGTGCCATCATGGACAGGTGCCATGTCTTAAAACGCTTACGCTCCGAGGCGGGCAGCGCCGCGGGAGACGAAGATGCGGGTGTTGATTTGGGAGTCACACCGCCATACTAACGCTTGCCCCCACGCAGAGCTTTTAACTGCGAATATGTGAGAGTGATGGTCCACTCGCGGGTCTGGGGGAGCTTCCAGTGGCGCCAATGCGCCATTCCCGTGAACACGAGGCCCACGATGATGGACGCGCCCATGCCCAGGACCGGCTGGCCCATGTACCAGAAGATCACGGTGACCAGCGAGCACGCGAACGCGGGGGTCGCGTAGAGGTTGTTGCCGCCGAAGACGCGCGGGACCAGTCCTGCGGAGATGTCGCGGACCATGCCGCCGCCGATCGCCGTCATGATGCCCATGAGGATCGCCGGCATGACCGCAAACCCCGCGTCAAGGGTCTTGATCGCGCCGGTCGCACTCCAGCAGCCCAGCACCATTCCGTCAGCGATCACGAGGAGCACCGACCACGCGCGCGAATCCATGCGGAAAGCCATCGCGATGAGAGCGCCGATGATCGCGAACCACAGGTAGTAGGGGTCCGTGATGGCGACGGGAACACCGGTGCGCGTGGTCAGAAGCAGGTCGCGGATCATGCCGCCCGCGAGCGCCGTCATGATCGCGAGAATGCAGAAGCCAACGGCGTCGAAGTTGCGTTCGCGGGCAACTTTGCCGCCGAGGATGCCGTTGAGGAGAACGCCCATGAGGTCGATGGCTCGGAAGACCTCGGGCAGGGAGTTGTTCAGCGCGTCGAGCAGGTGCATGGCGATCCGAAAGTGTCGATGAGTGTCGTTGTTCATATGCTACAGGCTTTGTCTGCCTGGCAGCGAGGGCCGCGACCGTACAGTCTCACGCGGCCACAGGGTGCGACAATGTCCCCATGACTGCTCTCTTCGCCGGGCTCACGACCCTGGACGTCCTGCACCGACTCGACCATGTGCCGGACCCTTCACTGAAGGTCACGTCGACGAATTTCACGATGGCCGCAGGAGGTCCCGCGACGAACGCAGCCGTCACGTACGCGGCCCTGTGCGCGGCCTCGCGCGTTCTTTCTGCTCCTGTCGACGAGGCCGGGGCCGCCTCGGGCGCTCCCCTGCCCTGCGCGGAGGCACCCACTCTGTTGACAGCGCTCGGCGACGGCCCGGTGTCAGCCTTCCTCGCAGCTGACCTGGCCGCCGCGGGCGTGCGCGTCGTGGACGCGACGGCGCCTGCCGCGTCCCCCGCTCCCGGCGAGCACCCCACCGATGCGGGTGAGCGCGTGAGCACCCCGGCCTCGTCCCGCGCGTCGCGCGAGCCCGCCGTGTCCTCGATCATCGAGCACCCGAGCGGGCGCATGGTGGCTTCCACGAACGCGCGGCTTGACGCGGACGCGGAGCGGGTCGCGGCAGACCTGCCCGAGCGCGTCGGCGCTGTCCTCATCGACGGGCACAACCCGGCGCTCGCGCATGCCGCCCTCACCCTCGGGATGCCCGAGGTCGACGGGGAGGACCCGTTCGCTCCGCTCGAGGCTCGCCCGCCGCACCCGCGCATCCTGGACGGCGGGTCGTGGAAGAACTGGCTCACTCCCCTGCTGGGATTCGTTGACATCGCCGTCGTGTCGGAGGATTTTGCACCTCCGCTGATGGCGCACCCGGACGGGGCGCAGGTCGCCGAGTTCCTGCGAGGCTTCGGCATCACGCGCACGGTGCGCACGCGCGGGGATCGCTCCGTGCAGTACTGGTGGGACGGCACGAGCGGCGAGGTTCCCGTCGAAGCCGTCCCGGACGCGTCCACGCTGGGGGCAGGCGACGCCTTCCACGGGGCTTTCGTATGGGCGATCGAGCGCGGCGGGGACGCGGATCCGGAGCACCTCATCCGCTTCGCATCAGCCGTCGCCGCGGTGTCGGTATCTTCTTTTGGTACGAGGCAGTGGCTGGCTTCCCCGGCTCTCGCGGAGCTGGTGCGCGGGTAGGTGGCCAGCGGCGGGGATTCGCCCTGCGCAGTTCCTTCAGGGGTATTTCCGCGACAAAGTTCGCCCAGCGGAATCCCCGCGGCTGCTGGTCCGCGAATAACCTCGCCCGGCACGCAATAAAACGCCGATTTTCGGCCATTTTTCATTCGCTGGGCGAACTCTTTCGCGCTCGCACCAACATCAGGCCGAGCAGGGCGAACTATTTCGCGCACAGGACACAGCCACGTGGCGACGTTGCAACCAATGACGCCTCTGCGGCCGCTGATGCAGGCGGGCGTGAAACCATCATCACCACTGCTCACCCCTAAACAGCAACCATTGAAACCGACAACACCTCTGCAACCGAAAAACACACGAAAAACACCCATTTCTCGCCCGCAAAGGCGATGACGGTTTCAGTTGAGCGACGCCCCGCACGAGCAAAGGCGATGACGGTTTCCAACAACCGCGCCGAGCCACACACCAGCACACCAAGCCCCGCCGGTGTGGAGGGCGCCGGAGGGACCGGAGGGCACGGGCAGGCCTGGCCAGACAACACACGAATAACTGACCCCGCCCGATTGGAGGCCGCCGCGAGGCCTGCGGGGCCTGGCCGGGCTTCGAGACGACGCGCCGAGCGAAGCTCGCAGCGCGGACGGCGAGCGGGCGGGCAGGCCACGCGGCGGCTGCAGATCAGGCGGGGCAATGAGACGATGCGCCGAGCCACACATCAGCGACACAGCCCCGCCGGTGTGGAGGGCGCCGGCGGGACCGGAGGGCCTCGCTACGGTGCCCGCGGGCAGCGGCAGGGTTTGGCCGGGCTTCGAGCCGACACGCCCGGCCGCACATCAGCGACCCGGTCCCACTGGTGTGGAGGGCGACGGAGGGACCGGAGGGCACGGGCGGGCTTCGAGGCGCGGCGTCGAACGAAGTGAGGACGCCCAGCCTCGCGGGCGGCCGGGCCCTCCGGCGCCCGGAACACCCGTGGGGCCACAAGCAACGCCGGAGATCAGTCGGGGCCACACCGCCCAGCAGCGATCAGCGGCTCACAGGCACCCAGCGGCTCGCCCACGCGGTGGCGGCATCCGCGAGGGTGGGCAGGTGCGCCGAACCGGAGGCGGCGAGCGCGCGATCCACGACCTCGTCGATGACGGGCACGCCGTCGACCGGCGTGTACTCGCCCGCGATGCCATCGGGGGCGGCGGTCATTTCAACGAGGGAGCCGTCGGGCAGCAGGTGGAAGACGTCGCGCGTGCGGTCGAGCAGCCCCGTTTCCTCATCGAAGGAATCGTGCGTGATGAGCACGGGAACGCTGAGGCCTCGCAGCGCTTTCTCGCCGGAGACCATGGACATGTCGGCGAGGGTGCGCTTGGAGATGGTGAACTGCTGGCGCACGGACTCGGAGTCGTCAGGCACGGTTGTCGCCCCGTGGCGCTCAAGGTCGGAGAGCTGCACGTCGGAGAACACGAGGTTCCAGTCGTAGGACAGGGGGCCGAGGACCGGGGAGACCAGCACGTACGTCTGCACGGCGGGCGGGCGGGAGCGCAGAGCGATGGCGGCACCGAACTCGTGACCGACGCAGATTTGGCGCGCGAATCCCTGGTCTGCAAGCCATCCGGAGGCGGAGCGGAAGTCTTCGATGAGGGGATCGAAGGTGATAATTTCGTCGCCCGAGGCGCCGTGACCGGAATAGTCGAAGGTAAGGGTCGCATACCCGGCTCGGCGCAGTGCGCGACCAAGCGAGTCGAACATACCCGATGCGTGACGATCCGATAAAAAAGTGTGAGAAAAGATCACCGCAGCGTCGCGGCAGTCCACAGGACCCGTGAATGTACCGGAGAGGGATACTCCCCGGGGCGTCTCAATCGTTATCTGGCTCACGCTATAAACATAGCGCGTATGGGCCACTCGCGGAAAGAGCGGACCACACTGTGCACGAATGTGACAAGGAGACAGGAGAGACGAGAAGCATCCGTGAATATTCCCCACTCATGACGAGGATCGTGCGTTGGAACGGGCATCGCCACTAAGATGGGACGCATACGCGCCGGTGAAAGCCGCGCCCACGGGAATTGCGCGACACCCGCTACGACGGGCCGCCCCACCACTTGCAGCGAGAGAAGGACATTCATGGGAACCAAGACTGGAATCCTCATCGGAGTTGGCATCGGATACGTCCTGGGCACCCGTGCGGGCCGCGAGCGCTACGAGCAGATCCGTGCGAACGCCTCGAGGCTGCGCCGTTTCCCGATCGTCGCACGCCCCCTGGATGCGGCGGGTCAGAAGATGTCCGACCTCGTGCGCGCGGGCGGCGAGCAGGTGACCGATAAGGTTGCCGACGCCGTGAAGGAACGCCTGTTCGGCGCTCCCGCCTCCGAGCCAACGACGGTCGACGCGCAGGCCACTTCCTCCACGACGCAGCGTTGAGCCCGGTGGGGAACGAGGCCGTGAGCGCAGACCCACAGCTCAGCAATCAGGAACCCACGCGCGCGCAGATCAAACGCTGGCGCAAGCACCTGGCCGAGGAGCGCATGGAGGCTCGCACCTACCGCGACCTGTCCGAGCGCCGAACGGGCGAGGAGCGCGCGGTCCTCTTGCAGCTTGAGGAGGCGGAGCGCCGCCACGAGGAGTATTGGCTGGCGCGCCTGGGCGACCACGCTCTACCCGCACCCAAGCCGCCGCTGCGCACGCGCGCCGCGTCCGTCCTCGCGCACCTTTTCGGCACGATTTTCATTCTGGCGATGGCCCAGCGCGCGGAGCAGCGCTCCGCCCGCGACGTGGATGATGACGTGCCTGCGCACATGCAGGCGGACGAGTACATTCACGCCGAGGTCATCCGCTCCCTGGCGGCGAAGTCCCGCGAGACCCTGGCGGGCACGTTCCGCGCGGCGGTCTTTGGTGCAAACGATGGCCTCGTGTCGAACCTGGCTCTTATCCTGGGTGTGGCGGCCACGGGCATGGAGCCTCACGTCGTTCTCCTGACGGGCGTTTCGGGCCTGCTCGCGGGCGCCCTGTCGATGGCGGCCGGCGAGTGGGTGAGCGTGCGCAGTCAGCGCGAGCTGCTCGATGCCTCGATCCCCGACCAGGACGCGCATCAGGTTGTGCCGGACTTGGACGTGGACGCAAACGAGCTAGCCCTCGTGTTCCGTGCGCGCGGCGAGAGCGAGGAGGAGGCCGAGCAGCACGCGAAGCAGGTCTTCGCACGCCTCGCCAAGCCTGCGAACGGCGAGTCCGGCGCGATCGCCGTGCGAGCCGCGCTGGGCGGCAGCGCCGAGTCGGACGGTGCGGGCGACCAGGTGGGCACGCCCATGAAGGCGGCGCTATCTTCGTTCTGTTTCTTCGCGATGGGCGCGTTCTTCCCCCTGATCCCCTACCTGCTGGGCATGACCGGCCTGACCGCGATCGTCGTCGCGGCCGCGATTGTTGGAATCGCCCTGCTGTTCACGGGCGGCGTGGTCGGCATCCTGTCCGGCCAGTCCCCCATGCCTCGCGCGCTGCGCCAACTCCTCGTGGGCTACGGCGCGGCGGGCATCACCTACCTGTTGGGTTTGCTGTTCGGCACGACGGTTTCCTGACGCCTCTCCCGGGACGAGGCCGGGGCCGACTCGCGCGTTCCCTGGCCTCGGCCCGCGGGCCGGAGGCCGTGGCCCAGCTGGGGCCCCTGTGCGAGACTGGGGGCATGACGGATTTTCTTTCTCGGGCGCGCGGCGCCCTCATGGGCCTGGCCGTCGGCGACGCGGTGGGCACCACGAACGAGTTCAAGTGGGCGGGCACCTTCGAGCCGATCACGGACATGGTAGGCGGCGGCCCCTTCCTGCTGAAGCCAGGCCAGTGGACGGATGACACGTCGATGGCCCTGTGCATCGCGGATTCCCTGCTGGCGAAGGGCCGCTACGATTCTTTCGACGTGATGGAGCGCTATCAGCGCTGGTTTTCGAAGGGTTACCGTTCGTCGACGGACAGGTGTTTCGATATCGGTGGCCAGGTGCGCGCCGCCCTGTTCGATTTCGAGCACGAACAGCGCGTGCCGGTGACCGCCGTGCGCACGAACAGCGCGGGTAACGGCGCGATCATGCGCCTGGCACCCATGGTGATCGCGGGTTTCCGCTCGCGTTCCCCGCGCGAGGTGGTCGCGACCGCTCGCTTGAGCGCGCGCGAGACGCACTTCTCGGTCGAGGCCGAGGCCGCCACCGAGGTCTTCGCAGCCCTGCTGGTGGGCGCACTGCTGGGATGGTCACCGGAGCAGCTCATGGACGTGTCGTGGGCGTCGACGGGTGCGGCTTTCGACGAGATGGCCGCGCGAGTGATCAGCCCGGATCCGCAGGTTCGCGCCTCGTGGGAGGCGGAAACCAACGGCTACATCGTGAACGGCCTGCGCCTGGCGGTGCACGGCCTCCTGGATTTCCCGTCTTTCAAGGATGCGACCCTGGCGATCGCCAACATGGGCGGCGACTCGGACACGAACGCCGCGATCTACGGGCAGCTGGGCGGCGCTTTCTATGGGATCGAGGGCATCCCGGCCTCGTGGAGGGAGCGCGTGCACCTGGGCGAGGAGATTGACCAGCTGGCGCGCGACCTCGTCGATCTGCGCCTGGAACCACCCGTGACTCGCTTCGACGAGGACTTGTAAGCCTCACCTCATCGCGCTGCTTCATCGCACCCATACCCAACAATGTCGCACGTAATTCCCCCACCCCTCTTTCAACATTTGAAATCAGACCGTTGAAATCATGCGGATTTAAGCCGCACTCAAAAACTGACCCAGGGGAATTACGTGCGACTTTGGGTGTATCACACCTTCCAGCGCTGCCACGCCACCGGGTGCCGGGCGGTGCTCGCCTCTGGCCAGCGACTAGACTGGCGTTATCATGCCTGACTCTCGCCCAACCCCTCCCGAGCCCAACGCGCGCGACCCTCGCTCTCGCAACACGGGTCGCCCCGCCGGGCGCGACGGTCGCCGAGGCCGTGGCCGAGTGCAGTCAGACCGAGGCCATGGCCGAGACAACCAGGGCCGTGGGGGCCGCACCCATGAGGGCCGCCGCCGCGAGCATGCGCGCCCCTTCAAGCCCTTCACGCCGGAGCAGCTCGCCGAGCGTGCCGCAGCTATCCCGGTCATCGAATTCCCGGACCTGCCGGTGAGCGCACGCCGCGACGAGATCGCACGCGCCATCCGAGACCACCAGGTGGTCATCGTGTCGGGCGAGACCGGCTCGGGTAAGACGACGCAGCTGCCGAAGATCTGCATGCAGCTGGGCCGCGGCGTGGCCGGCATGATCGGGCACACCCAGCCGCGCAGGCTCGCGGCGCGCTCCGTCGCAGACCGCATCGCCGACGAGCTGGGCCAGACCGTGGGCCGCGAGCGGGGCCAGGTGGTCGGCTACCAGGTGCGTTTCACGGACGAGGTCGGCCCCACGACCCTCGTCAAGCTCATGACGGACGGCATTCTGCTGGCGGAAATCCAATCGGACCCGATGCTGCGCCGCTACGACACGCTCATCATCGACGAGGCCCACGAGCGCAGCCTGAACATCGACTTCATCCTGGGTTACCTGGCGCGCCTGCTGCCCGCGCGCCCGGACCTGAAGGTCATCATCACGTCGGCGACGATCGATTCGGACCGTTTCGCGCGCCATTTCGGCACGTGGGAGGGCGCTCCCGGCTCGGGCCGCCTGATTGAGCCCGCGCCGGTCATCGAGGTGTCGGGCCGCACGTACCCGGTGGAGATCCGCTACCGTCCCCTCGGCCCGACGACGCCCTCGTCGTACACATCCGAGGCCTCCGCGCAGGCGGACGAGACCGAGATCATCGAGACCACTGACGTCACCGAGTCCGGCCCCATGCAGCTGGTCCTCGAGGACCCGGACGACGAGCTGGCGACGCTGGGCTACGGCATGGGCGAGGACATCGACGTGGAGACCGCGATCTGCCACGCGGTGGACGAGCTGAGCGCGGAGGGCGACGGCGACATCCTGGTCTTCCTGCCCGGCGAGCGCGATATCCGCGACACGGAGGCGGCCCTCCTCGATCACTTGAAGGGGCGGTCCCGGCGCGCGGGTGACGACAAGGGCGCCCGCCCGGGGGACATCGAGATCCTGCCGCTGTACGCGCGGCTGACGGCGGCCGAGCAGCATCGCGTCTTCGAGCCGCACCGCCTGCGCCGCGTGGTCCTGGCGACGAACGTCGCGGAGACGTCGCTGACGGTACCGGGTATCCGCTACGTCATCGACCCGGGTTTGGCGCGTATTTCCCGCTATTCCAACAAGACGAAGGTGCAGCGCCTGCCGATTGAGCCGGTCAGCCAGGCCAGCGCGAACCAGCGCGCGGGCCGATGCGGCCGAGTCGCGGAAGGCGTGGCGATCCGCCTGTTCTCCCAGGCCGACTACCTCTCGCGTCCGCGCTTCACGGAGCCGGAAATCCTGCGTACGTCGCTGGCCAGCGTCATCTTGCAGATGGCGTCCCTGGGCCTGGGCGCGGTCGAGGACTTCCCGTTCCTGGACGCCCCGGATCGCCGGGCGGTGCGCGACGGCGTGGCCCTCCTCGTGGAGATCGGCGCGCTCGCGCAGGACAGTGGGACCGCGGACGCTTCCCCGGCCTCGTCCCAGTACAGGCTCACCGGCATCGGCCGCGACCTGGCGCGCCTGCCGATCGACCCGCGCCTGGGGCGCATGCTGCTGGAGGCCGAGCGCCTGGGCTGCGCCTCGGAGGTGCTCGTCATCGTGGCGGCTCTGTCGATCCAGGACGTGCGCGAGCGCCCGGCGGAGCACCAGGGCACGGCGGACGCCTCGCACGCGCGCCTGGCGGACCCGCATTCGGACTTCATCACCTACCTGAACCTGTGGCGCTACCTGGCGGTGCAGGCACGCGACCTGTCGGGCTCGGCGTTCCGGCGCATGTGCCGCGCGGAGTTCTTCCACTACCTGCGGTGGCGCGAGTGGCGCGACGTCGTCGGCCAGCTGCGCCAGATGGCCCGCGCGCTGGGGATCGGCGCGGGGCCGGTGGGCGAGCCGTCGACGGGAGACGTCGTGGAGGCGGCCCAGTTCGGCGGCGCGCAGGACGCGGTCGTTCGCGCGGTCCTGGCCTACGGGCAGGGCACGGCGAGCGTGGACGCGGACCAGGTGCACCGCTCGCTGCTGGTCGGCCTGCTGTCCTACCTGGGGTCGTGGGATGAGACGAGGCGCGACTACGAGGGCGCGCGCGGCACGCACTTCACGATCTGGCCGGGCTCGGGCGTGAGCGGGCACCCCGCCTGGGTGATGACCGCGGAACTCGTGGAGACCTCGCGCCTGTTCGCGCGCACGGTGGCCCGCATCCGCCCGGAGTGGGTGGAGCCGGCGGCGCGCGGCCTGCTCAAGCGCTCGTATTCGGAGCCGTTCTGGTCGGTCGCCAAGGGCGCGGCGATGGTCCGCGAGCGCGTGACCCTCTACGGGCTGACGCTGGCGGCGGACCGCGAGGTGCTGCTGGGGCGCCTGGGTAACCTCGTCATCGACGAGGCCGTGGCCGCCTCGCGCTCTCACGCTCCGCGCGCGGGGTCGCTGGAGGCCCTGGCGGCCGGGTTGGTGTCGGCGTCGAAGGATCCGCTGTCGTCGGGGTCGTTTGAGCCGCGTCATTTCGAGGAGCTGGCGGCCACGCGCGAGGGGACGACGGCCCGCGAGCTGGCCCGTGAGATGTTCATTCGCAACGCCCTGGTGGATGGCCAGTGGAGGGAGAGGCACGCTTTCCAGCGCCGAAACGAGGCCCTGGTGGAGCAGGCTCGCGAGGTTGAGCGCCGCAGCCGCACCCACGGCCTCGTTGCGGACGAGCAGGCGCGCTTCCGTTTCTTCGACGATCTGATCCCCGAGCACGTGACCAGCGCGGCGGCGTTCAACCGCTGGTGGAAGGACGAGCGCCGCGCTCACCCGGATCTGCTGATTTACCCGGCGTCCCTGCTGATGCCGCGCGAGGCGACCTCGGGCGAGGGCTTCCCGGACCGGTGGCAGTGCGGCGACCTATCGCTGGCGCTCAGCTACGAGTTCGCCCCTGGCAGCCCGCGCGACGGCGTGTCGATGCGCATCCCGATCGAGGTGCTCGAGCGCGTGAGCGACGCGGGGACGGACTGGCTGGTGCCGGGCATGCGCGAGGACCTGCTGACCGAGGCGATCCGCGCTCTGCCCAAGGGCGTGCGCCGCCTCCTGGCCCCCGCGCCAGACGTGGCCGCGTCGGTGGCTCGCTGGATCGAGCAGGCCGGCGACAAGCCGGTCGAGGCCGTGGCGTCAGCGGACAAGTCCGCCGGGAACGCTGACAAGGCCGCCGACTCCGACGAGCCGGACCCGCTGAGCCTGGACGCCGCGATGGGTCGCCTGGCCGCGTGGGGCGCGACCTCGGGCAAGCTGTCGACGCGCAATTCTCCCGCGAAGGCACCCAAGAAGGCCTCGCAAAAGGAGGCTCCCGAACAGGCGCAGGCCGCCCAGGGCCCCGAAGCGAGCGCCGAGGCCCCCAAGCCCCGCCCCCTCACCGAGGGTTCCGTCCTGGACGCCCTCGCCCACGCGGTGCGCGTCCTGCGCGGCGTGGACCTCAGCGAGGCGGACCTGGCGCACGCGCGCGCCCACCTGCCCGATCACCTGCGCATGACCTTCGTCGTCACCGACGCGTCGGGCAAGGAGCTGGGCGCGGGCAAGGACCTGGCCTACCTGCAGCGATCCCTCGCCAGCGACGCGAACAAGGCGGTGCGCACGGCCGTGCGCGCGGCCCTCGAGGAGGCCGGCGAGAAGCAGGCGCGCAGGAACAAGCGCGGGCGCGGGGCCTCGGAGAAGGCCGCCACGCGCGGTGGGGAGGATTCCTCCACCCACGCCTCCGCCGCCAACGGGGGCGCGCAGTCCGCACCCGGGGGCGCGCACGCCCCGAAGGACGCCCAGGCCTCGGCCCCCGCGCCGGACCCGGCGTTCCACGCGGACGGCATCACGCAGATGCCGACGCTGCCGCGCTCGATCACCCAGACCTCGTCCGCGATGACGCTGCGGGCCTTCCCCGCGCTGGTCCCCCAGGGCACCGCCGCGGCCCCGGCGGCGGGCGTGCGCGTCATGGCCAGCGCCGCCGAGGCCGACCGCGAGCACCGCGCCGGCCTCGCCCGCCTGCTGCTCTCCCGCATCGCCCTGGCGACCAGCCGCGTGACCACGCGCTGGACGGGCCGCGAGGCCCTCATGCTGGCGGCCTCCCCCTACGCTGACACGGCGGCCCTGGTCGCGGACGCGCAGCTGGCCTCGGCCCTCGCCCTCGTGGACGAGCTGAGCACCCCCGCCGACGTGCGCGACCCCGAGGCATTCGAGGCGCTCGTGGCGGCCGCGCGCGACGCCCACGAGGACCGCGTCTACCAGATCCTCTCCCACGTCGTGCGGGCCCTGGAGGCCAGCGCCGAGGCCGACGCCGCCGTGCGCTCCCACCCCCAGGCCTCGCTCGAAGAGACCACGCGCGACGTCGCGGCGCACGGGCGGACCCTGCTCTACGAGGGTTTCGTGTCGGCCACGCCCGCCTTCGCGCTGCCGCATCTGGCGCGCTACCTGCGCGCCGGGGCCGTGCGCATCGAGCGCGCCGCCTCCTCGCCTGGGGCGCTGGGGCGCGACCTGGAGGACATGGACCGCATTCACCAGGCCGAGGCCGACATCGCCGCCACGCAGCAGGCGCTGGAGCGTCGGCCGTACGACGCCGGGCGCGACGCCGCGCTCACCCAGGCGCGGTGGATGGCCGAGGAGCTGCGCGTCTCGATGTTCGCCCAGACCCTGGGCACGCCGAACAAGGTGTCCATGAAGCGCCTGCTCGGCGTGCTCGCGGGGGCCCGGTGAAGCGCGCGGAGGCACGCGCCCTCGCGCGCTCCCTCATGGACGCTGCGGGGCTGACCGACTGGCGTTTCCGCTTCGACCACGCCAAGCGCCGGGCGGGGGCGTGCACGCATACCTCGCGCACGATCAGCCTGTCCGGCCCGCTCACCGACCTGTACGACGAAGGCACGATCCGGGGCATCATCCTGCACGAGATCGCCCACGCCCTCGTCGGACCCGCCCACGGGCACGACGCCGCGTGGAAGCGGGCCGCACGGGCCCTCGGCGCCCCGGATTCCGCGCGGCTCCCCTCGTCCCTGCCCTCCCCGGACGCGCCCTGGGTGGGCACCTGCCCGCGCTGCGGGGCCACCCGCCGCCTGTACCGGGCGCCGCGGCGCGTCTCCTCGTGCGGGGCGTGCTCGCGCGCCTTCAACCCGGCGCTGATCCTCACGTGGGAGCACCGCGGGCAGGCCGCCTCGCCCGGGCGCGCCTACGAGCGTGAGCTCGCCTCGATTTGCCGGCGTCGCTAGCACCGACGCCGACGAGGTCCCGCGCAGAACGCCCTCGCACGGCACACGTCTGCCCACGTTCCCGCTTACCCAAAAATGTCGCACGTAATTCCCCCCTCACTCTTTCAAACTTTGAAATCAGACCATTGGAATTGCAACGTTTTAAGCCATACTCAAAAACTGACCTAGTTAAATTACGTGCGAATTTTGGGGAGGGGCCTCCCAGGCCCGGCCTCGGGTCCAGCCTCGGGGCCAGCCTCGGGTCCAGCCTCGGGGCCTCCCGGGGCCGGAAAGCTGCCCGCGCGTGCATCTGCCCACGTCACAGTTTTGTAACCCGGGCGGGCGCGCACACACCCGCCCGACGGCGATACCCTTGATGCCAACACCCCCGAGAGAAGGAAGCCATGGGTACCACCGCCAGCCCCGACGCCACCACCGCTCCCGACCGTGAGGTCCTCACCTGGGAGGGCTTCGGCGACGCGTCCCGTGAGCTCACTCGCCAGATCGTCGACTCGGGCTGGATCCCGGACCTGATCGTCGCCATCGCGCGCGGCGGCCTCATTCCCGCCGGTGCCATCGCCTACGCGATGGACGTCAAGGCCATCGGCACCATGAACGTCGAGTTCTACTCCGGCATCGGCGAAACCCTCGAGGAGCCCATGCTGCTTCCCCCACTCATGGACGTCTCCGCGATGAACGGCAAGCGCGTCCTCGTCGTCGACGACGTCGCCGACTCCGGCAAGACCCTCAAGATGGTCATGGACCTCATCGACGAGCACGGCCTCTCTCTCGATGGCTCCGCCGCCGTGCGCGTCGAGGCGCGCAGCGCGGTCATCTACAAGAAGCCCGTGTCCATCATCGAGCCCGACTACGTGTGGGCGTACACCGACAAGTGGATCAACTTCCCCTGGTCGACGCTGCCCGTCATCAAGGCGTGACTTCCTTACGGGCGGGCTCGGGACTGCAGGCCGCTTCTGCTGAGCGCGCCCAGGCCTCGTCGATCACCATGCGCATCGTTGAGGCCGTGGCCGAGCGCGCACGCCTCGGTGACCCCGTGCGCGTGCTGGGCCTGACAGGTCCTCCCGGGACCGGCAAGACGACGATCGCCACCGAGCTCGCTCGCGCCCTGCCCGAGGCCGACATCCCTGTCGCGGGCCTGGCCCCCATGGACGGCTTCCACATGTCCAACGCCGTGCTGGCCGCGCGCGGGATCGCGGACCACAAGGGCGCGCCCGACACCTTTGACGTGGGCGGATACGTCGCCCTCCTGGGGCGCGTACGCCGCGCGGACGGCGTGGTCCTCGCCCCCGACTACCGGCGCGACCTGCACGAGCCCGTCGCCGCCTCCCTGCCCGTCGAGGTCGAAGGCGTCGTCATCACGGAGGGCAACTACCTGGGCCTCGAGCTGCCCGGCTGGGCGGACGTACGCGGCCTCATCGACCTGCTCGTCTTCATCGACACGCCGTTTGAGGAGCTCGCCTCGCGCCTGATCGACCGGCACATGAGCTTTGGCCGCGACCGCGCGGACGCCGCGCACTGGGTGCGCACGGTGGACGCGGCGAACATGGCTCTCGTCGATCGCACCAAGGAGCGCGCGGACCTGGTCCTGTCGCTGTAGGCGCGGCGCGCCACGGCCTCGTCGCCGCACCCCCAAAATGTCGCACGTAATTTCACCGGGTCAGTTTTAGAGTGCGGCCGAAAACCGCATGATTCCAACGATCCGGTTTCAAAGTTTGAAATGCCAGGGAGAGAATTACGTGCGACTTTTCAGGGGCCGGCCACGCCATCCGCTTGTCATGCTGACAGTCGATAGGTAGCGCGCATTTTCAACCACTTCCAAGTAAGGTGAACCTATGTTCCTCTTGCTCGGCCTGCTCGGCGGCTTCATCACGGGCATCTCCCCGTGTATCCTTCCCGTCCTGCCCGCGCTCTTCCTGGGAGCAGCGGGTGGCCGCGATTCCGCGTCCTCCTCGAACGAGGCCGGGGCGCATTCCACCGATTCCCCTGACGGAGCCTCGACCGGCATCGACCCAGCACTGTTCCGCATCGCCCCGGGCGTAAACCTGGGCGGAGAAGCGCCGAAGAAGGCCGTCAAGGCTGACGGAAGCGAGTCGGTAACGCGTCGTCCCGTGCTCATTGTCCTGGGACTGGTCACCTCGTTCATGCTGATCACCGTCGCGGGTTCGGCGCTGCTGAGCCTGCTGAACCTGCCGCAGGCGCTGATCCGCTGGACCGGCATCATCCTGCTGCTGGCCGTCGGCATCGGCATGATCGTCCCGAAGATCATGGAAGTGCTGGAGCGCCCCTTCGCACGCCTGGCGCCTCGCACGACGGGCGACAGCGCGGGCTTCGGCCTCGGCCTCGTTCTGGGCGCGGCGTTCGTGCCGTGCGCAGGTCCCGTGCTGACCTCGATCATCGTGGCCTCGAGCTCCGGGCAGATCACCTGGCACATCATCGGCCTGGCCATTTCCTTCGCGATTGGCGTGTCGATCCCGCTGACGATCGTCGCGATCGCGGGTTCGGGCGTCGCGGCACGCTTCCTGAAGACCCGCCAGCGCCCCCTGCGCATCGCTGCGGGCGTCGCCATGATCGCGCTCGCGCTGGGTATCGCGACGGACGCCCCGATGGCCCTGCAGCGCATGATCCCGGACTACACGGCCTCGCTCGAGGCGGGCACCGAGGGCGCCTGCGAGGACGGCGCGTGCGAACCCGAGAAGGAGGTCGAGGCGAGCACCGACTTCGCGCAGTGCGCGCGTGGTGGCGCGAAGGATTGCGGCGTCATGCCGACGATCCAGGCCTCGGAGTGGATCAACGCCCTGGGCCAGCCCTCCGGCACGGTGACGCTCGTGGACTTCTGGTCGAGCTCGTGCACGAACTGCCAGCGTGAGATCCCCGAGCTTGAGGCGATCTACGAGAAGTACAAGGACTACGGGCTGGTCGTTGTGGGCGTGCACTCGCCCCAGCAGGCCTACGAGCGTGACGCGTCGGTCGTGAACGCGTCGATCGAGAAGCTGGGCATCACCTACCCGGTCGCCCTGGACCCCGACCTCGATGCCTTCAAGGCTTACGGTGCCACGGCGTGGCCGACGCACTTCATTGCGGGCGCGGACGGTCAGCTGGTCGCGATAGGTCGCGGTACGAAGGGTGTCGAGGAGCAGATCCGCACGCTTCTCACCGAGGCCGGGGCACCCCTGCCCGACTGAGTTCAGCCTTCCAATTTCGCACGTAATTCCCTCACCGCTATTTCAACATTTGAATTCACATCGTTGAAATCATGCGGTTTTCACGAGGTTTCAAAATGACCTCGGCAGGGAATTACGTGCGAAATTTCTTAGTTATCCACAGATTTTTCAAACAGTTCACATAAAGCGCCACAAAGTAGCACGATCTATGTATGGACCTCAACGAAGAGCTACGTAAACGGCACGGAATCACTAAACTATCGAGTCTGCGCCACGCAGAGCTCACTCCTACGATGCTGCCCCAGGCCATCGGACACTACCGAGGCTGGATCTATGATCCCAACCGTTACACGTTGGACCAGGTCCGAGCCTTCGTCTACAACGCGTGCATCTCCTGCGTGAGCGCTGCGCAAATATACGGGCTTCCGGTTCTCACGGAGGAACGCCCCCAAAAGACCCACCTGTCAGTTGCATATAACCGAGGAATGCACCCGTCAAAGCTACGCCGCTTCGATGACGTATGCATCCATAGGGAACAGATCATAAGCGACGAAGAAAGACGCACTCACGTAGCCAGTATCGGAACAGTCTTGGAGCGAGTGCTCGTCTGCATGCCGCTGAAGGTGTCCCTGCCGATGCTCGATGCCGCGCGCAACCAAGGCTTGTACGACATCTCAACCCTGACGTTGCCAACGTCCGGCAGCAGAGTCCCCCACCTGCGCGAGGCCACCCTGTCGACTGACCGCGCGCGGTCGATCCTCGAGACGGTTGCACGCCTGATCCTGATCGACATGGGACTAAACCCGCAGGTCGGAGTCTGGATCGAAGGAGTTGGCGAGGTCGACATGATCATCCTCGGCTTCATCGTCATCGAGGTGGATGGCTGGGCCTTCCACTCGTCGAAGGAACAGCGCGAGAAGGACCTCAAGCGCGACCGTGAACTTCTACGGCGCGGATACGTCGTCCTTCGTTTCACCTATGACGACGTCATGAATGGTGACTTTGCGCGAGAGGTCCCGGCATCGGTGAAGGCGATCCAAGGCCTCGTGTCGCACGCGGAAGCTGAGGGAGCTCGCGCGGCTGCCAAGAACATCGGTTTCCTGCAGACCTTGGGCGGTCTCTACCTGCCGCACCACGGCCTCGGACGGGCATCTTGACGCCACACACCACACTTACCCAAAAATGTCGCACGTAATTCCCCCACCACTATTTCAACATTTGAATTCACATCGTTGAAATTCCGCGGTTTTCAGAGGACTCCAAAACTTACCGTTTTGGAATTACGTGCAACATTGGGAGAAAGCCCGCTCAGCGCGCCAACAAGGCCCGTCAGCTGAGAAGCGTCAGGATCTGCGGGGTGACCCGCTCAATGACCTCGAGGGTGTCCAGGAAGTCCTGGTGGCCGCCATACCACGGGTCGGGCACGTCGCCGCTGCCCTCGGGGTCGAGGTCGCGGTACAGGCACATGCGCGGGACGTCGGCGGAGCGCAGATCTGAAGCGGACGCCGGCGCGCCCTCATGCTCGATCCCCGCGCGATCGGCGAGGCGCTCCAGGACGCTCAGGTGGCGCGAGGTCATGGCCAGGATGAGGTCCCACTCCCCCAGCTCGCCGAGGCGGATCTGGCGCGCACGGTGGTCAGGCACGGCGTACCCGGCGTCGCGCAGCACGCGGGCGGCGCGGCGGTCGATCGGGTTGCCGGCTTCCTCGTCGGAGACGCCGGCGCTATCGACGACGACGTCCACGCCGGTGCGCGCGGCGGCCTGTTCGAGGATCGCGTGGGCCATCGTGGATCGGCAGATGTTGCCGGTGCACACCATGAGGACGCGTGCGGGGCGGGTCATGATCGTTTCCGTTCGTTCGGGGCGACGAGGCCGGGGCGACGAGGCCGGGGCGCGGTTCAGTGGGGGCCGCAGGGTATAGCCGGGGCGCTCAGAGCAGCGTCAGGTAGGCGCGCACGGCCTGGGCGCTGTGCGCGGCGGCGCGGGCACCGTCCATGTGGAAGGCCTGGTCGGCGGTGGGGCCACACAGGTCGGAGACGGCTCGCAGCGAGATCCAGTCGACGTCGCAGGACCAGCAGACCTGGGCCATCGCGCAGGTTTCCATGTCGGTGCCGATGGCGTCGGGGAAGCGCGTGCGCATGGGGCCGACGTTGGCCTCGGTACAGAAGGAGTCGGAGGAGACGATGCGGCCGGCGCGCACGGGGTGCTTGATGAGGCCGCGCAGGATGGGCAGGCGTTCCTCGGCGGCTTCGGAGGTGGTGTAGTCGACGGGCATTTGGGGGATCTGGCCCATGGCGTAGCCGAAGGCGGTCGCGTCAGCCTGCCCGTAGATGGCGCGGGTGCCGGCGGCGATGTCGCCGACGTTGATGTCGCGGGCGAGGCCGCCGGTGGTGCCGGCCGCGATGACGATGGGTGCCTCGACGAGGGTGAGGGCGCGTGCGGTCGCGGAGGCGGCGTTGGCCAGGCCGATGCCGGAGGTGACGACCAGGACGGTGCGCCCGTCGAGGATGCCGAGCACGAAGCGCTGGGCCTTGCGGGTGCCCGCGAGGATCGCCTGGGGCGTCTCGTCGTCCCCGATGGGCGCGAGCTCGTGCAGGAGGGGCGCGGCCTCCATGTCCATGGCGGCTTGGATGATGGCGTCGACGCGGATGCGCTCGGGGAAGCTGAGGTTCATGGTTCCCATCGTAGGGGACGAGGCCCGCCGCGGTCGCGCTCGCCTCGCGCGGGGGGCCGCGTTGTATGTGCACCTCCCCTTTCCTGGATCCCCCAAAAGTCGCACGTAATTTAACACGGTCATTTTTGGACATAGCCCACAAACGTTGCAATTCCAACGGTGCAATTTCAAAATCTGAAATACGCACAGGGGAATTACGTGCGACATTGTTGAGGAACCACAGGGCCGGGGCTGAGAGCGCTGGCGGCCTAACCCACGCGTGACATGCCCGGCCGCGTGACATGCCTGGCCAGGCACACCCGGCGCCTGGAACCTCCCCTTTCCGGTGACACCCACCCAAAAGTCGCACGTAATTTAACACGGTCATTTTTGGACATAGCCCACAAACGTTGCAATTCCAACGGTGCAATTTCAAAATCTGAAATACGCACAGGGGAATTACGTGCGACATTGTTGAGGAACCACAGGGCCGGGGCTGAGAGCGCTGGCGGCCTAACCCACGCGTGACATGCCCGGCCGCGTGACATGCCTGGCCAGGCACACCCGGCGCCTGGAACCTCCCCTTTCCGGTGACACCCACCCAAAAGTCGCACGTAATTTAACACGGTCATTTTTGGACATAGCCCAC
>CAUTRF010000012.1:0-41360 GCA_963540795.1 uncultured Actinomyces sp.
ATGTACGGCCTTGACACGAACGTCTTCATCGATGCGGCTAACACGTACTATGCGTTCGATCTGGCTCCCGGATATTGGGACTTCCTTGTTCAGCTATTCGACTCTCATCACGCCGTGAGTATCAAGTCGGTGTACGACGAACTGGGTGAAGCGGGTGACGGCGATCCTCTCAAGCGCTGGGCGAAGCAGTATAAGCAACGCTTTATTGCACCCGACTCGCGCGTGGTGGCCCGCTATCAGCAGGTCATGAAGTGGGCAAAAGACAACTATGAGCCGCCTGCAGTCAGCGAGTTTCAACGCGTTGCGGACTCATGGATCATTGCGCATGCGCTGGCTAATGGGTGGGTGGTCGTCACGCATGAAAAGTCGGCACCGAGATCGAAGAGGCGGATCAAGATTCCAGATGCATGTGCTGCGCTTGGGGTGGAGTGTCTCAATCCCTTTACGATGCTTCGCGACAGGGGAATGAGCCTGACTCTGCAGGTGGGAGGATCTGCCGAGTAAGGGGTCCTATCGAGCGTGCTGTGGTGGCATGACCGACAACTTTTTATACGAGCAGCGGCACCGTTGCCACGATCGTCGTCGCGATAACGAGGGGCTCGAAGATGCGCAGGGGGATGCGGGCCGCAAGGCGGCGCCCCGCCCACGCGCACGCAAGGACAACGGGGGCCAGCAGCCCGATGAGGGGCAGGTGCTCGAGGCGCAGCAGGCCCATGCCGATCGTGAAGGGTGCCTTGATGACGTTCACCGTGAAGAAGAACCAGGCTGTGGTGCCCAGGAACTCGCTCACCGAAAAGCGTGAGGCCAGGAAGTACATGGAGGTCACCGGCCCGCCCGCGTTCGCCGCCATCGTCGTGAATCCCGCGAGCGTCCCGTAGGCTGCTCGAGCAAAGCGCCCCTGGCTGACGCGCGGAGGTCCCCAGCGGCGCTGGGCGAGCGTCACGATGACGAGGAGCAGGAGGATTGCGCCGATTGTGCGGCGCATCTGAGCCTGCGTGCTTACCGCCAGCAGGAGAGCCCCGAGCCCCACGCCGGCCAGCACCGACGGCACGAGGCATCTCAGGACCGCCGTGTTTGCATCGCGGCGGTACGCCCACAGGGCGATCGCGTCGCCGATGAGGAGAAGCGCGAGCATGACGCCCGTCGACTCTTTCGCGGGCAAGACCAGTGCGAAGAGCGCGGCCGCGATCGAGGCAAGCCCCGGCACGGCGGTTTTCGCCAGCCCGGTGAGCGCGGCCGCCGCGATGAGAGTGACCCAGGTGAGGGCGCTCAGCGTCGACAGATCCATGAGTATTCCTTGTATCGTGCCAATATGCCGGTGGGGAGAGAGGTGAGGAAGCGCGCTCGTTGGTGGCGCACAAGGGGGTGGAAGCGAACGAGTCGCTTCCACCCCCACATGATTCGCGCGGGAAGTTGAGGAACCGCGCGAAGCTGCTCACTGACCCAGCAGCGTGCTCAACACGTAGTCACGCGCGATGTGCGCGTACTCGAGCGGAGGAGCGATCTTCGGGTCCTGCTCGGCCTCAACCAGGATCCAGCCCTTGTAGCCGTTCTCAACGAGGAAGGAATAGGGCTCGGTGAAATCGATGGTGCCGTCGCCGGGGACCGTGAACATGCCGGCGAGGAAGGAATCGAGGAAGGAACGCTTTGCCGCACGGGACTCTTCCAACTTGGCGGGACGCACGTCCTTGAAGTGCACGTGCTTGATGCGGTCGATCGCGCCGCGCAGCAGACCCATGACATCGCCATCGCCCACGAACGCGTGGCCCGTGTCGAAGAGCAGTGAGACCTTGTCCGGATCGGTCAGTTCGAGCAGGCGCAGCGTCTCATCCTTGGTCTGAACGACAGTGCCCAGGTGGTGGTGGTAGACCAGGTCAAGGCCGTACTCGTGGGCGATCTCGCCGAGCTTGTTCAGGCCCTCGGCCAGGACCGGCCACTCCTCGTCCTTGAGAACGGGCTTGTTCTCGAAGATGCAGATGTCGCGGATGCCCTGCACCGAGCCGGTCTGCTCGGAGACAACGACGCGGGTGGCGCCCAGGAACTGCAGGTACTCGCAGGTGGCGCGGAAGTCCGGGATGACGGCCTCAACGCCGTCGCGGACGATGAAGCTGGAGAACCACTGCGCGACGATCTTCAGGCCCGCGGCGTCGGCCTTTTCCTTCGTCTCTTCCTTCGAGGGGTACCAGCCGGCGACCTCGGTGCCAGCGAAGCCGGCCTCGGCCAGGTCGTCGAACATGACGTCGATGGTGTTCCATTCGCCGACCTCGGGAATGTCGTCGTTACGCCAGGCGATGGGGTGCATGCCCCAGGTGATGCCATTGGGGTCGTTGATCGCGGTTGCAGGATCGTAGACGTGAGTCATTGCAGCTCTCCTATGAGTCGCGGTGTTGCATCGGCCAGTGTGCCGGTGCGTGTAATTCTAACAGAGAATGAATGTTTGTTCAGACAAAGTAAGGGGTGAGAGGAGGGTGGGGGCACCGTGGTACCCCCACCCCATCGATCAGGAGAAGCGCTCTTCCATCTCCTTCTCGATTTCCTCCAACGACTTGCCCGAAGTCTCGGGCATGATGCGGTAGAGGATGACGGCGACCACGAGGTTGATGATGCCGTAGACGGTGTAGGTGAGGCCACCGCCCAGGCCCTCCATCATGACCGGGAAGGTCCAGCCGATGATCGCGTTGACAACCCACAGGCAGAAGACGGCGGTGCCGTTCATGACGCCACGGACGTTGTTCGGGAAGATCTCACCCATCATGGTCCACACGATCGTGCCGTTCGAGGACTGGACGATCAGCATGAACACGGCCATGAGGCCGAGGATGACGTAGGCGGCCCACGCCGGTGGCGTCTGCTGCGCGTTCATGTAGGGGGCAATCATGAACTGGAAGACGGCGGCAATCGCGAGGAGGCAGATACCCACGCCGATGACGTTTGAAATGAGGATCTGGCGGCGGCGGAACTTCAGGATCAGCCAGATGCCGATGGTAGAGCCGATCACGGACATGACGCCGTTGGCGACCTGAGCGACGATCGCGGAGGAGGTGTCCATGCCCGCGTACTGCAGGACCTTGGGCGCGTAGTACATGACGGTGTTGACACCCGTCAGCTGGTTGGTCATGGCCAGGAAGATGCCGACAAGCATGAGCTTACGCAGCCAGGGGGTGCGCCACACGTGGCCGAAGCCCTTGTGCTCGCTGGAGGCCTCAGCCTGGTGGACAGTCACGATCTCCTGGAGCTCGTCCACGATGGGGCCATCGACGGCCTCGTTGCGCACGCGCTTGAGGGCACCGATCGCCTCGTAGAGACGGTCCTTGGCCACGTACCAGCGCGAGGACTCGGGCATCAGGCGGATGCCGATCCACAGGGCGATGGCGGGGATAGAGCACAGGACGATCATGTAGCGCCACGTGTCACCGTTACCGGTCGAGACGGTCAGCTGCGAGAGGAACTCGTGGTATTCGGCGGTGCTCAGAGTGCCGCCGCGCGAGGCCTGCATGAGGGCCAGGGTGTCGAAGTCGATCATCTTGCCGATGTACTCGGCGGGGAGCAGACCGGAGGGGTCGGCGGTGACGGTCAGCTCGGGGCCGCCGCGCAGCGTGGCGATGAGCGCGTTGATCGAGAAGGCCAGGAGCTGGCCGGTGACGATCATGAGCTGGTCGACGGCGACGATGGCGCCGCGGATGCGCTTGGGGGCGGTCTCAGCGAGGTAGACCGGAACCGTCGCGGAGGCACCGCCGACGGCGAAGCCGAGGATCGCGCGGAAGATGTACATCACCCACACGTTGGGGGAGAGGGCGTTGCCAACGGCACCGAAGAAGAACAGGATTGCCAGGAGTGTGATGTTGTGGCGACGGCCCCAGCGGTCGGACATGACGCCGCCGAACAGGGCACCGAATGCTGCGCCGAGGAGGAGGACACCGGAGATGCCGCCCTCTTCCAGCGCGGTCAGGCCGAGGCCATTAGCGCCATACGGCATGTACATGTAGGGCAGTGCGCCGGAGATAACGCCCGTGTCGTAACCGAAGAGCAGGGAGCCGAGGGTGGCGACGGCGGCGATGGCAAAAACGCCGCGGCGGGGCCCGGAGGCAGGTGTCTTCTCAACCGCTTCATGCAGCTGAGCAGGCGTCACCGTCGCGAGCGACAGGTTCTTGCTGGACATGGATTTCCTTAACTACGTTGTTGAAACGGAACAATTATCGGTCAAAGGTGGTGGGGGCCGAGACCCGGGGGACGGCGTGCCAGGTGCCGTCCGCTGCGGAGGCTACCACTGCCTCGTCGACTTCCGCGGCGCACCATGCGTCCGCGGCTGAGGGAGCGAGCTGAGTGGAGGCGGCGATCGAGGACAGGAACTGCTGGGCCTCAATCACCTTCATGTCGTCAAAGCCCATCGAGGTGCCGATGGCGGGCTGGAAGTGAGCCCACTGACCCCACGCGGGGTTTGCCATGGCGCGCGTGTAGCCGTGGGTGGGTCCACCGTCTCCGATGCAGACCTCCAGCTCGTTGAATCGCTCGAAATTCCAGCGCACGCTGCCCTGGGTGCCGTACACCTCGACAACGTATTCGGCGCGAGGACCGACGCTGACGCGAGACGACTCCAGGGTGCCGACGGCGCCATTGTCGAAGCGCACCAGCGCTGCGACGTAGTCTTCGTTTTCGACCGGCCCGACCTCGTCGCCGATCTCAAAGCCGGAGTGGCCCACGCCCATCTTCGTGGGGATCGGGCGCTCCTTGATGAACGTATCGGTGATGGCGCTGACCGAGTCGATGCGGCCCACGACGTACTGGGCCAGGTCTGCTCCGTGGCTCATCAGGTCGGGAACGACACCGGCACCGGCCTTCTCGCGCGACGCGCGCCACGTGAGGGGAGAAAGGGGGGAGGAGTTGTAGTCGGCGATGAACCACACGCGCACGTTCGTGATGCGGCCCAGCGAGCCGTCGCGCACGAGGGAACGCATGTACTCGATGGCCGGTGTGTGACGGTAGTTGAAGCCGACGGCGCTCACGAGGCCAGCCTTTTCGGCGGCCAGCGCGATCTCCCGGGACTGTGCGGCGTTGACGCCCATCGGCTTTTCGATCCAGAAGGGCTTGCCGGCCTTGATCGCCGCTAGGGCGATCTCGTGGTGCAAGAAGTTGGGGGACGCGATCGAGACCGCGTCGACCTCGGGATCCGCGAGCAGGTCGCGGTAGTCTTCGTACACGCGCTCAAAACCGAGGACGTCGAGGGCGTCTTCGCGTGCCTGGGGGGAGGGGTCAGCGGCCGCGACAAGGCGGGGTGCGACCTCAAGGTCGGGGAAATGCTTCGTGACGTTGGCGTAGGCACGTGAGTGAAGTCGTCCCATCCAACCCAGAGAGATGACACCGATGCCGAGGGGCTTTCGTGTTGTCATAGGTTGCTCCTAGCTACATTGCGGGGAAGGCGCGCATCAGCGCTGAAAACGCGCGTTACCATTTGGCATGACAAACTCTAGCGTAAATTCTTTGTCCTGACAAGGGCAGGATGATGGGTGACATGCGCGAACGGTTAGGAGTCTCGCCGAGTGGAGGATTGGCGCACGATGAGGCGGGGGACTGTGCTGAGGGTCGTCGCCTCGTGGGACGGCGCAGAGAGTACCGATGAGACGGTCGCCTGCGCGAGCTTTTGGGGATTCTGATTGATCGACGAGAGCTCAAAGCCGGGGCGCCGTGCCAGGTCGATGTCGTCGTAACCGACGATGCCGAGGTCGGTCCCAAGGGTGAGGCCGTGGCGATAGGCCGCTGTTGCAGCGCGCGTCGCCACCATGTCGTTAAAGGCAATCAGCGCGGGAGCCGGCATCTGGGCCGCAGCTGCGACGGAGGCTTCCACGTCGGCGCCATCCAGTTCGTGCAGGTCTATGCCCTCGCGCTCGGCAGCCCTGCGGCACTGTGCGACGCGTTCAAACACGATGGCTTCCCGGTGCGACGGGGGAGGGGAGAGGTAGCACAGGGACTGGTATCCCTGCGTGAGCAAGTGGGAGACGATAGCCCGGGCCGCGGCGGCCTCGTCGATTCGAACCGCCCAGATCGTGCCGTCGGGAACGCTGCGATCTAGTGTGCAGACCGTGACGCGGCGCGACAGAGTGACAAGCTCCTCGGTCGATTGCGACGTGCCGATGAAAATGATGCCGGCGGGATGCATCCCGACCGCTTCGGCGATCGTGTCCCGCTCGACCTGAGAGGATCTCGTCAGGTCCGACACCATGACGATGAGCGAGTAGCCGCGCGCGGACGCCGCGGCGCGCAGATGGCTGGAGATCTCATCGAAATACGGGTTGGTCAGGTACGGAAGAATGAGGACGAGGCGCTTCGAATGTCCACCAGCCAGCTCGGAAGCTGCGGAATGCGGGTAGTAGCCGAGTTTTTCTGCTGTTTCGCGGATGTGGGTGCGCGTTGAGGGACTCATGCGACCGCCACCGGATAGTGCCTGAGAGACGAGGCCTCGGGAGACGCCTGCTGCTTTCGCGACGTCGGACTGCGTCACGGGACGCTCGCGTGCGGCCATGGACACCTCCTTTACTCGCACACTATACGAAAGTCCCGGAGGGGAGGGAACCCCGCCGGGACTTTCGAGACGCTATCAGGCCAGCGACACGGGCTTGCCGGTCTTCGCCGACTCCGTGGCGGCCTCGGCCAGACGCAGAGCCTCGATCGCATCGTCGATGGACGGCGTGGGCTTGGTGCCCGCGACGACCGCTTCGATGAACTTGGTCAGCTCAATGCGGTAGGCGTCCGCGTAGCGCTGCAGGAAGAAGTCCAGGTACGGCTCGGCCGCATCCGTGACCTCGGCGTTGGACAGGCGCACGGTGGTGGCGCGGATGTTGTCCGCGTTGAGCGTGCCCGTCGAACCCTGGGCCTCAAGACGCTGGTCGTAGCCGGCCGAGCACTTGCGGTTGTTGACGATGGTCGCGACGACGCCGGCAGCGTTCTTCAGGGTGACCACGGCGGCGTCAAAGTCGCCGGCTTCCCTGATCTCCTCGTTGAAGTTCTGGCCGAAGGCGTGCACCTCGACGATGTCGCCCAGGAAGAAGCGAGCCATGTCGAAGTCGTGGATGGTCATGTCGCGGAAGATGCCGCCGGAGACCTTCACGTACTCGGCCGGGGGAGCGGAGGGGTCGCGCGAGATGATGAGCAGGTTCTCCAGATCGCCGATCTTTCCCTCTTCAAGCTGGGCGTGAACCGCAGCGAAGGAGGGGTCGAAGCGGCGGTTGAAGCCGAACATGACGGGCACGGACACGGCGCCCAGCTCGTCGCGAGCGGCCTCAACGTCCTTCATGTCCAGCGCGATCGGCTTCTCGCACAGAACGGCCTTGCCGGCCTTGGCGGCTGCGAGCAGGTGGGGGATGTGCAGCGGCGTGGGCGAGCCGATGACGACGGCGTCGACGCCTTCGTCGGTGAAGACGGAGTCCACGTCGGTCGTGTGACGGGCACCGTAGACCTCGGCCAGCTTCTGCGCTGCGTCACCGAAAGGATCGGCGACGAGGGCGAGGGCGGCACCGGGGTGGGCGGCGATGGTCTTGGCGTGGACGTGGCCGATGCGGCCGGCACCGATAACGGCAATGTTGAGCATCTTTGCTTCTTTCTAGGTGAGAGGGGTGTGCTGGAGAGCAGAAAAACCGTGACCGGCGGTGGCCCCACGCGCATCGTGTGGGGCCACCGAATGGATCACGGAGCGGGCATAATGACGTCGCGCACGAGGGCGTCGAGGTCAGCGTCTGCCTGCAGGAAGCCGCGCAGGGTCCTCACGGTGGCACCGAAGGTATCGAACTCCTCCGGGGTCATGCCGTCGGGCTCGTAGGCGCGGACGAACTCGGGGATCGACAGCAGCGTCTTCATGATGTCCTCGCGCACGGGGATGTCCATGCGCTCTTCCATCTTGTAGTCCGAGTCGTTGATGAGCTTGGCCCACTTGAACGGCGGGGAGACGACGACGTCGCCGCCGACGAACTCGGACCAGTGCATGACGTTACGGAACGCGGCGGAGAGCATGCGGGCGCGCAGGCCGCGCTTCTGGAACTCCTGGTAGGCGCGCTTGAAGGCGGCGACGCCGCACCACTCGAGGTGACCCGGATCAATGAACAGGCGATCACGCTTGGCGACCTCCTTGATCCAGTCGTCGAGGCGGCCCACCATGAGGGTGACGACCGGGCCCATCTGAGAGGTGTCCTTGCCCTCGGCCTCACGGCGCTTGAGGCCGCGCTCGATGGCCTCGCCCGTGACGACGGCCTGGGCGACGGAGAAGGATACCGTCACGTTGATGGAGACGCCGCGGTAGGTGGCCTCTTCGATGGCTTCGACGCCCACCGAGGTGGCGGGGATCTTCACGATGATGTTCTTGGCGAGGTTGTGGAACTCCTCGGCCTGGTTGGCCAGAGCCTTGGCGGAGCGAGCAAGGCGCGGGTCTGTCTGCATTGACAGGCGGCCGTTGCGGCCGTTCTCGGCCTCGAAAATGGGCTCGAGGAGCTTGGCGGCCTCGAGGGACAGCTCGCGCACGACCTGCCAGCCGATCTCGGACTCGGTGGCGTCGGGCATTTCCTTGGCGAGCTCCGCAATGCGGGGCAGCCACACGTCGCGACGCTGGTTGATGCAGGTGTAGGCGATGGTCGGGTTGCAGGTAGCACCGACGCCGCCGAAGGAGATGGACTGCGCCAGCTCGCCCGGATCCGAGGAATCGTTCCACAGGGCGGTGGGGGTGTTGCGCGCGGCGTCCAGAAGGGGGCCGGGGGTGTACTCGATGGACATGGCGGGAAGCACTCCTTTGTGATTGCTTTCGACTTTCTCCGTCGAATACAAGTCTACGGCGAGCGCTTCTGCCTGTCAACAGTTTGTTAGGACAAAGTGTCAATACTTTGTCACTGTGCGAAAAGGCTGGCCTCGAAGGAGTATCGCGATGCTCGGTAGATGTGGTCGCCGTACTCCACGATGCGTCCCGAGGGGTCGTACGTAGTGCGCTGCGTCGTCAGTAGGGCGGCGCCGCGATGCTCGGACAGGAGCTTGGCTTCCTTCGTCGTCGCGCTGCGGGCACCGATCACCTGGCGGGCCGAGGCCAGGGTGACCCCGCGCTCGCGCATGAGGTCGTAGAGGGAGGCGGACTCGAGCTCCTGCATGGTCGGCGCGATGTCCGCCGGGATGAAGTTGGTGAGCACGGCGATCGGCTCGTCGTTGGCAAAACGCGTGCGCTCGATGTGGACGATGAGGGTGCCCTCGGTGATCTTGAGAGCGTCGGCTTCCTGAGCGTTGGCGGGGCGTGCCTCGTAGCGCTGGATCGTCGTGTGGACCTTGTGGCCGGCGTCGACGAGGTCGCGCATCAGGGAGGTGAGTTCCATGGGGCGGTGGACGTGGCGCGGAGACACGATTGTGCCGACGCCGCGACGGCGCGTCAGGAGGCCGCGGTCGACGAGGCGCTGGAGCGCCTGTCGTGCCGTGGGGCGGGAGACGTGCAGTCGCGCAGCCATCGACAGTTCGTCCTCCAGGCGCGTGTCAGCGGGCAGTGCGCCGGAGTTGATGAGCTGTGCGATGGGCTCCGAAATCTGAAAGTACAGCGGCACGGGGGAGGAGCGATCCAGCGTAATGTCTGGAACGTAGGGAGTGTTCCCCGAGGTGGGCGATGCTTTGGACATGTCAAACCTTCGTGTGCGGCGCGACGACTGTGTTAATTAAATACGGTTACATGGTATCAGCGTTGATGTCAGGAGGAAGAGTGACGCGCTGTTACATATTGTATGGACAAAGTTTGACGATTGTCTGATGATAGTGCATCCTTGGTACGGAAGGTTTACGGGCCACCCCAACGGAGAGGAAGGAGACACCATGTCTCTCGAGCGCCGCTATGTCGACATTCTGACAATGGGTCGTTCCGGTATTGACATTTTTCCTCTCCAGGTTGGCGCACACCTCGAAGACGTCGAGACCTTCGGAAAGTTCCTTGGCGGCAGCCCGACGAACGTCGCCGTCGCCGCCGCGCGCCTCGGGCATCGCTCGGGCGTCATCACCGGCGTGGGGGATGACCCCTTCGGCCGTTTCGTGACCCGGGAGCTGGAACGCCTCGGCGTCTCCTCCGACCATGTCGTCACCGTGCGCGACTTCCATACCCCCGTGACCTTTGCCGAGCTTTTCCCGCCGGATTCCTTCCCACTCTACTTCTACCGCGAACCCAGCGCCCCGGACCTGGAGCTGAGGGAGGACCAGGTGGATTGGGACGCCGTCGAGCGCGCCGGAATCTTCTGGTTCACCGTGACCGGCCTGTCGCGCGACTCCTCCTTCGGCCTGCACCTGCGCGCCCTCGATCACCGCGACCGCTCCAATGGCGTGACGATCCTCGACCTCGACTACCGCTCCAATCTGTGGAGCGGCATGGCCCAGGCGCGTTCGCGCGTCGCAGCCGTCCTGTCCCGCGTGGACGTCGCCGTCGGTAACCGCCAGGAATGCGAGATGGCCGTCGGCGTCTCCGATCCCGAAGGTGCTGCTGACGCCCTCCTCGAGCGCGGTGTTCGACTCGCGATCGTCAAGCAGGGGCCCAAGGGGACTCTCGCCAAGACCGCCGACGAGCGCGTGTGGGTTGATGCCTGGGACGTCGACGTTGTCAACGGACTTGGTGCGGGGGACGCCTTCGGAGGCGCGCTCATCCACGGCCTCGTCGAAGGGTGGGACCTCGAGCGCACGATCCGTTACGCCTCGGCTGCGGGAGCCTACGTGTGTTCGCACATCGAATGCTCGACAGCGATGCCCACCCTTGAGCAGCTGCACTCCTTCATCGAAACGGGGGTCCTCCCGTAACCCACCCGACTCGCCCCAGCCTCGTTCCCCTTTTTATCCAGCGGCACCGATGCCCAACTTTCAGGAGACTACGATGACTCTTCCCGATATTTACGTTCCCGCCGGCTCCTCCGGCCACGGCAATTTCACCGTCGACATTGACCCCCAGCGTGCCGGTTGGGCCTTCTCGGGCCTGCGCGTCCTCGTTCTTGAGGCCGGTGCCTCCCAGGTTGTCGAAACCGGCGAGGCCGAGCTCCTCGTCCTGCCCCTCGCCGGCGGCGCGACCGTCGAGGTCGACGGGCATACCTTCGAGCTGGAAGGCCGTCGCGGCGTCTTCTCCGGCGTCACCGACTACCTGTACGTCGGACGAGGCAAGAGCCTGACCATCACCTCCGCCAGCGGCGGCCGCTTCGCCTTCCCCTCCGCGATCGCCACCCGCGACATAGACGTCGCCTACTACCCCAAGAGCCAGGTCCGCGTCGACCTGCGCGGTGCCGGCGACTGCTCGCGCCAGGTCAACAACTACTCCCTGGCCGTCGAGGGCGTCACCACCTCCCACCTGCTGGCCTGCGAGGTCATCACCCCCGGCGGTAACTGGTCCTCCTACCCGGCCCACAAGCATGAGCAGGACTCCGAGGACGAGCGCGAGCTCGAAGAGATCTACTACTTCGAGATCGAAGATGGCCCCGAGGGGTCCAAGGGCTTTGGCCTGCACCGCACCTACGGCAGCCCCGGCCGCCCGATCGACCTGTGCTGTGAGGTCCACGACGGCGACGTCGCCCTCGTGCCCCACGGCTACCACGGCCCCTGCGTCGCGGCCCCCGGCTACGACATGTACTACCTGAACGTCATGGCCGGACCGAATGAGGACCTCGTGTGGCTCGCCCCCGACGATCCGGCGCACCACTGGATCCGCGCGACCTGGGAAAACCAGGAAGTGGACCCCCGACTCCCCATGAACAAGTAAGACAGCCCCGAAAGGACAACCCATGAGCAAAGAAGCCTACAAGGGAACCGTACGCCTGACGGTTGCACAGGCAATCATCCGCTTCCTGTCCAATCAGTACACCGAGCGCGACGGCGTCGAGCGCCGCCTCATCGCGGGCGCCTTCGGCATCTTCGGCCACGGTAACGTCGCCGGCATCGGTCAGGCCCTGCTGCAGAACGAGATCGCGCCCGCCGAGGGCGAGAACCCGATGCCCTACATCATGCCCCGCAATGAGCAGGGCGCCGTCCACGCGGCCGCGGCATTCGCCAAGACGACGAACCGCCTGCAGACCTGGATGACGACTGCGTCGATCGGCCCCGGCTCGCTCAACATGGTGACCGGTGCTGCGACGGCTACGACCAACCGCTTGCCCGTCCTCATCTTCCCCTCCGACCAGTTCGCGACCCGCATCCCGGACCCGGTTCTCCAGCAGCTCGAGGATCCGACCTCGCTCGACGTGACCGTCAACGACGCGTTCCGTCCCGTCTCGCGCTTCTTCGACCGCATCAACCGTCCCGAGCAGCTGATCCCCTCGCTGCTGGGTGGCATGCGCGTCCTGACCGACCCGGCTGAGACCGGTGCCGTGACGATCGCCCTGCCCCAGGATGTTCAGGCCGAGGCCTACGACTGGCCGATCGAGTTCTTCGCCAAGCGCGTGTGGCACGTGCGCCGTCCCCCGGTCGAGCGCGCCGCCCTCGAGCGCGCGGTCGCCAAGATCCGCGCCGCCAAGCGCCCCCTCATCATCGCCGGCGGTGGCACCATCTACTCCGAGGCCTCCGAGGAGCTGCGCGCATTCGCCGCCGCGACCGGCATCCCGGTCGCCGACACGCAGGCCGGTAAGGGCGCCATCAACTGCGATCACCCCTGCTCCGTGGGCGGCGTCGGCTCCACCGGCGGCGACTCGGGCAACCACCTGGCCGACAAGGCCGACCTGATCATCGGCGTGGGCACGCGCTACTCCGACTTCACGACGGCCTCGAAGACGCAGTTCAAGAACCCCGACGTCTCCTTCGTCAATATCAACATCACGCCCTTCGATGCCGCCAAGCAGAGCGCTGAGATGGTCGTGGCCGACGCCCGCGAGGCGCTCGTGGCCCTGACCGAGGAGCTGGCCGACTACCGCGTCGACGAGTCCTACACCGCCGAGATCGCCGCCGAGCGCGAGGCCTGGGCCGCCAAGGTCGAGCAGTGCTACCACGTGGGCAACGCCCCGCTGCCCGCACAGACCGAGGTCTTCGGCGCGCTCAATGAGCTCATGGGTGACGAGGACGTAGTCATCAACGCCGCCGGCTCGATGCCCGGAGACCTGCAGGCCCTGTGGCAGGCGAAGACCCCCGTCCAGTACCACGTTGAGTACGCCTTCTCCTGCATGGGCTACGAGGTTCCGGCCGCCATGGGCGTCAAGCTGGCGCGCCCGCAGTCCGAGGTCGTCTCGATCGTCGGCGACGGCACCTACCAGATGCTTCCGATGGAGCTGGCCACGGTCGCCCAGGAGGGCATCAAGGTCATCTACGTCCTGCTGCAGAACTACGGCTTCGCCTCCATCGGCGCCCTGTCCGAGTCGCGCGGCTCCCAGCGCTTCGGCACGAAGTACCGCCAGCGCGGGCAGGGCTCGCACCTGGAGGACACCGAGCGCATTGCGGGCGTCGATATCGCGGCGAACGCCCGTTCCTGGGGTATCGACGTGATCGAGGCCCACGGTATCGAGGAGTTCAAGGAGGCCTACAAGGCCGCCGCCGCCTCGGATCGCGCGACCATGATCCACATCGAGACCGATCTGATGGGCCCCAACCCGCCCGGATCCTCCTGGTGGGACGTGGCCGTCTCTCAGGTCTCCGAACTGGAGTCCACGCAGCGCGCCTACGAGGACTACCAGCGAGATCGCAAGCCGCAGCGTCACTACCTGTGACGCGTTGAGTGTGGCAGGGGCGGCCTCGGAGAAATCCGGGGCCGCCCCTTTTGCGTATGCCCTCGGTACGTGAGTAGCCCCGGCGTGAAACGCCTTGTGAAACAGCGCGTTGGCCAGCGTGGGGATCTGGTGATGGGGGAGCGTGTCCAATAGACGGGACAATTCAGGCCCGGTTGGCGCTGATGTTGCGGACGTCGCGACATAGGTCCTAGCGACATGCTAGCCTTTGTCCTAACAAAGTTGTTTCGCCATTCATGGACGAATGGGAAGAAAGGTAACACCAATGACAATCAACCTGTGGGTCAACGGCGAAGAGTACGTCGCTCACACCGAGAAGACCATCGACGTTGAAAACCCCGCCACCGGCAAGGTCGTCGACCAGCTCGCCCTCGCCGACAAGCATTGCCTCGACCATGTCGTCGAGATCGCCCGCAACGCGCAGAAGGAATGGGGTCGCACCGCCCTGGCCAAGCGCGTGGACATCATGTTCAAGTTCCGCCAGCTCGTCATCGAGCATCAGGATGAGATCGCCGACGCCATCGTGCGTGAGGGTGGAAAGACCCACGGCGACGCCCTCGGTGAGATCGCCCGCGGCCGCGAGACCGTCGACTTCGCCTGCGGTATCAATGCTGCCCTCAAGGGCGAGTTTACCGACCAGGCTTCCACCGGCGTGGATGTGCACACCCTGCGCCAGCCCGTCGGTGTCGTCGCCGGCATCTGCCCCTTCAACTTCCCTGCCATGGTCCCCATGTGGATGCACCCGGTCGCCCTGGCCACCGGTAACGCCTTCATTCTCAAGGTCGCCTCGGTTGTCCCCAGTGCCTCGCTGATCATCGCCCGCCTCTACAAGGAGGCCGGCCTGCCCGACGGCCTGTTCAATGTCATCGCCGGTGACCGTCATCTGGTCACTGACATCCTCACCCACCCCGGCATCGACGCCATCTCCTTCGTCGGCTCCACCCCCGTCGCCCACATCGTGCAGGACACGGGCGTGGCCCACGGCAAGCGCGTCCAGGCGCTGGGTGGCGCGAACAACCACGCGATCGTCATGCCTGACGCGGACATCGAGTTCGCCGCGCAGCACATCAGCGCCGGTGCCTTCGGCGCGGCCGGTCAGCGCTGCATGGCCCTGCCCGTTATCGTCGCCGTTGGCGGTGTCGAGGAGAAGCTGGTTCCCGCCATCAAGGCTCGCGCCGAGAAGATCGTCGTCGGCCCCGGCACCGACCCGGCCTCCGAGATGGGCCCGGTCATCACTCGTTCCTCCCAGGAGCGCATCACCAAGTGGATCGACGAGGCCGAGGCGAAGGGTGCGAACATCGTTCTCGATGGCCGCGGCTACCGCCCCGAGGGTGAGGAATATGCGGACGGCTTCTGGCTGGCCCCGACCATCATCGACAATGTGGACCGCGACCTGAGCGTCTACTGTGAAGAGGTCTTTGGTCCGGTCCTGGTCGTCGTGCATGCCGACACCTACGAAGAGGCCATCGAGATCGTGAACTCTTCCGAGTTTGGCAACGGCTCCGCGATCTTCACCTCCGACGGTGACACGGCCCGCCACTTCGTGGTTGACGTCGAGGCCGGCATGGTCGGCGTCAACGTGCCGATCCCGGTTCCGGTCGCCTACTACTCCTTCGGTGGCTGGAAGGAATCGCTGCTGGGCGATACTCACATCCACGGCCCCGAGGGCGTGCGCTTCTATACGAAGGCCAAGGTTGTCACGACCCGTTGGCCCAAGCGCGGCGAGAAGGTCGGCTACGTCGGAATGAACTTCCCGACGAACGCCTGAGTCTGACAACTCTGTGAGTGGAGGGGTGGGTGCAGTGCGCCCGCCCCTCCACTATTTGTATCTTTGTGCGAACAAAACTTATGATGGATGCCAATTGAAAACGTTGATAACACGGGTTATCATCACTATGTCAACGAAGTTGCAATGCTTAATTGAATGTTTGTGCGGTCAAAGCTCCGATTGGGTCGGTGCTCGTCTGGCACGATAGACACATCCGCGCCAGCGGATAGGCACGAAGCCTTTTCGACGAAGAAAGAGACAACGATGTCACAGGCAGTCAACACGGAGAATCCACGGTACTCCAAGCTCACCATTGGTGTGTGTCCCGACCAGTGGGGCGTCTGGTTCCCCGAGGATCCCAGGCAGATGGATCCCCGTCAGGCCTGGCAGGAAATGGCGGAAGCTGGCTTCTCAGTCATCGAAACCGGTCCTTTTGGTTACTTCCCGACCGACCCCAAGGAGCTTCAGAAGTGGTGTGATGAGTACGGTATGCGCGTCGTCGCCGGCACCGGCTGGGGTATCCTCCACAAGCGGGAGGCCTGGGCGGACACTATCAAGACGTTCCGCGCGATCGCGGAAACCCACGCGGCCGTCGGAGCCGAGTACATCGTGCACTTGCCTCCGCTGTACCGCGACGATAAGACCTGGGAATGGATCGACGATCGCGTCCTCTCCGACGACGCCTGGAAGCTCTACGTCGAGCATGCCAACGCCCTGGGTCAGATGCTCCTCGACGAATACGGGCTGAAGATGGTCCTGCACCCCCACGGCGACTCCCACATTGAGACCCCCGAGGAAATCGGCCGCATCTTCGACGCTACCGACCCGACCTACGTGAACCTCTGCCTCGACTCCGGCCATGTCGTCTACGGCGGCGGCGACCCGATCGAGCTGTGCCACAAGTACCCCGAGCGCATCACCTACGTCCACATCAAGGCCTTCGACGAGGACATTACCCGCGAAGCGCACGAGAAGGACTGGCCTTTCGGCGAGGCCGTCACCAAGGGTGCGTCCGTCTGCCCGCCCAAGGGCCTGCCGGAGATGCACGCCTTCGTCGACGCGCTCGCGGACCTGAATAAGGACATCTACTGCATCTGCGAACAGGACTGCTACCCCTGCGATCCGTCCTTCCCCAAGCAAAACGCGATCAACATGCGCAGGTACCTGGCCGAGTGCGGCCTGGGCCTGGCCTGAGACGCGCTCGACGCATCGCAAGGAGACACAACAATGACTGTTCGCATCGGCCTCAACGGAGCGTTCGGAAAGGCCCGTGTACCCGGCGTCGTCGACGCTGCGCTCGCCTCCCTTGAGGACAGCGACCGCGAATACCCGGTGACCCTCATCGAGCGCCCGTCCCTGTACGAGCGCTGACAGAAAACGAGGTCGGGGCTGACCCGATCGGATGCGGATTCTCAGCCCCGGCCTCGTCCCACGAACCTAGAAAGGAAGACATCATGGTGGATATCGTCCTGGACCCAAACCTGTACTGCCCCACGCACAGCCCGACGTGCGCGAGATTACCTCGGAGGTCTCGGGAGACTGCAATATGCCTCGCCCGACTGCGGGACGAACTCGGATAATCACCCTTTATTTACTCAATAGCTCCAACGACGAAGCAATAGGAGAACCACATGTCACACGCTCCAACGATTGACGACTACACGCCCGATAAGGTGCGCGAGCTCGTCGAGAAGACCCCCGCCTCCGGCGCAAAGCGCTCCCTGGGTGCGATCGCCGCCGTCGCAACGCTGGGATCCCTGCTCTTCGGCTACGACACCGGCGTCATCGCGGGTGCCCTGCCCTACATGTACATGCCCGGCAACGCCGGCGGCCTGCACATGACCACCTTCGAAGAAGGCTGGGTCGGCGGCCTGCTGTGCATCGGTGCCGCCGCCGGCGCATTCTTCGGCGGCCGCCTCTCCGACCGCTACGGACGCCGTCACAACATCACGCTGCTGGCCATCGTCTTCCTGTTCGGTGCCGTTGGCTGCGCGATCGCCCCGAACATCTGGGTTCTCTACCTGGCGCGCATCATCCTCGGCTTCGCCGTCGGTGGAGCCTCCGCGACCGTTCCCGTCTTCCTCGGCGAGACCGCACCCAAGCGACTGCGCGGCGTCCTGGTCGCGACCGACCAGATGATGATCGTGTTCGGCCAGTTCCTGGCCTTCTCCATGAACGCCGTCATCGCACGCTGGCAGGGCGGCCCCACCGTGCACCTCACCGGAGATGCGGTTGATGCCTCGGGCAACGTGCTCGGACAGGCCGGCACCTCCGTCGCGTGGGAAACCGTCCAGGCAGCCGTCAACATCGCCGATGTCACCGGCGCCGGTAACGGCATGACCTGGCGATACATGCTCATCCTGTGCTCGCTGCCCGCCATCGCCCTGTGGGTCGGCATCCGCATGATGCCCGAGTCCTCGCGCTGGTACGCCGCCAACCTGCGCATCGTCGAGGCCATCGGCTCCCTCAAGCGCGTGCGCGACGAGAAGAAGGATGACATCGCCGGCGAGCTCAACGAGATGCTCGAGGTCCAGCGCGCTGAGTCCAAGCAGGAGAAGTGGTCCCTGTCCCAGATCCTCAAGGTCAAGTGGGCCCGCAAGCTGCTCTACATCGGTATCATCCTGGGCATCGCCGACCAGCTGACCGGCATCAACACGGCCATGTACTACACGCCGAAGATCCTCAACGCCGCCGGCGTTCCCATGGAAGACGCCATCACCCTGAACGTCGTTTCCGGTGGTATCTCCGCGATCGGTTCCGCCGTCGGCCTGTGGCTCGTCGCCCGCTTCGCCCGCCGCCACGTCGGCATGTACCAGGAGCTCGGCATCACGATCTCCCTGGCAGCACTGTCCGCCGTATTCGCGATCTTCATCAGTCCCTACCTGGACGCCGACGGCAACATCTCCGGCGCCCCGAACTTCGCCCCCTGGCTGGTTCTTGGCATCGTCTGCCTCTTCGTGTTCATCAAGCAGTCAGGCACCGTGACCTGGGTCCTCCTCTCCGAAATCTACCCGGCCGCCGTTCGTGGCACCGCCCTCGGTATCGCGGTTGCCACGCTGTGGCTCGCCAACGCGCTCGTCGCCGTCATCTTCCCGCCGCTCATGGCGACTGTCGGTGGTGCCGGCACGTACGCGATCTTCGCGGCCATCAACTTCCTCTCCTTCCTCTTCTACTGGAAGGTCGTCCCCGAGACGAAGTTCCACTCGCTGGAGGAACTGGAGCTGAAGTTCCAGAAGGACTACTCCTGATCGGGAATAATCCACGTTTGTGAGCCCGGTGGGGCGGCTTCGCCGCCCCACCGGGCACTCGCGTACGATGAAGGGAAAGGAGAGGTAATGACGAAGCACAAGCAGGCAGCCCCGTCCCGTCCGGGTCGTCCCCCGGTCGGCCGCGGTGAGGCGCGCATGCGCGCCTTCGCCTACCTGATGGGCGTCACCGTCGGCCTCGTCGACGGCGTCCTGGCCATTCATGTCTGGTCTGCGGGTTTCATCCACGCTGTCGCCTTTTATATCGCTGCCTTGTCGCTCCCTTCGTTGCTGTCTGCGGTCCTTACCCCGCGTTTATCTGACGGCATTGGGCGTCGCATCCCGAATTGCGTAGGGGCCGTGACTCTCGCCGCGGGGGCACTCATAATCGCCTCAACCTGCGCCGTCGCCGCCGGCGCGAGCAACACTGGCGCGGGCCTCGTCGTCGCCTACTGCATCGGTTATGCCCTCCTCGGGCTGGGTTACGGGGCCCTGTGGTCGCTCCTTCCTCGCACAGCGCACGAGCTGTCCTTACGAGGCCACGCCCGCCTCGTGCCTCGTGCTAACTCCCTTCTCGGCGTCGGCGGGGGAGTGGGGATTGCCCTCGGTTTCGCGCACGGGATGGGTCCGCTCCTACCTTCCGTGACGCTCGTCGGTTTTTCTCTCGCCCTTCTTATCGCTGCCTCGCTCCTGCCCGAATCTCCCGCCTGGTACGCCTCCAAGGGACGTGAGGTTGATGCCTTCCTTGCGCTCAAGTCTCTGCATGGCGCGCTCGAGGCCTCGGTCGAGATTGATCACGTGCGCCTCGACGTGGAGATGGCCCGCGAGCAGCACCCCCTGCGCCTGCGTGACGTCGCCATCCCCCAGGTGCGCTCTGCGCTGGCGACGGCCCTCGCCCTCGTGTGTGTGCAGGAGGCACCCCTCGTCGTTGCGATTATTATCTTTACGCCGGCGCTGCTCGCCGGTGTGGGGGCGGCCGGTTGGATGCAGGTAGCCTTTGCTGCTGGCGTTGTGCTCATCGCGCTGGCGACCCTGACCGCTGTCAGCCGCGTTGGTTCCCACCGTTTCCTGCGGGTGTCGCTGGGGTCCGTTGGGGCTGTCCTGTCCTCGATGATTGGCGTCGCCGTCTTCTCCGTCAATGGGGAGATTGGCCCCGTCGCGATGCTGATCGTCGCCCTGCTCATGATGGCCGCACAGCGCATCTGGATCTACCCCGCCTGTCACGGTGCGATCGATCCGCGTATTCCGCCGTGGCTCGTTACCTGGCAGCGCCAGGCAGTCATCACCCTCAACGTGGTAGCACGCACCTTCGCGCTCATCCTGGGCGCCGTGACCGTCTTTTTGCCGGGCGGCGTCGCACTGGGCGTCTACTTCGCGCTGCAGTGCATCGCCCTGGTCATACTGTTGGTGCGTCTGCCTCACGAGTACGCGGAGTAGGGGGCCTCGGCCTCGTCTATGTCAGGTCATGGTCACATCTAGGTCATTTGTCCTGACAATTGGTCTGCTCGTTGGCTATCATAAAGAGGTCCGTGATCGACGAAGTACGCGGCATCCAACCACTACGAGGTGAAGCCCATGAGTACCGAAACTCCCGTTATTCCTGACACTATGCGCGCGGCCGTCCTGCGCGACTACGACAAGGGCCTTCAGGTCGAGACCATCCGCACGCCGCGCCCCAAGGCCGGTGAAGTCCTCATCAAGGTGACCGCGTGCGGCCTGTGTCACTCCGACCTCCACGTCATCGGAGGCGCCATTGCCTTCCCTCTGCCCGCTGTCCTCGGTCACGAGGTCGCCGGCATCATCGTCGAGCTCGGCCCCGGCACCGAACACACCGGCCTCGAGGTTGGCCAGCAGGTTGCCGGTGGCTTCCTCATGCCCTGTGGTCAGTGTCGCCACTGCGCCGCCGGCCGCGACGAGCTGTGCGAGCCCTTCTTCGAGCTGAACCGCCTCAAGGGCGTCCTCTACGACGGTACGACCCGTCTGTACTCCCTCGATGATGAGCCCATCCAGATGTACTCGATGGGTGGCCTGGCTGAGTACTCGGTCGTCCCCGCGACTGCCCTGGCTCCCGTGCCCGAGGGTGTTGATCCCGTGTCGTCGGCGATCCTGGGCTGCGCCGCCATGACCGGCTATGGTGCCGTGCGCCGTGGCGCGGACCTCAAGTTCGGTGAGACCGTTGCCGTCGTTGCCGTGGGTGGCGTGGGCTCCAACATCGTTCAGATCGCGCGCGCCTTCGGTGCCTCGCAGGTCATCGCCATCGACGTTGCCGATGACAAGCTCGAGGCCGTCAAGGCCTTCGGCGCGACCGCGACGATCAACTCTATGACTCAGGATGCTCGCGAAGAGGTCCTTAAGCTCACGAACGGCCGCGGCGTCGACGTCTCCTTCGAGGCTCTGGGAATTCCCTCCACGTGGAGCACCGCGCTCGATGTACTTGCTGACGGCGGTCGCATGGTGCCGATCGGCCTGGGTGCAGGTCGCCAGACCGCCGAGGTTGAGATCAACCGTACCGTGCGCCGCTCGCAGTCGATCCTCGGCTCCTACGGTGCCCGCACCCGCCAGGACCTGCCCGCGGTCGTTGACCTGGCCGCGCGCGGCATCATCAACTACGACGACCTGGTCACGCGCCGCTTCTCCCTCGACGAGGCGGCCGCCGGGTACGAGGCCCTGCGTCATCGCGCTGTCCAGGGGCGCGCCGTCGTTGACATGTCTCTCTGAGGTCTGATGACGCATACAGTCGGGCCCACTCACCCCGCGGCGGGGGAGTGGGCCTGACTTATCGTTTGTGGTGATCCGCGCGGGATTGAGCTGACGTGAGGGTCAGCGCGTCATCAGGTTGAGGATGCCGTACACGCCCGCGAAGGCGGCGACGGTCGTGATGACGATGGCGGAGCTGAGGATCACGGTCGAGGCCGTGGCGGCGCCGACGATGGCCATCGTGATGCCCGCGATGAAGACGGCGGTCAGCGCGAAGGCGAAGCTCAGGGTGTTGGTGAGGGAGGTCTCGGAGGCCTGCTCGGAACGGACGGACTGAGCGGCGATCGTGGTCTCGCGGACGAGGGTTTCCATGGTGTCTCCTGTGTGTGTTTGAAAGTCAACGTGTGTGGGGGACACGGATAAAGGCCGTGTGTGCCCACACGGCCTTGTGAATTGAAGGTTGTTGAACCGTTTCGGCTCGTTCCTTCCGACGGGTATAAGCCTATTCGTCGCGCCGGTCAATTGTCTATACAAAAACGAGTGAGTTGTGGAATGGACAAAGTCGTCACTTTGTCAGTAATTCTAATGTCGGTCGGTCGTGTCACCTGTGGGCTGGAGGTGGCTGCGGCACCGGTGGGCGGTGGCTGCGGCGCCGGTGGTACTAGCCGCCCGACTGGAGGGTGGCGCGAGGCCTGTGGGGCCTGGCCGGGCTTCGAGACGACGCGCCGAGCGAAGCTCGTGGCGCGGGCGGCGAGCGGGCGGGCAGGCCTCGCGCCGCACGGAGGTCTGGCGGCGGGTTCAGGTAGAACTAGCTGCCTGGCTGGAGGTGGCTGCGGTGCCGGTGGGTGGCGGCGGGGCCAGGGCGGGCCTCGAGATCGAGCACTCCGAGCGTAGCTCGCGTGTGGCGATCTCGCGGGCGGGCCGCCGCCCACCGGCGCACAGAGCAGCCACGTGCGACAAGGCGGCGCACAGAGCAGCCACCGGCAGCGATCGTCAACGCTTAGCGCGCCACGGCCTCGTCGATGACGGAGGCAACCTCGCGGGCCACGGACTGCCACGTGAAATGCTCGCGCACGCGTGCGCCCACAGCCGCTGCGCAGGACGCGCGACGCACCGGGTCGGTGACAGCCTCGCGCAGGGCTGGGACGAGCGCATCCGTGAGCTCGGCGGACGTGCGGCCGTCCACGATCCACCCGAGGGCGGGGGAGGTGATGACCTCCTCGGTGCCGCCGCGAGGTGTCGCCACGATCGCGCAGTCGCCCAGGGCGGCCTCGAGGATCGAGGTGGGCAGGCCCTCGGGGTACATGGACGGGTAGACGAATACGTCGGAGCGGCGGTACAGGCTCATGACGGCGGGGAAGTCGAGCTTGCCCAAGAACGACACTGCCGGATCCGCCCCGTAGCGTTCGTGCAGCTCCTCCTCGATGGGACCAGATCCGGCGACGGCAAGACGCAACGGTACGTTCGGCAGCTCGGCGCGCAGACGTGTGAAGGCGTCGAGGAGCGCGACGATGCCCTTCTCGGCGATGAGGCGGCCCGCGTAGGAGATGACGATTTCAGAGTCGGCACCGCCGCGCGGCCACTCGCGCTCGTAGCGGTCGTCCGCGACCGCCGTATCCTCCGGCGTCACGGCGTTGTACCAGACCCCCGAGGCCTCGATCCCGAAGTGGCGCAGCCACTTGTTGCAGTTGCGCGACACCCCGTAGTAGGAGGTCACGTGCTTCTTGACGAAATGCGTGAGGGCGTGCTCGTAGATGCCGCCGAAGAAGTCCAGCACCGGGTTACCCACGCTCATGTGCGCGGTGCCGTGCTCGATGAGTGCGACGGGACGGCCCAGGCGGTGTGCCAGGCGTGCGCCGAGCAGGCTGGTGAGATGGAAGCGCGTGTTGACGATGTAGAAGTCGGCGTTCTCGGCCTCGACCGCAGCCATTGTCTCCTTGAAGCGCTCGTCGTGCTTAAAGAAGGGGTAGCGCTGCTTGAAGAGGCCCTTGGTGGGCAGGCGGAAGATGCGCAGGCCGTCCTTGTCTTCGAAACGAGGCAGGGACTCGTCGTGCAGGGACGTGACGATGAAAACGTCGTAGCCAAGAAGACGCAGCTGCTCGCTCAGTCGATCTTGGTAGCGTTCGATGCCCCCCAGGTAGGGCAGGAAGAACTCCATGAAGATGCCGACCTTGACGGGGCAGTGGGGGCGATCAGTCATTGACGGGCTCCGTTTCGGTGGGGGCGTTGCGAACAGGGATGAGCATGAAGACGACGAAGAGCGTCGCCAGGAGGGCCATGGTGGCCGCGTATGCCAGGGATGCGCCCATCATCGCGTAGGAGCGCGTCAACATTGGGGCCACCAGGTAGGCGGTTGCGCCCGCCACCAGGAAGGCCACGAGGACCGCGCGCAGACGGCGCATGGTGGCCAGCGCGTAGTAGAGGATGACGCCGGCTGCGTTGAGGGCGCCACCGAGGACGAGCACCATCAGCTCAGGCACATAGTCGGACACGTCCGTGCCGAACACGAGGGTCAGGATCGGGGCACCGATAAAGTAGGTGACGAGGGCGACGAGCACGAAGGCGCCGGCGGTTGTCAGCAGGCCGCGTCGGACGATTGAGAGGAACTCGCCGCGTCTGCCTTCGGCCCAGCGCAGGGCCATGCGCGTGAGCAGGGGACGGAAGACAAACAGGGACAGCATGTTGATGGCGACCGCGGGCATGTAGATGATCGCGAAGACGCCCAGCTCCTCGTCGCCGAGGCTCGCGTGGATCGCGAAGCGCGGGGCGTTCGCCAGGTACTGGTTGAGGAAGGCGGCGATGAACAGGGGGAGGCACTCCCACAGGATGCCGCCGATGCCTCGTAGATTGAACGAGGGCATCAGGGGGAACAGGCCACGCGCGGGAATACCGTAGGCCACGACCAGCACGACGCAGGTGACCGCGAAGGTGATGATCGTGGACATGAGGAGGTCCTGGGTAAACCAGTAGAGCCCCGACCATAGGAACGTCGTTGTGAAGATGCGCGCGAAGCAGGCCTTGCCGGCTATGTCCAGGCGCCCGGAGCGCTGAAACTCCGAATAGTACACGTCCTCGAAGGCGTCGAAGATGCGAAGGAGCGCCATGGCCGCGATGACGGTGAACGCGGGGTAGGGGGCCTTCGTCGAGGAGTTCCACGAGTGGAGCAGGATCAGGCTCACCATCACGAGGCAGGTCACCAGCCTCGTGGATAGGTAGGTACCGAAGTCGAAGCGTCGCCGCACGTCCGTCACATGGAAGGTGCGCACCTCGTACAGACCCACCGTCTGGTACTGCTGGCCGATCGCCAGCGCGAGGGTGAACAGGCCGTACTGGGCGCGCGCGAAGGAATCCGTGGTGCCCGAACGCATGATCGCCACGCCCATGATGACCACGGCGAGGCTTGACATGAGTGAGGCGGCAGTGTTCCACAGGTAGTCGCGCCCGAGCTGCCCGCGCGATTCGAGGGCCTCCTCCGTAGCCTCGACCTGCGCGTCGCCGGCGGCCTGCGCGTCAGGAAGGGACGAGGCCGTGGTGTCCTTCTCGCTCACGCGTCGGCCTCCTCGGTGGCCTCGGGCCCCGGATCATTCGGCCCGAAAACGATGTGGAACGGCTCATGGGTCTCCCGATCCTGAGGATCCGGAATGCGCATGTAATCCCCGTAGCCGCGCGTGAGCACGACGTCGTAAGCCGCCGGGATGCGCACCGTGATGTCCTCGAAGGGAACGGAGCGAGCCGGGAAGAGCTCAGCCTCGGAGGCGCTCCAGCGACGCGGATCGCGCGTCGAAAAATCGCCGAACAGGATCGAGCCGTCGGCCGCCTTCTGCGGGTTCTCACGGCCCTTGAGGGCGGCGCGGAGCCAGCGGCGGTACAGGGAGGCCTCGTTGACGCGCAGCGCCCGCATGCCCCAGTGGGCGCAGGCCATCGCCGCGGAGGCCAGCTGGCGCGCGGGCGTGGGCAGGCCCGTCGGCGGGTTGGGGATGGAACGCAGGAACATGAGGCGCGCCCACAGCCACGTGCCGCGCGACTGGGCGCGGAAGCGACCGGGGTCGTCCGCGATCTCATCCAGGACGAACAGGTCCACGCCGATCGGCATGCGGAAGGAGCGGTCCTTCGCGACCTTCGAGACGAACTCCGAGCCCTTCAAACCCAGCACGCCGAAGCTGATCGGATAGTTCGGGTGAGTGGCGGGGGAGGCGATGAAGAACTCGTCCCCGAGGAGGGCGGGGGCCTCGGCGATGAAACGCTCGTAATCCTCCCGCGGCATGCACACGTCCCCGTCGTCGTCCCACGGGATGAAGCCCTGGTGGCGCACAGCTCCGATCGCCGTGCCACCGTAGGCGACGTAGCGCAGGTCGAGGAGGGTGCACACGCGGTCGATTTCGGCGAGGCAGCGCTTGGTGACGCGCTGAATGGCTGCCAGGGTTGCGGGGTCTGCTGCGCTCATCAGTTCTCCGATCGTCTCAGGGGACGAGGCCTACAGGGCCTCGGCGTAGGGGCCGAAGTCGATGATCGCGGCCTCGTGGTTGTAGCGCTTCTCCGGGGGAGGCAACTGCATGTAGTCGCCGTATCCGCGGCGCAGCAGGGCGTCGTACTCGTTTTGGATCATGACCGTGATGTCCTCGAAGGGAACGTCGCGGGTGGGGAAGAACTCCTCCTCGCGCACGATCCAGTTCTGCGGGTCGCGCATCGTGAAGTCGGCGTACACGCCCGTGCCCGTGCCCTCGTAGCGGCGAACCGCGCGCTCCCAGCGGGCCTGCAGGCTCGCCGGCGTCGCGCGCGCAACTTTCAGGCCCAGGTGCGCGAGGGTCGTCGCCGAGAAAATCAGCGCTTTCTTCCACGCGGGCGTGTTGATCAGGTGCGGGCGAGGCGTGCCCTGGAGGAACAGCAGGCGTCCCCACAGCCACGACTGGCGCGACATCTCCTGGAAGGCCTTCTCGTCGGCCGGAATCTCGTCCAGGGGCAGAATGTCGAGGAAGAAGGGCATCCGGTACTTCGAGTCCTTGTCCGCCTCGGGGATCAACAGGGTTCCCGGCATGACCATCTTCGTGAACATGAAGGGGAAGTCGTCGCGCGTGCGTGTGTTATCCAGGCGGAAACGCTCGTCCAGCAGGGCGGGTGCCTCGGCCAGGAAACGCTCGTAGTCGGCGCGCGTCATCATCACGTCGATGTCGTCATCCCACGGAATAAAGCCGCCGTGGCGGATCGCGCCGATCGCCGTGCCGCCGTAGATCGCGTAGGACACCCCGATGTGTCGGCACACCCGGTCCAGCTCGGCCAGGATCAGCGTCAGGAGCTTTTGGACCTTGCGCAGGTCGGCGTCGGGCGTCGTCATAAGTCCTCCGAATACGACTAAGCGGGTGGGCGCAAGCGCGCCCACCCGCCATTGTCTCACGCCTGGGAGCTGGTGACCTTCTCCGAGCGTTTGGGAAGCAGGTCACCCCAGTTGGACGTGGCCGCCAGGACCGTGCCCACCAGGATGACGACGCAGCAGATGACCTGGGTGACCGTCGGGATCGTTCCCTGCAGCACCAGGGCAAAGATGATCGCCCACGCCGAGTAGGAGATGTTCAGGGCCATGCCGCGCGAGGCGCCGATCGCCGACAGGGCCTTGTAATAGAACAGGTACGAGGCCGTACCGGCCAGGCCGGCGAGAGCCACCACGCCCGCCGACAGGTGGGCCAGCGAATGCAGCGTGAAGCCGAAGACTCCCGCGATCGGCGCCACGACGAACAGGTACACGACCGCCGAGGTTGTCTCGCGGATCTGGAGGGCTACCTCGTTATCCACGGCCTCGTCGCGCATGCCCCACGTGAGGATCACGGCCTCGGAACCCCAGCCGATCACGCAGGCCAGGGCGCCGGCGACGCCCAGGATCGCGTTGCCGCCCTCGATCGGCTCTGCCGTCGCCGACCAGCCCGTCGCGATGATCGCGCCGAGCGCAACCAGCAGGGCGATGATCTGACGCGGAGCCATACGCTCCTTCAAGAAAATGAAAGCCAGCAGGGTGCCGAGCGCCGGGTAGAACGTCGAGATAATCGCTGTCAGGCCGGGGCCGATGTTGTCGATGGCGATCAGGTAGCCGCTCATGCCGATCGGGCCACCCAGCAGGGCCGCCACGACAACCGACATGCCCGGGCGGGTGCGAAGCCCCTTCCAGGTGTCCTTTAGGCGCCCGCGAATCGCCATGTAGGCGAGCAGGATGACCGCACACGCGACGTCGTGCAGGACCGCGCCAGCGAGCGCCGACTGGCCGTAGTCGGCGAAGGGAATCATGGCCAGCGCGATCGCTAGGACGACCGTGTCGAGGCCCCACAGGGCGCCCGAGAAAAAACCGTAACGTTTGCCGCCGTGCTGCGCGCTCATTCCTGGTCGCCTCCAGCGCTACCAGATGCGGCCTCGTACGAGGCCAGGAGAGTATCGAGCGTGCGCGTCGCGTGCGAGTAGTAGATGTAGAGCCATTCGCCCACGTCGTCGCCCTCAGCTTCCTTGACCAGCGCCCACAGGTACCAGCACCAGCCGGCGAAGACCTCGTAGGCGAAGAAGTGGCGCTCCTCGGCCTCGCTGGGGGCGTGACCCAGGTAGAACTCCAGGGCGGCGTGAGCGCGCTTGCGGGTCATCTCCGCTGTGCACACGGTCATCGTGCCGAAGTCGGCTGCCATGTCCGACATACCCGCATACTCCCAGTCGATGAGGCTGATCGTACCGTTGGTGGTGACCAGGAAGTTCGGCGGGAAGAAGTCGTTGTGCGAGGGGACGACCTCGAAACCGTCCGCGTCCGCGAAAGCCTTGAGGCGCAGGACCTTGTCGCGCAGCTCAAAGTAGCCGGGCACATCAATCGGGCCGAAAGTTTTCAGGAGGCTCTCGTAGCGCAAGCCTTCGGTGACGAAATCGAAGGAACGGGCGAGCGTGCGACCCGAGGTGTGCAGCGCGCGATCCATCTGCATCGCGGCCTTGAGCTCATCGTCGCGGGTGACGTCCAGGTTGCGCACGTCGCGCACGAAGCGCGAGATCTTCCAACCGGCTTCGGGGTCGCCCGCGATGAACGTGTCGTCGATACCCAGCTCAGCGGCCACGCGCAGGGCCTTGAACTCCGCGCTGCGGTCCACGATCTTCTCCGTGCCGATGCCTGGGTGACGGTAGACGTATTCGTTGTCGCCCACGGCGAAGTGGCATGACAGGTTTGTGATGCCCTGCTTGAGCGGGTAGAAGTCGCGGATCTCCGACTTTGCGCAGCCCAGAGTCTCGGCGATGTGGTCGAAGACCTCCGAATCCACGTTCTCCATGAACAGGGGATCGAAGTCGCGCAGCTCGTCGACCGAATCGAACTCGTGGATGACGCCGTCAGGGTAGCGCCGGATCACCATGTCGAAGGACTTGATGTGGTCCAGGTAGATGGACTCCCACAGCTTCGACACCGTCTCGGGCAGGTGATAGACCTGCTCGAGGATCTCGCGGAACTTCGCGGAAAAGACGCGGTCGAAGTAGACGTGGCCGAGCATGACCCACGCATCCTTGCCGCCCACGGTCGCGCCCGTGATGCGGTCTCCCGGCCCCGTCTTGATGCACCACTCGTCGGTGGGGCCCTCGACGTAGTTCGCCGAGTAGTAGGACTTGTAGACGTAGGGCTCGAAGGGGTTCGTGGTGAAGTAGTCGTCCGAGGAGCACACGTAGGTGTTGTCCAGGCGGTCCTTGACGAGCCACAGGGACCCGTTGTTGTTGCGCGTGGCGTATTCGCGGTTGATGACAATGTCGACGCCGTACTTGTCGGCCAGGTAGAAGAAGTATTCCTTCTTGTAGCCCACGACCAGCGCGATGTTCGTGATGCCGGCTTCGTGGAGCTGGCGGATCTGACGCTCGACGAGGATTTCGCCGCGCACCTTGAGCGTGCCCTTGGGGCGCTCGTAGCTAATGGGGGCGAAGCGCGAGGACAGGCCTGCGGCCATGATGACGGCACCCGTGACACGGTAGGGCTCCAGGGCCTCGCGGCCCGTGTCGGTGATCGCGCGCTCGTCGACGTAGCCGGCGGCCTCGCACTCGCGCTTCGCGGTGTTGACGCGCCCCAGGCTCATGCCGGTGGCCTCCGACAGTGCCCGTTGCGTGAGGGGGGCGTCGGCCTTGGCCAGTGCGTTCAGGATGTTGAATTGGGGCTCGCTGAGCGTGCCGACGTTGGTCGTGGGCATGCGATCACCTTTCGTTCATGGAAGTCACTTGCGTGCTACGTGTTCGAGCATAGCACTATTAGGTAGAATTGTGAACGATTCGGGTGTGATGTGGCTATCGACGAGGCTCGGGCTGCGTTTCGGGGGAGCGTTGCCACAGGACAACGGCCAGTCCGATCGCGACAGCGCCAGCGACAGCACCAAGGATCCACAAGGCCATCGGGCCGATCAGAGCTGTTGGCCACCACCACTCGTACCCCGCGCTCAGGTTCCGCGTCGCCAGGTCGATCGGGAAGCCGTGCGGCGTGCGCCCGAACGCGTAGCGCTCGATGACGAGGTAGAGGGCGCGGGCGTTAGTGAGCGCCCACAGCGTCGCCACGAGGCCGGTGCCCACGCGACCGGCGATGCTGGTGGGGAAGCGGAACGCCTCGCTGCCCGCGGGCTGCCCCTCGTCGTCCGCGCGAGCGGGGGAGGGAGCCAGGAGCATGAGTAGGAAGACGGCGAAGAGCGGCAGCATGTAACGGGGCTGGTAGGCAAAAACGTTGTTGAAATGCCCTCGCAGGCCAATGACGACCGGAACGCCCGTGATTGCCCCGAACACCGTGAAGGCTGAGAAAGCCTTGCGCCACGTGAGTGAGCGCAGTGACCAGCACAGGAGCGCCAGGACGATGACGGCGGCGCCATAGGATATCGTGCCGCGGTAGGACACATCGTTCCATCCGGGGCCGGTGCCGTGTCCGGCAAAACCTAGTAGATAGGAAGGTAAAGAGGAGACGTTGAGCCACAGGATGTGGGTAGGCGAGTAGCCCTCGAGTTCGTTGCCTGAAGCCAGGTGTGATGCGGCGACGTTCGTGCGGGCCATCACCCAGATGCCCACGACCGAGGCGGCGCACGCGAGGACCGCCTCGGGGATGATGCGCTTGCTCAGCGGCACCGCGAAGGCCAGGGCGACCGTGACGACGAAGAGGAAGAAGGCGCTGTCGCCGCGCGACGTGCACGCCAAGACCGCGCCAGCCACGGCGCAGGCAATCAGGCCAGCCCGGCGATGCCCCGCTGACCGCGTGGCCGCCAGCAGGCCCGCAGCAAAAGCGAACGTGCCCGTCAGTGCCCACGATGACGGGTTCATGCTGGTGACGAAGTAGAAGCCCATCGGCAGCCACGCAACCGCCACAGCAACGCTGATTGCGCGTTTCAATCCCGAATCCGCCAGTGCGATGATCGCTCCGATCAGGCCAATCGCGAGCAGCGTGTTCACGGCGCGCAGCGTCAGGACCGCGTGGCTCGTCGAGCGCTGCACGAACAGGTGGGCGAACTGGTAGTAGCCCCAGGGGTAGTTGCCGTCGTCCCAGCGCAGGGTCGGTGCCAGCTCCTCGTCCGAGGCGTTGAGGGCGCACTGAGCGGAATTGTCTTTTTTGAAGGCGTAGCAGGTGATGTACTCCCTGGTCAGCGACTGCGGCACCATGACGGCCTTCTTGCCGTCCCTGGTCGAAATCTGGCAACCCGTCTCGTCCACCGGCGGAGGGCACCACATAGCCCCCACGTGGAAGTCCTCGTCCGGGGAGGCCCCGACCGGGGAAGCCACGACCCACGCCAGCGAGGCCGCGATCACCGCGGCGACGAGGATGAGCGCCGCGACGAACGTGCGGCGCTGCGGGGCTGACGTGGGCATGCGGCGGCCTCTTTCGGGCGTGGGACAGCTCAGGAACGGGCGGCGGCTCGGAATGCCTCGATGTGGACGGAAGCGGCGCGGGCCCACGTGAACTCGTTGGCGCGCGGAATCGCAGCAGCCCCGAGGGCCTCGCGTCGCGCCGGGTCATCGAGCAGCTCCGTCAGGGCCGTGGCGATCGAGTCGGGGTCGATGTCGCAGTAGGCGACGGCGTCGCCGCCGACCTCTGGCAGAGAAGTCAGACGGGTCGTCAGCGTCGCGGCGCCGCAGCTCATCGCCTCCAAGACGGGCAGGCCGAAGCCTTCGGCGATCGAGGGGTAGGCCAGAATGACGCAGCCCGAGAGGAAGCCGGGCAGGTCCTCAAGCGGCAGGTAGCCGGGGCGCAGGACCGTCAGGTGCTCGGGCACCGAGGCCAGGGCCGGGTCGATGTCCTCGTCCCAGCCCTTGCCGCCCGCCAGGACGAGGGCCGGCGGATTCGGGCGGTCAGAGACAGCCTTGACCCAACCGCGCACCAGGTTCGGTACGTTCTTGCGGGGCTCCAGCGTCCCCAGGAAGCCGATGTAGTCGCGGCCCTCCAGTCCCAGGGAGGCCTTCACGCGCTCGCGCTCGGCATCCGAAACAGGGTGGAAGACCGAACGATCCACGCCGTGGTAGGCCACGTAGAACTGCGAGGGATCGCCGCCCGCATACTTGATGGTCTCGTCGCGCGTGGCCAGCGAGGGAACCACGAGGGCGTCCGCGCGCCGAATCGCGCGACGAATCGCCGCGGTGAAGAAGCGCTGCTTGAGGCGCGAGTGCGCCTGCGGGTGCGAGAAGAACGTCGCGTCGTGCAGGGTAATGACGACGGGCACGCCCGGGAACTGCGGGGAGGTGTAGTGAGGGGAGTGCAGGACGTCGGGGCGTACCTTGCGGATGAGCTTGGGCAAGCCTGTCTGCTCCCACGCCATGCGCGCGGGGCGGGACTCGAAGCGCCGCGAAATCGGGATGATGCGGGCCGAGGGCAGGCGCGTCGCGAAGTGCTCGGCGTCGCGCTCCTGGACCGCCATCGTCAGGTCTACCCCCTGCTCGACCAGCTCCGGCACCAGGTCGTCCACGTAGCGGCCGACACCGCCCAGGTCTGCGGGGATCGCGGTCCCGTCCAGCAGGACGCGGATCGGATGCGAGTGAGAAACGGAGTAGGCCACGATCATCCCCATTGGGTCGGGAGCAACAACTATTCCCCCTATCGTATGCCATTTTGCGGCCGCTCATGCTTTTGTTCCCGCCCACGCACGCCCGTGAACTACCCTGGACGCATGAGCGTCAACGTTGGAATGGTCGTCGAGCAAATGTGGCAACCGGTGCCCGGGGGGTCCGGCCGGTACATCGTCGAGGTCGCCGCCCGCCTGGCAGACCAGGGCGTGCGTGCTATCGGCATCGCGGCGCGGCGCGGCGCGGGCGAGCCCACACCGAACGAGGTGGGCCTGACCATCCCCGTGCTCAACTCGGCGCTGCCTCGGCGCGCCCTGTACGCCGCCTGGGATCGGCTGGGCGCCCCCAGCGTCGACCGGATGCTCGGCGTCGGGTCGGGCGGGGGCGCGGATGTCGTGCACGCGACCACGTGGGCAATCCCGCCGACCTCGCGCCCCCTGGCCGTCACCGTCCACGACGTCGCCTTCCTGCGTGATCCCGACCACTTCACGGCCCACGGATCCGCCTACTTCCACCGCGCCCTCGAGATCACGAGGAAGCGAGCCGACGCCATCATCGTCCCCTCCCAGGCCACCGCCGACGACTGCATCGAAGCGGGCCTGGACGCCTGCCGCATCACCGTCATCCCGCACGGCCTGAGCCACACGCCGGTCACCGATGCGCAGGTCGAGGAGTTCCGCTCCCGCCACGGCCTGGCGCGCCCCTTCGTCCTGTGGGTCGGCACCCGCGAGCCCCGCAAGAACCTGCCCACCCTGCTGGCAGCGTACGAGCAGATGCGTGGCACCGACCTCGACCTCGTCCTCGTCGGACCCGCCGGGTGGGGATCCGACCCGACCGACGCGCCGCTGCCGCCCGAGCGCGTCCACGTCCTCGGACGCCTGGACGATGCCGACCTGGCCTGCGCGTACGCGGGTGCCCGCGTCTTCACCTTCCCCTCGATCTGGGAGGGCTTCGGCCTGCCCGTCCTCGAGGCCATGGCGCACGGAACGCCCGTCGTGACCAGTGCGGACACCTGCATGGCCGAGATTACGCGCGACGACGCCGGCCTCCTCGTCCCGGCCACCGACGCCTCGGCCCTGGCGCAGGCCCTCGAGGCCGCCGCAGGAAGCGAGCACGACCGCCTCGCCGCCGCCGGCATCGAGCGCGCCCGCGACTACACGTGGGAGGCTTCCGCCGCCGCTCACGCCGCCATCTACGCGGACCTGGCGGGTGCGCGATGAGGGCACGCAGCGCGAGGGTCATCCTCGTCAACTGGAAGAACGCGCCGCTCACCCTGCGCGCGGCCCACTCGATCGCCGGGCAGATGGGGCAGGGGGACCACCTCGTTATCGTCGACAACGGATCCGACGACGACTCCCTGACCGTCCTGCGCGAGGGCCTCGACGAGCTGCGCAGCGTCGCCGATCCCGCGCGCGTGTCCCTCGTCAACGCCGGGACGAACGACGGCTTCGGTGCCGGCGTCATGGCAGGAGCGGCCGGCCTGAGCGAGGAGGCCGTCGTCCTGCTCAACAACGACGCGACAGTGCGAGACGGCTTCCTCGACGCGCTCCTGGCTCCCCTGGGCGAGGCCGTGGGTGCGACGACCGCGCTCATTCTCCTGACGGGCACCTGGCGTCCCTCCACGCCCTCGGACACGGAGTTCCTCGTCGCCCGCGACGGCAGCCGCTGGACGCGCGTCGCCGACGGCGAGAGCGGCGGCCAGGTCCTCATCAACTCCACCGGCAACGAGGTCGATACGGCCGGCAACGGCTACGACCGCTCCTGGCTGGACCCCGCCGACTCACCGCTGCCCGCGCCCGAGGTCTTCGGCCTGTGCGGCGGCGCCTGCGCCATCGATGCCGACGCCTGGCGAACCGTCGGGGGAGTACGCACCGACCTGTTCATGTACTACGAGGACACCGACCTGTCCTACAAGCTGCGCGAGGCCGGGTACGAGGTGCGCTTCACAGCAGGGGCAGTCGTCGACCACGAGCACGCCGCCTCCTCGGGCACGTCCTCGCCCATGTTCCTGCGGGTCAACGCCCGCAACCGCATCATCGTCGCCGCCCAGCACGCCCCGTGGGGCGTCGTCGCGCGCGCTATCGCCCGCTCGGTTGCGCGGGCAGTGCGCTCGGGCGGGCGGGGGCCGGTCGCCCGCGGAGTTCTCCAGGGTCTCCTCGCCCTGCCTCGAGCGCTGCGCCACCGCACCGCCTCGCGTTCCTAGCGCCATCGACTCGGGAACGAGGCCGGGGCCGGTTGGTGCGTCACGGCACACAACGCGGGGCGGAGCTGCGTAGCGCCTACGCCTTGATAGACTGGCTGACATGGTGAAGACTGTCCTCGTTACCGGAGCCGGTGGCTACATTGGCCGCCACATTGTTCACGCCCTGCTGGAGCGCGGCCTCGACGTCAGCGTCGTCGATTTCCGCCTCGACGGTGTCGACGAGCGTGCGCGCCGCATCGACACCCAGATTTTCAGCGGCGACGCTGACATTTACGACCAGCTCGGACGCCCGGACGTGGTCCTGCACCTCGCGTGGCGCGACGGCTTCGTACACAACTCGCCGGCCCACATCGAGGACCTGCCCGCCCACTACCACTTCATCGAGAACCTCCTCGAGGGCGGCTGCACCCACCTGGCCGTCATGGGTTCCATGCACGAGGTCGGCTACTGGGAAGGTGCCATCGACGAAGACTCCCCGTGCAAACCCGCCTCGCTGTACGGCATCTCCAAGAACGCGCTGCGACAGATCACGACGCTGGCGACCGCCAAGCACGGCGCGACCATGCAGTGGCTGCGCGGCTACTACATCGTCGGCGACGACGCGCACGGCTCCTCGATCTTCTCCAAGCTCCTGGCCGCCGCCCAGGAAGGCAAGAAGACCTTCCCCTTCACCACGGGCAAGAACCTCTACGACTTCATCTCCATCCAGGAGCTGGCCTACCAGATCGCGGCCACCGTCTCCCAGGACGAGATCAACGGCATCATCAACATCTGCAGCGGTGAGCCCATGAGCCTCGCCGACCGCGTCGAGGCCTACATCCGCGAGAACGACCTGGACATCACCCTCGAGTACGGGGCATTCCCGGATCGTCCCTACGATTCGCCCGGCGTGTGGGGCGACGCCACGAAGATCCGCCAGATCCTGGCCACCGTCGACGGCACGGGGGAGTAAGGCCGTGAAGCGCGCCGGTATTTTCCTGTTCTTCGATCCCCAGGGCCTCGTCGACGACTACATCGTGGAGTGCCTGACCTCGCTGCGCGAGTACCTCGACGAGATCCTCGTCGTCTCCAACTCTGCTCTGGACGACACCGCTCGGGAGCGCCTCCTCACGGGCGCCACCGAGGTCTTCGAGCGCGAAAACACCGGCTTCGACGTGGGTGGATACCGCGATGGCATCGCCCGCTTCGGCTGGGACCGCCTCGGCCAGATCGACGAGCTGATCCTCTTCAACTACACGTTCTTCGCGCCAGTCAACCCGTGGAAGAACCTCTTCGACCGCGTGGACGCCGCCGGAGCGGTGGACTTCTGGGGCATCACCGAACACGACGAGGTGCGCCCCCACCCCTTCCTGGCGGCCACCCGCATGCCGCGTCACATCCAGTCCCACTGGATTGCCGTGCGCAACCCGCTGCTCAGCTCCCCGGACTTCCGCAAGTACTGGGACGAGATGCCCCCGATCCGTTCCTACAACGACTCGATCCAGTGGCACGAGTCGCGCTTCACGGAGTACTTCGGCAACCTCGGCTACACGCACGTCGTGGCATACCCGCGCGAGGACTACCCCTCGCGCAACCCCGTCTTCGACAACGCCTCGATGCTGCTCGCGGACGGCTGCCCGATCCTCAAACGGCGCAACCTCTTCCACGACCCGCTCTACCTGGACCGCCACGCGATCATCGGCGCGGACATGCTGGAGCTGGCGGGTAAGGCAGGCTACGACACCGACCTGATCCTCACGAACCTCGCGCGCACCTCGCGTCCGCGTGACCTCGTGACCAACGCGGGCCTGACGACCGTTATCTCTCCGCGCGCCGACCAGGCCACCCTTGACGCCGCCGCCTCCCTGAAGATTCTCGCGGTCGCACACATCTTCTACGCCGACATGGCAGACGAGATCCTCGACCGCCTGAGCGTCTTGCCCGCCGGCTACCACCTGGTGGCCACGACCTCGAACGAGGAGAACAAGGCCCTCATCGAGGCGCGCGCCCAGGAACGAGGCGTGGACGCCGACGTGCGCGTCGTGTCCTCCAACCGCGGCCGCGACATCGGCGCGTTCCTGGTGGACTGTGGCGACGTGCTGACCTCCGGCGAGTACGACATCGTCGTGAAGATCCACTCCAAGAAGTCCGTCCAGGACGACTACAACGCCGCACAGCTCTTCAAGCAGCACCTTTACGACAACCTGCTGGCCTCCTCCGATCACGTGGCCGGCATCCTCGCCGAGTTCGCGGCCCACCCGGGCCTGGGCATGGCGATCGCGCCCATGCCGCACATGGGCTACCCGACGATGGGCCACGCGTGGTTCGCGAACCGCGCCCCCGCCCGCGAGTTCGCGAAGAAGGTCGGCATCACCGTCCCCTTCGACGACCACCAGCCGCTGGCGCCCTACGGCTCCATGTTCATCGCGCGCCCACAGGCCCTGTCTCTGCTAACCGGCGCGGGCCTCGTCCCGGAGGACTTCCCCGAAGAGGGCGGCTACAAGGACGGCTCCCTGGCGCACGTCATCGAGCGGCTCCTGGCCTACGCGGTCCTGTCGCGCGGCTACTACGTGCGCCCCGTCATGACCCCGAAGTGGGCGGGCGTGTACTACGGCTACCTCGAGTACAAGCTGGCCGCGACCTCGTCGATGATGCCCGCCTTCGCGATCGACCAGGTGCCCTTCCTCAAGGCGCGCATGGGTGCGGTCCCGAACCTGCTGGGTGCCGTCAAGACCAACATCATGGTGCGCACCCCCGGACTGGGTAACGCTCTCAAGCCAGCGTACCGCCTGGCCCGCGGTGCCGTTCACAAGATCCGATCCATGAAGGGTGAGCGATGAGCCTGGCCTCCACGATCCGGGCTGCGGCCCCCCACACGCCCCAGTCCGTCGCGCAGGCATTCAACTCCAGGTCCAACTCGATCGGGTTTTTGCGCTGGCTGATGGCCTTCATGGTCATCTTTTCGCACGCCGGCCCGATCGCCGGATTCTACGGCGGCGAGGACCTGGGCGTGCAGATCTCGAGGGAACAGTCCATCGGTGGCGTTGCCGTCGCGGGTTTCTTCTTTTTCTCGGGATTCCTGATCACGCGTTCGCGCATGGGGCGTGCGACGATCTGGCGCTACATGTGGCGCCGCGTCCTGCGTATTTTCCCCGCCTTCTGGGCGGCCCTGCTCTTTACGGTCGGTATTCTCGCGCCCATCGCCTACTGGCACACCTTCCACAACATTTCCGGCTACCTGAACCCGGCCACCGAGTCCCCGCTCACGTACTTCGTGAACAACATGTGGCTCAACCTCGGCCAGCGCAACATCGCCGGAATGGGTGAGAACCTGCCGTACTACATCCTGCACGGCGCCCGCGACTGGAACGGCTCGGCCTGGACGCTCATCTACGAGTTCAAGGCCTACATCCTGGTGGCGATCCTCGGCCTGTTCGGGGCGCTCGCGAACCGAAAGGTGGGTGGCGCTTTCGCGCTCGTCCTCATCGCCCTCAACGCCCTGCAGTGGATGGGCGCGGGCCAGGTTGCCAACGTCAACTACCTGCTGCGCGACCCCTTCATGCTGATGTTCCTGGGCCCCTTCGCCTTCGGCATGCTGTTCACGCTCTACGGTGACAAGATCCCCATGGACTCACGCCTGGCGTGGGGTGGCCTCATCTTCGGCCTGCTCTCGTACGCGTCGGGCGGCTGGAACATCGTCGGCCAGTACGGCTTCCTGTACTTCCTCATGTACCTGGCGATTCGCCTGCCCCTGCAGAACTGGGAGAAGCACGGAGACCTGTCCTACGGCATCTACATCTACGCGTGGCCGATCATGACGTTCGCCACTTATTTCCACCTGCAGGACCGCGGCTGGATTGCCTACCACCTGACGGTCGTCGTGACCGTGCACATCCTGGCATACCTGTCGTGGCACTTCATTGAGAAGCCCGCGATGAGCCAGAAGAACTACCTGCCCGGATGGATGGACAAGCTCATCGAGCACTTCCGTCCCACGTACGAGGCCGTGGCCCGCCGCATCGTCACGCCGGCCCTGTCCTCGACTAGGATCGCGACTGTCATGGAGGCAGAAGAAGCGTCCACACGTACCGAGGAGGAGGCCAAGTGAGTGAGAAGAAGGCCGTCGGCCAGTTCAAGGAATCCGAGTCCGGTCTGCGCGACGTCTCCTTCGACGAGAGCGTCCCCGCGGGCTCGTGGAAGCATCGCCTCCACTACGTGCCCCTCGCCATTCTCCTTGCGGGCGCGTGCGCGGCCACCGCTGTGGGCGCGTGGTACAAGGCCACCCAACCCTCTCCTCAGCCAGCTGCGGCACCCGCCGCCCAGGCCTCGTCCTTCGCGCGCACCACGCCCCAGTCCCTGCCCGAGGTCTGCGCGCCCACCCCGCGCGCCGACGTCGGCCCGTGGACGCCCGGCGTCGCCGGCACCGCGGGGTACCTGCCCACCGACGCCGCCCAGGCCTCGTTCGAGCAGTCCATGACCGGCGTGACCACCTACGTTCAGGGTCGCGACGGCTACCTGTTCCTCTCCGACGTCTTCAACGCGAACTTCTCGCAGGCGGTGGGCCGCGTGCGCCCCACCCCCGAGCAGGTGAGCGCGTGGGACCGCTACATGAGCGGCATCGAGACCGCCGCCAGCGAGCAGGGCGCGACCGCGCTGTTCATGCCCGCACCGGCCACGTGGGACGTCTACTCCGACAAGCTGCCCCAGTGGACCGACCCGCTGATGGGCACGACCTCCCTGGACCTCATGCGTTCGGTGCTGCCCACGCACGCGTGGGTGGACGTGCGCGCGAGCCTGCGTGAGGCCCGCGAGGGGACCGAGGCCCCGCTGTACTCAGCGGTCAACCCCCACTGGTCGCCCTACGCCGCGCACGTGGCCTGGAACCAGACGCTGTCGTGCCTGGCCGCGGTCAACCCGCAGCTTGAGGGATTGCCCTCTCTGACGCCGTCTGGCGTGAGCAGCGTGGACGCCCCCAACGAGTACGAGGCCCTGGGTGCCCCCGCCCAGAGCGGCCCGTGGGCGGTGCCCACCTACGAGCAGGACCCCGGCAGCGTCCACCTGCTGACGCTGGAAACCCGTGACGAGCTGGCCGATACAGCCGCGCGCCTGGCCGAGGTCGCGGACGCCCCCGAGGTCTCCCTGGCCACCCCCGTCGACTTCCAGAACAAGCCGGCCCTCACCTACAACCCGAACGGACGCGGCACCGCACTCATCGTGCGCGACTCCCAGGGCAACAACCTGGGACCCGACGTGGCCGCGACCTTCGAGTACACGATCCAGGTTGGCCACGCCCTCGACTCCGAGCAGCCGACGGACGTCGCCGCCCTCATCGAGGCCTACAAGCCCAGCGTTGTGATCGTGTCGTTCACGCAGCGCTACCTCGCGCTCACGCCGGCCACCGACAAGTAGAATAGATTTCCTGACCACGACAGAAGCAATGGGAGTAGCCGTGTCTGAGACGAAACGGGTCATCGACCTGACGATGCGCATGGCGCAGCGCTCGATCTCCTCGGAGTTCAAGGGCACCGCGCTCGGCCGCCTGTGGTCCTTCATCAACCCGATCGCGACGATCGCCGTGTACGCGCTGATTTTCGGCGTCGTCTTCCGCGGCGAGGCCGAGACGGGTGAGAATTCGGGCCTGTCCTCCTTCGCGCTGTGGATCGGCGTGGGCGTCATCGCCTGGAACTTTCTGTCGAGCGGTATCCAACGCGGCATGGATTCTCTCGTGGGCAACTCCGGCCTGCTCACCAAGGTCTACTTCCCGCGGCAGGTTCTCATCTACTCGTCGGTGCTGGCGCTGGCCTACGACTTCGCCTTCGAGCTGGGCGTCATTATCCTCGTCATGTGCATCGCCGGCGGCCCCGGCGTGCTGCTCATGATCCCCGCGGTCATCGTCATTACGTTGCTCGCGATGCTCTTCGTGATCGGCATGGGCCTGATCCTGTCGGTCGCGTCGGTCTACTTCCGCGACATCTCGCACCTGTGGCAGATCTTCAACCAGATCTGGATGTACGCCTCCGGCGTCGTCTTCTCCCTGTCGATGCTCAACAGGGTCCAGACTGAGCTGGCGGCCAAGGGGTGGACGTGGGGAGGCGAGCCCCTCCCGATCGTCACGATCTTCCGCCTCAACCCCGCCGAGCTCTTCCTTGAGGCCTATCGCTCGACGCTGTACGGCTTCGCGATGCCGTCCTGGCAGGTGTGGCTCGGCTGCGCCGCCTGGGCCTTCGGCATCTTTGGCCTCGGCTCGCTGATCTTCCGCCGCTTCTCGGCACGAATCGTGGAGGAACTCTGATGACGAACGCGATTTCGGTGGACGGCGTCTCCAAGCGCTTCCGCATCTACAAGAACCGCAACCAGTCCCTCAAAGGCGCGTTCCTGCAGCGTTCGCGCGCGCAGTTCGAGGAGTTCTGGGCCCTCGACGATGTCTCCTTCGAGATCCCGCAGGGCAAGACCTTCGGCCTGCTCGGACACAACGGTTCGGGCAAGTCGACGCTGCTCAAATGCATCGCGAAGATCCTTACCCCGGACAAGGGAACCATCTCTTCGACGGGTCGCATGGCCGCCATGCTCGAGGTCGGATCCGGCTTCCACCCCGAGCTGTCGGGCCGCGAAAACATCTACCTCAATGGCGCGATCCTGGGCATGAGCAAGAAGGAGATCGACTCCAAGCTGGACGCGATCATCGACTTCTCCGGCGTTGAGCGCTTCATCGATCAGCCGGTGAAGAACTACTCCTCGGGCATGTACGTGCGCCTGGGCTTCTCCGTGTC
>CAUTRF010000013.1:0-41058 GCA_963540795.1 uncultured Actinomyces sp.
CCGGTGTCGAGGATCTTCTGCTTGCCCGTGTAGAACGGGTGGCAGGCCGAGCACACGTCCACGCGCATCTCACCGGAGGTGATGGTGGAACGGGTGTGGAACGAGTTGCCGCACGTGCAGGTCACGACGGTGTCCACGTATTCGGGGTGAATACCCTGCTTCATGGAGTTTCTCCTGGATCGTTTGGTGCCCCGGGTCCGGACATGCAGCGTCCCCCGCATCTGGCGGGGGCTCACCTTCCAGCGCGCTAAAGAGCGCCTGGGGCATGCCGGTGAACCGGTAAGCCGACACGACATTATCGCACACGACCCCACCCCCTTCAACGAGGGAAGGGCCTTGCGGGCGTGACATCCGCTATGGGTGGACACGACGCTCGCAGCCGTTCCTCCGGGAGCTCGAGGCCGGCTCCCACCACTGCGCTTAACGAGTACGCCTTCGCGGACCGACGTTCGCCGCCGACGTCAGGTAGTTCGCCCGCGAGGAGCCGTAGCGCGAGGTTCCGTCCCACACGAGGTAGCGCGTCTCGTTGGTGCGCAGCTTCTCCCCCGCGCCGTTCCTCCAACGCTTGTAACGCCTCCGCCCGATCATGGACATGTCGGCGCTGAGAGCCGCCTCGATGAGGCGCACCAGGCGTACCCTGGCCTCGTCGGCGATCCGATCGAGCTGCGTCAGCGCCTCGGCGGGATCCATCTGCGCGCGCTCAAGACTCGCCCCCAGGTCGTGCGCGACCAGGCGCTGCTCGTTGAGCCACGCCGTGAGGGACGCCGCCATGCTCAGGACCGTCGGCTCGGAGCTTCGCCGCTGGACGGTCTCCGTGAGGGTCTCGACGACGGTCAGGTCCTCGTACACCGGACCCAGCTCGTTGTCCCACACCGCGCGCCAGGCAGGAGCGAGCGCGAAGAGATCGCAGGCGGCCATCAAGGCCACGTGCGCATCCATCAGGCCGTGGAAATCCTTGACGATCGTCTCGGTCTCCCGAGCCGTTGCGGCGCTCAGCGAAGGGAGGAACGGAATCGACGCCTCCGGCCCGATACGGGCGCGCAGATTGTCGCGCTCGGCGCGAGCGGCCTCGAGGCGCGCGGTCAGACCGCGGTCGTAGTGCCCGGCCCCAATGAGCGGGCAGAAGGCACGCTCGACCTCGAGGTGACGCTTCTCGAGCGCATCCCATTCGCCCAAGGCCTTGCGCATGTTCTCGCGGGCGAGGCGGCGCAGCCACTCTGGCACGGATAGCCGTCAGTTGCCCGGTATCCCGATGGGACTCAGAAGGACGAGGAAGAGCCGGAGCCTGAGAAGCCACCCGAGGATGAGCCGTAGTTCGCTGAACTGGTCGAGGAGCTGGACGGGTTGTAGTCGACGTAGCGATCGAGATACGTCGGGTACGCCCAGACGGACACATTGTTCGACTGGAACCGACCGGTCCTCTCCGCAGCCTTACCCGTGAGGCGAACGCCCGCAGAGTTCGCGGTCAAACGGATTGTCGAGGCGGGATTGTAGTCGTGGCGGTGCCCATCGCTCAGGTACGTGCCCTTGTAGAGGACATCGCTGGCGCTGACGGTGCCGCCCCTGTTGCTCTCCCAGTGTTCGTAGCGCTCACGCCCCGACAAGGAAGTGTCGGCAACGAGTGCCTGTCCGATGAGCTTCGTCAGGCGCGCCCGGGACTCGGCCGCGATCTGGTCCAGCTCGTCGAGAGCCTGCACCGGAGTGATCTCCGCATGCTCTAAGCTGTTTCCGAGTCCGACGATGATGTCCCGCTGCTCGTTCGTCCAGTGGTTGAACGCCTCCACTGCGTTCTTCACTTGACGCTTCTTGACGCGGTTACGCACCTTGACCGAGATGGAATCCGCCGCCAGCAGGTCTTCGAAGACCGGTCCCACCTCGTTGTCCCACAGAGTGCGCCACCTCGGTGCGAGCGCGAAAAAGTCGCGGGCGGCGAAGATCGCGTCATCGGCGGCGCTCAGCAGCTCGATATCTTCGAGCAGATCCTTCCTTTCGCTCGCCGCACCGGCGCTGAGGGATCCAAAAAATCCTGGGGATCGCAGAACGGAGACTCGCTCGCGTACCTTCTTGCGCTCTTGGTTGGCGCACCCGTAGCGCGCTGTCAGCCCCTTGCTATAGTGACCGGCATCGATGATCGAGTGGAAGGCTCGATCCACCTCTGAGCGGCGCTTCTCCATCTCGCTCCAGGCCTGCGCAATGCGCTCCGAGCTTTCTTTCACCGAGCGACGCAGGCTGTACCCACGCACGAGGACGCCAATGCCCGTGAGCGAGATGAGCCATCCCAACCAGTCGGGCCACACGACTCTGTTCTCAATGCTGCGGCCTGATTCGTTCGGAATGTACGCGGCTGCCTTCGTGGCCGCCGCGACCATCCCCTCACTCCAGCGGCCCGCACGGAAGTCATCCTTCGCCGCGTCCTGAATCTCCTCTTGAACGGACAGCACCGGGGCGATGTCCTCGCCGAAGTACGTCCCCACCTTGCGGTACGTTGGCGATACCGACAGGATCAGGTAGCCGTCGGCCCACTTGTACCCATTGGGCGAGATCCATTCCTTGTGCCCCGCCCGCGCGTACTTCAAGGTCGCCTCGTCCAGGTTGTCGTCCACCAGGTCGTCCGTCGACAAGATGACGAGGTGGATCGGACGCGCGAAAGCGACGTCACCGAGGACGTCTTTCAGCGTGCGACCGTCGATCGGCTCGAAGCTCCCCGTCTCGTCGTACACGTCGACGGACGGAGTAACGAGCTCGTTCGCCGGCACCGTGGGCCGACTGTAATCAACGAGGGACAATACCAGCCACACGGGAACGACGAGCGCCATGACGACACCCAGCAGGATTCGCCCTGCGCCTAGCGCCGAGCGCTGCACGTCGCGCACCGTCATGTGTCCGCGTTCCTCGTTTGCTGATTCGGTTGCCGCAGAAGTCATATAGCCACTCTGACACGACGGTCAGGTTCGCGCTCGGCGATTCAACCGGTTTCGAGACAGGAAAACGGGGCGAGCGGCTCTCGCCACTCGCCCCGCGCTCACCAGCTGATCACTCGGAGGGCGTCGTCTTCTGGATGAGCATGAGGAACTCAGCGTTGGACTGAGTTTCCTTGAGCTTGTCGAGGACCAGCTCGAGGCCCTGCTGCTGATCGAGGGTGCCCAGGACGCGGCGAAGCCTCCACATGATGCGCAGCTCCTCGGGCTTAAAGAGGAGCTCCTCGCGACGCGTGCCCGACGCGTTGAGGTCGATCGCGGGGAAGATACGGCGCTCGGCGAGCTGACGCGACAGGCGCAGCTCCATGTTGCCGGTGCCCTTGAATTCCTCGAAGATGACCTCGTCCATCTTCGAGCCCGTCTCCACCAGAGCGGAGGCGATGATCGTCAGCGAGCCACCCTCGGAGATGTTGCGGGCGGCGCCGAAGAACTTCTTGGGCGGGTACAGCGCGGACGCGTCCACGCCACCGGAGAGGATGCGGCCCGAGGCGGGCGCAGCAAGGTTGTAGGCGCGCGACAGACGCGTGAGCGAGTCGAGGAGGACGACGACATCCTGGCCCAGTTCGACGAGGCGCTTGGCGCGCTCGATCGCGAGCTCGGCGACGGTCGTGTGGTCCGATGCGGGGCGGTCGAAGGTGGAGGCGATGACCTCACCCTTGACGATCGAGCGCATGTCGGTGACCTCTTCGGGGCGCTCGTCCACCAGGACGACCATGAGGTGCACCTCGGGGTTGTTCAGCTCGATGGCCTTGGCCATCTGCTGGATGACCATGGTCTTACCGGCCTTGGGCGGGGAGACGATGAGGCCACGCTGGCCCTTGCCGACGGGGGCGACCAGGTCGATGACGCGCGGCGTGTAGGCCTTGGGAGAGGTCTCCATGCGCAGCTGCTCGGAGGGGTAGACCGGGGTCAGCTTGCCGAACTCGCGGCGCGCCTGCGCCTGCTCGATCGTCATGCCGTTGACGGAGTCAACGCGCACGAGGGCGTTGTACTTCTGGCGCTGACGCTCGCCCTCGCGGGGCAGGCGCACGGCACCGGCGACCGCGTCACCGGCGCGCAGGCCCCAGCGGCGCACGTTGCCGAGCGTCACGTAGACGTCGTTCGGGCCGGGCAGGTAGCCGGAGGTGCGCACGAAGGCGTGGTTCTCCTGGATGTCGAGGATGCCGGCGATCGGCGCGAGGTTGTCCTCGCCGCCGCGCGCGGGACGGGCCTCGCGATTCTCGCGGCCTTCGCCTCGGTTCTCGCGGTTCTCACGGTCGCGACGACCACGGCGGCCGCGCTCACGGCGGGGGCGACGTGCCTCGGTATCATCGCCGTCGGGCAGCTCGATGTTCAGGACGGTCTCGACGACGGCCGTGTCGGGCTCAGGGGTGGGCTCTGTGCGCTCGGCGGCCGGCAGGGGCAGGTCGAGGGTGACATGCGCGGGTTCGACGGCACCCTGGCTCACCGCGCGGCGGCGGCGCGAGCGACGCGGAGCCTCGGCGGGCGCGTCGGAGGCGAGAGCATGCTCAGCCGGCTTTTCGGCGACCGGCTTCTCGGTCTCCTTCTTGGACGAGGCAGGGGCCTGCTCGCGGGGAGCCTTTTCCTGCGGGGTCGAGGCACCGGCGCCGTTGCTCAGCAGCTCGATCAGCTGGGGCTTACGAAGTTGGGAGATGCCCTTGAGGCCGCGGGAGGCGGCCAGCGCCTTCAGCTCAGGCAGCTTCATCGCCGACAGCGACGCGGTCGTCTCGGCGGAGGTTTCGTTGCTCACGAAGTGATCCTTACTGGAATGCGCCCACAGCGGGCGAGGTGATTGCTCAAGCACACGAAAAAGCTTGATCAGGAAGATGCGCGAAAGAGGCGCATCGCGAAGGCCGAAGTCGAACAGTCGTCTCGACCTGAAAAAAATATAGCAAGACCGCCAGCCCGCTGTCGATTAGACGGCGCGGCTGGCGGTGCTTGCGCAGAAACTCACAGCGCGTAAACGCTCAGAATTCCACCTTTGAGAGGCTTCCGCGGGTGATCTGCACGCCTTGGGGGGCCACCCCCATTGGGACGACTCGCCACCCGGCGGCTGCGGCATCTCGGCGGATGTCTGCACCGACGGACTCCAGGGAGAGGACCGTGGGACCAGCGCCCGAGACGACGGCGGCGAAGCCGGCACCGCGCAGCCAATCGACGAGGGCGAGGGAGGGTTCCATCGCGGCCCGACGCTGCTCCTGGTGCAGGCGATCGCGCGTGGCCTCCATGAGGAGGAAGTGCAGGTCCACTCCCCCGCTCGCCTGCACATTGCCGGAGAGAACGGCAGCCAGCAGAGCACCGCGAGCGACGTTGAAGCTCGCGTCGGCGTGCGGCACGGTCGCGGGCAGTGCGGCACGCGCAGCGGCGGTGCGCAGCTCGAAGTCCGGGATGAAAGCGACCGGGTGAATGCCATCGGGCGGCGTCATGCGCACGCTGCCGACCTCGGAGGTCTCCTCATTCATCCAGGACACGGTCGCGCCGCCGAAGACAGCGGGAGCGACGTTGTCGGGGTGGCCCTCCATCTGGGAGCCGATCTCGAGGATCTCCTGGCGGCCGAGCACGTCGGCGTCGCCGATGAGGGCGCGCGCCAGCGTCACACCGGCGACGATCGCGCTCGCAGAGGAACCCAGGCCTCGGGAATGGGGGATGCGATTCGTGCAGTGCATGCGCACACCCACCTGGGGCGCACCGACGCGGTCGAGCGCGAGGCGCAGGGCGCGCACGACGAGATTGTCCTCGCCCTGCTCAACATTTCCGGCCCCCTCGCCCTCGACGACGACCGAGGTTGCCCCCGTCGTCGCGTGGACAGACACCTCGTCCCACAGGTCGAGGGCCAGGCCCATGGTGTCGAATCCGGGTCCGAGGTTCGCGCTGGTCGCGGGAACCTTCACCGCGACGAAATCATCACGTAGGCGCACGTCACTCACCCTCGACGCGGATCGTGGAGGTCACTTCGCGCACGGCGTCGGAGACGGACAGCGCACGGGCGACGGCGCGCAGGTCGGCCTCGCGGGCGCGGTGGCTGGTCACGACGATGACGCAGGCACCGGGCACCTCGTCGTTGCGCTGGTGCACGGACTGGATGGAGACGCCGTGGCGCGCAAAGATGCCGGCCACGTCGGACAGGACGCCCAGGCGATCCTCGACCTGCAGACGGATCTGGTAGCGCGTGTACGTCGATCCGGGATCAAGGATCGGCAGGTGGGCGTAGACCGACTCGCGCGGGGCATGCCCACCGAAGGCGCGATGATGCGCCGCGGCGACGAGGTCCGACAGGACGGCCGAGGCAGTGGGGGCACCGCCGGCGCCCTGTCCGTAGAACATGAGGCGTCCCGCGGCCTCGCCCTCGACGAGGATCGCGTTGAAGGCGCCGTCAACCGAAGCGAGAGGATGATCGGAGGGAACCTGTGCGGGATGGACGCGCATGGCGACGCCCTCGCGTCCATCCTCGCCGATGCGACGCTCGGCGATAGCGAGGAGCTTGATGGTATGGCCGACGCGAGCGGCCTCCTCCATGTCCTCCTTGGTGATGCTCGAGATTCCTTCGACCGCGACGTCGTCGATTCCGACGCGCGTGTGGAAGGCCAGGGACGCCAGGATGGAGCACTTGGCTGCGGCGTCGAAGCCCTCGACGTCTGCGGTGGGGTCGGCCTCGGCGAAACCGAGGTCCTGCGCCTGCTTGAGAGCATCCTCGTAGCTGAGGCCCTTGGTGCTCATCGCGTCCAGGATGAAGTTCGTCGTGCCGTTGACGATGCCCATCACTGTCGTGATGCGATCGCCGGCGAGGGACTCGCGCAGGCCGTACACGACGGGAACGGCGCCCGCGACGGCGGCCTCGTAGTAGAGGTCAGCACCATTGGATGCGGCGGCCTCGTACAGCTCGGGACCGTGAGCGGCCAGAAGGGCCTTGTTGCCCGTGACGACCGAGATGCCCTGGTTGAGCGCGCGCAGCACGAGGGTGCGGGCGGGCTCGATGCCACCGATCAGCTCGACGACGAGGTCCATGCCATCGATCGCCTCCGCCGGGTCGGTCGTCAGCAGCTCGCGGTCGATCGGAGCGTCACGCGGGGCATCCACATTGCGGACGAGGACACGGCGCACCTCCATCTCCGCGCCCGAGCGAGCGGCGAAATCCTCGCGGCTGGACTGCAGGATGCGAATGACCTGGCTACCGACGGTTCCGGCTCCAAGAACGCCAACTCCGAGGACAGGACGGGGTGCAGACATGGGACTTTTTCTCCTTTGTGGGACGGGCACTGATACCAGTGTAGGGGGTCAAAGCCCCTCCCACTCTTAAGGACCTTGGTCCCACAATTTGACCGACGGAGACTTTGGACCCATATGCTGAGACAGACAACATAGACCTGCGGTCGATATGGGTTGTGGAGACCCCACAAGCCGTAGGACAATGGGCCTAAGCGTTGGAATCCGACGCACATGGGAGTTTTGCTCCTGACATACCGTCCCCACAACGGGATACGGACATCCGAGAAGAGGAAGAATGACGACAGCAGACCAGAAGGCCTGGGAAGGTTTCGTAAAGGGTAACTGGTGCGATGAAATTGACGTTCGTGATTTCATCCAGCTGAACTACACCCCGTACGAGGGCGACGCCTCGTTCCTGGCAGGACCGACCGAGAAGACCCTGCGCGTGTGGAACACTCTCGAAGAGAAGTACCTCTCCGAAGAGCGCAAGGTGCGCATCCTCGACGTTGACACCGACACCCCCGCCGACATCGATGCTTTCAAGCCCGGCTACATCTGCGAGGACGACAACGTGATCGTCGGCCTGCAGACCGACGCCCCCCTGAAGCGCGCGATGATGCCGAACGGCGGCTGGCGCATGGTCGAGACTGCCATCCACGAGGCCGGCAAGGAGTACAACCCCGAGGTGAAGAAGATCTTCACCAAGTACCGCAAGACCCACAACGACGCGGTCTTCGACATCTACACGCCGCGTATTCGTGCTGCTCGTTCCTCCCACATCATCACCGGCCTGCCGGACGCCTACGGCCGTGGCCGCATCATCGGCGACTACCGCCGCGTGGCCCTCTACGGCGTTGATCACCTCATCGCCGAGAAGGAAAAGGACAAGGACCGCTACGCGAACGAGCCCTTCTCCGAGCACTGGGCACGTTACCGTGAGGAGCACTCCGAGCAGATCAAGGCCCTCAAGAAGCTGAAGAACCTGGCGCTGTCCTACGGCTACGACATCTCCGGTCCGGCCACCAACGCGCACGAGGCCGTGCAGTGGACCTACTTCGGCTACCTGGCCTCCGTGAAGTCCCAGGACGGTGCCGCCATGTCGATCGGCCGTCTGTCTGGCTTCTTCGACGTCTACTTCGAGCGCGATCTGAAGAACGGCACGCTGGATGAGTCCGGCGCGCAGGAGATCATCGACGCCCTCGTCATCAAGCTGCGCATCACCCGCTTCCTGCGCACCATCGCCTACGACCAGATCTTCTCGGGCGACCCCTACTGGGCCACCTGGTCGGACGCCGGCTTCGGCGACGACGGCCGTACGCTGGTCACCAAGACCTCGTTCCGTCTGCTCCAGACGCTGGTCAACCTCGGTCCGGCTCCCGAGCCGAACATCACCATCTTCTGGGACGAGAACCTGCCCCGAGGCTACAAGGAGTTCTGCGCCCGCATCTCGATCGACACCTCGTCGATCCAGTACGAGTCCGATCCGCAGATTCGCGCCCACTGGGGCGACGACGCCGCCATCGCGTGCTGCGTCTCCCCCATGCGCGTCGGCAAGCAGATGCAGTTCTTCGGCGCTCGTGTGAACGCCGCGAAGGCCCTGCTCTACGCCATCAACGGCGGCCGCGACGAGATGAGCGGCAAGCAGGTCATGGAAGGCTACGAGCCCGTCCAGGGTGACGGCCCGCTCGACTTCGACGACGTGTGGAAGCGCTACGAGGAGATGCTGGACTGGGTCGTTGGCACCTACGTCGAGGCCCTCAACATCATCCACTACTGCCACGATCGCTACGCCTACGAGGCCATCGAGATGGCGCTGCACGACTCCGAGATCATTCGCACCATGGGCTGCGGCATCGCCGGTCTGTCCATCGTCGCCGACTCGCTGGCCGCCATCAAGTACGCGAAGGTCTACCCGATCCGCGACGAGACCGGCCTGGTCGTCGACTACCGCACCGAGGGCGAGTTCCCGACCTACGGCAACGATGATGACCGCGCCGACGACATCGCCGCGACCGTCGTCCACACCGTCATGGACAAGATCCGCGCGATCCCCATGTACCGCGACGCGATCCCGACCCAGTCGGTCCTGACGATCACCTCGAACGTCGTCTACGGCAAGGCCACCGGTTCCTTCCCGTCGGGCCACGAGAAGGGAACCCCCTTCGCCCCCGGCGCGAACCCGGAGAACGGCATCGACACGCACGGCATGGTTGCCTCCATGCTGTCGGTCGGCAAGCTTGACTACAACGACGCGCTCGACGGCATCTCGCTGACGAACACGATCACCCCGCAGGGCCTGGGCCGTTCCAAGGAAGAGCAGATCCAGAACCTGGTCGGCATCCTCGACGCCGGCTTCGTTCCGGACGATTCCTGCGCCTACGACGGCACCAAGGGCTACTGATCCACCATCGGCGGGGATCAACACGTGTTGATCCCCGCCACCCACCACTCGTGGGTGAGCCGCACCGCGACCCACCCGATCCGGCACCGCCGGAGTCTCACAAAAGGAGAAATGTTATGGCAACCAAGACCTACGAAGAGCGCCTCGCCGACATGAAGGCCGCCCGCGAAGAGCGCGGCGACAAGGATGGCCTCTACCACGCGAACATCAACGTTCTTGAGGAGTCCACGCTGAAGGACGCCATGGAGCACCCCGAGAAGTACCCGAACCTGACCGTTCGCGTTTCCGGCTACGCCGTTAACTTCGTCAAGCTCACCCGTGAGCAGCAGCTGGACGTTCTGTCCCGCACCTTCCACCACTCGGCCTGATAGCTGATTGGAGTGGGGCGTCGGGCAACGCTCGGCGCCCCACTACTATGCCTGCCCACGTCGGCGAACGCCGCTGACGATCCACGGCCTCGTTCCCATCACGGCCACCGCGCCACTCAACCGCGAAGAAGGAATCATGTCGCAGTCCCTCGCTCTCCCCACGTTCCGCGAGCAGGATTTCCAAGCTCCCCAATCCCGTACCGTCGGCGCTGGCGTTGAAGGTCTGGAGGAGATCACGGACCTGGAGCGCTCCGAGCGCCTGCGCCGCATGCGTGAGGGCACGCTGGGTTCCATTCACTCCTGGGAGCTCGTCACCGCCGTTGACGGCCCCGGCACGCGCATGACGGTCTTCCTCAACGGCTGCCCGCTGCGCTGCCTGTACTGCCACAACCCTGACACGTTCCTCATGAAGGACGGCGCTCCCGTGTCCGACACGGAGCTGCTCTCGCGCATCGCCCGCTACCGCCGAATTTTCCGCACGACGAACGGCGGTATCACTCTGTCCGGCGGCGAGGTCCTCATGCAGCCCCAGTTCGCCAAGCGCATCCTCATGGGTGCCAAGGAAATGGGAGTGCACACCTGCATCGACACCTCCGGTTTCCTGGGCGCAAACTGCGACGACGAGATGCTCGATGCCATCGACCTGGTGCTCCTGGACGTTAAGAGCGGCAACGAGGAGACCTACAAGAAGACGACGGGCCGTTCCCTGGCACCCACGATCGAGTTCGGCGACCGCATCGCGGCTCGCGGCGGTGCCACCCGCATATGGATCCGCTTCGTGCTGGTTCCGGGTCTGACCGACGACCCGGAGAACGTCCGTCAGGTCGGCGAGATCGTCTCGCGGTGGAAGGACGTCATCGACCGCATTGAGGTCCTCCCCTTCCACCAGCTCGGCAAGGACAAGTGGCACTCGCTGGGCCTGGAGTACCACCTGGAGGACACGAAGGCCCCCACGCCCGAGGCCACCGAGGAAGTCCGCAACTACTTCCGTTCGCTGGGCTTCGTGGTTCACTGACCTCTATGGACACACCGGGACCCCGGGAGGACGCGGCTTAGGCTCGCTCCCCCGGGGTCCACGTGTGTCCGCAGGTACCCCACCCGCGCTCGGCGATGGCCCGCTGGGCCTCGTCGGCATAGGATGCCTTGAGGCGGTCGACGTAAAGGGTGCCGCGCAGGTGGTCGTATTCGTGCTGGAAGATGCGCGCGAGCCACCCGCGAGCGGGCACCTCGATGGCGTTGCCGTTCACGTCGTAGCCGCGCAGGATCGCTCCAAGCGCGCGGCGCAGCGGGTATTCGTAGCCGGGGACTGACAGACAGCCCTCGGACTCGCGCGCCACGTCGGGCGCGTCGGGCAGGATGGCTCCCGCCCCCCTCGGTGTCCCACACGAGGTCGAGCGCGGGGTTGACGACGACGCCACTCAGGGCCGTGTTGAAGCCGCGCGCGGGTCCATCGTCGAGCTGGAGGACGTCGCGGTAGTAGGAATCGAAGGTACCGGCACCGCCGTACCTCCACACGAAGACCTGCGAACCGATGCCCACCTGGGGCGCGGCAAGGCCGACGCCGGGTGCGGCGTGCATCGTCTCAATCATGTCGGAGACGAGGTCGCTCAGCTCAGAGTCGAAGGAGTCGACCGGGGCCGCAGCCTGATGCAGAACCGGCTCACCGGTAATACAGATCGGCAGGATGCTCATACGTGATCTCCCGTGGTCGGGGATGCGATGACTCCGACGCCCGCCGCTTCGATCGCGCGCGGGGTGGTCGGGTCTAGGTCTTTGATGACGCGCGCGGGGTTGCCGACAGCGATGCAGTTGGCGGGGATGTCACGGGTGACGACGGCACCCGCTCCGATGATCGAGTTTTCGCCAATGGTCACGCCCGGGCACACGACGACGGAGCCGCCTAGCCACACGTTATCTTCGAGGGTAATCGGGGCGGCGGACTCCCATTTCGCTCGACGAGGTCCGGGCTCGGTCGGGTGGATCGCCGTGTAGAGCGAGCAGTTCGGGCCGATGAGGACGTCGGCACCGATGACGACCGGGGCAACGTCGAGCACGGTCAGACCGTAGTTGACCCAGGAACCGTCGCCGATGGAGATGTTGTATCCGTAGTCGACGCGCAGCGGAGGCCGGATGTCGACATTCTTCCCCACCTGGCCGAGAACTTGGGCGAGCAGGTAGGCGGAGATGTCCGGGTCGGTGGGATGCGCCTGCTCGTAGAGGCCAAGGAGGCGCACCGCGCGCTTCGCGGGGGCGGCGAGTTCATCGTCCGCGACGTAGTAGTCGCCGTCGTGCATGCGCTGTGCGGGGGTACGCTCGTCGTCGCGGAATCGAGGGTCGTCGAAATTCGTTCCCGGGGAGAAGGTCATGCGACCAGGGTAGTCGAAGCCCTTTCGAGGCGGGGGGCGCGGCGCGCATCCAGGTGGCCGAGGAGGGCGTGCAGCTGGGAGATGTCGGCGGCGGGGTCCTCGGGATGCCACTGCACGCCGATGACGGGGGCGTCCAGCGATTCGATGGCCTCGATCGTGCCGTCAGGGGCCTGCGCGCTGACCAGGAGACCGGGCGCGAGGCGGGCTACGCGCTGGTGGTGCGCCGACGAGATGATCAGCTCGAAGTCGGTGAGGACGGGCGCGAGCGCGCGCTCGAGGTTCGTTCCCTCGCCGACGCGGACGCTGTGGCGGATGAAGCGGTGGTCGGACAGGATCCGGTTGTTCGTGTGGGTGCCGTGCGCGCCCTCGATGTGCTGCTCGAGCGTGCCGCCGAGCGCCGTGTTGATGATCTGCATGCCGCGGCAAATCCCCAGGAGCGGGGTGCCCGTGCGCACGGCGTAGTCAACCAGGGCGATCTGTCCGCGGTCGGCACGGTACCAGTGACGCCCCTCGGCCTCGTAGCCCTGGGTGGCGCCGTACAGGCTGGGGTGAACGTCCTCGCCGCCCATAATGATGATCGCGTCGGCGTGCTGGGCGCGCAGGGCGGCACCCTCGGCACCGTCCTCCTGCGCGTACTCGCGGATGACGTTCCAGGTAGGCAGCGCAGCCTCAAGGAGACGATCCCACAGGCGCATGCAGATGTTGTTGTATGCCTCGTCCCCCGGGCGTGCCGGCAGGACGTTGGAAATCAACAACGTCGGCTTCGTGTGGTTCGTCATGGTTCCTATCATTGCAGTCTCGCGTCTCGCACGCCTGGTGCGTTCACGGGGTGGCCAATTGTGACAGCTTGGGACCGCCCTCCGAACGGCTTGAGCACGCCGCTCCCCCACGCACGACGAGGCCGGGGCAGATCCGCGTGTTCACGGCCCGCAGTCCCGGCCTCGTCCATCGGTGGTCAGTCCTCGGATACGAAGCGGTCCACGCGAGCGAGCAGCTCGGCCTTCTCATCATCCGAGATCCACGCGATCTCGATGGAGTTGCGGGCGATGCGCTCCAGGTCCGCGCGGCCGAGGTTAAAACGCTGCGCGAGCGCGAGATAGTTGTCGCCGACGTATCCGCCGAAGTAGGCGGGATCGTCGGAGTTGACGCTCACCTTGATGCCCGCGGCGGTCAGCTCGATGATCTCTTTGCCCTTCATTTCCTCAGTGACGAAGGAGTTGGACAGGGGGCACGAGGTCAGGCCGATGCCGTGGTCGCGGGCGTAGGCGACCAGCTCGGGGTCCTCGACGATGTTCGTGCCGTGGTCGAGGCGCTCGGCACCAAGCTCGGTCAGGGCCGCGCGGATGTTGTCGATCGAGCCAACCTGGTCGATGTCGCAGTGCATCGTCACGTGCAGGCCGGCCTCGCGGGCCAGGGCAAAGACCTCGGCAAACTTCGTGGGCGGGTTGTCGCGCTCGTCGGAGTCAAGTCCGACGCCGATGAACATGTCCTTGTAGGGCAGGGCAGCCTGGAGAGTCTCGAGCGCGGACTGCGCGCTCATGTCACGCAGAAAGCACAGGATGAGGTCAGCGGACAGGCCGGCCTCGCGAGCCTCGACGACGGCGCGGTGATAGCCACGGATGACCGTCTCGATGGCGATGCCGCGCGTGGTGTGGGCCTGCGGGTCGAAAAAGCATTCGGCGCGCACGACACCGTTGGCGCGGGCGCGCTCGAAGTAGGCGGCGGCCAGGTCGTGGAAGTCATCCTCATCCTGGAGGACGTCCATGGCCGGGTAGTAGACGGCGAGGAACGACGTGAGGTCGTTGAACTGGTAGGTGGCGCGCACCTCCTCGACCGTGGACTGACCGATGTCGACGCCGTTCTTGCGGGCCAGGGCCAGCTTCAGGTCGGGCTCGAGGGTGCCTTCCAGGTGCAGGTGCAGCTCGGCCTTGGGCAGTCCAAAAGCGAAGTCGCGGGTCACGTCGGTGCTCATGTGTCCTCCACAGATAACGGGGCGGGTGTCGCGGAACAATTGTCCCACTCCACCCGCCCCGCGTGAAGGGAGGTCACATAGCGAACGGTCCGCCGAGGCGGCTGTCGTTCACTGGGTGGCCGACCGTCTCAGGCCAGCGCGCCCATCGGGTCCCACGCCGGCAGGTGCAGCGGTTCCTCGCGGATAGCCGCGCGCAGGTGCTCGGGCAGGTCGTCCACGTGCACGGCCACCTCAAACACGTTGGCGTCGAACCAGGCGGCATCCATCGTGAAGAAGCCCTTCTCGCCGGGTTCCTCGCCCCAGGAGTTCTCCACGCGGAAGCGGCGCGCGTTACCCTCGTCGTCGATGTCGACGCCGGTGAAGAGCATCGCGTGGTTCATCGCGGACTCGCCGGTGTTGACGCGCTGCTCCTTCGAGGTGGAGAAGTCCACGCCGAACAGGTTGTCGAAGTCGTAGAGGCCGTCGACGAACAGGCCGGATGCGCGGTCGGACTGCTGGCTGCAGTCGGCACCGAACCAGACGGCGCGGCCCGATGCCAGGATGGAGGCAGTGATCTCGCGGATCTGCTCGACGGGGGTGTTCACGTAGAGGATCGGGCGACCGCCGACGACGTTGCCCATGTGGTCGACCGTGAGGGTGTGGCCCTTGGGGTGCTCGGCACGCGGGTCGTCAACGAGGCACACGTACTGCGTGAGGTCCACGTCCACATAGCGGGAGTAGAACTCGCGCGGGGTGAGCACACCGTCGCGATGGAACTCGCCCTTATCGTCGCGCCACTCCCACTCGAAGGAGGCCGGGGGCTCGCCCAGGCAGATGACGAGGATGCGCCACACGTCGGCCAGAGCGGCCTCCTTGACCTCGCGAATCTCCTCCTGGGAGGCACCGGCCTCGACGAGGGAGCGCAGCTCGAGGGCGGTGCGGCGCAGGACGACCTTCAGGCGGGCGTTCATGGGGGCGGTGTGGCCGGAGGACTCGGTCTCGGGCATTGCAACCTTGGGGACGAGGCCGTGCTTGAGGTACAGGGACACCGCCATGTCCCACTGGCCGCCGTCGGAGAGAACGTCGCCGAGCAGGAACTGCAGGAGGCGACCATCAAGTTCTTCGGTCTTGGCGGTGGCGATGATGTCGGTGAGGAAGAAGTTGGCGCGCTCGAACTTGTCCCAGAACAGCACGTAGTTCTGCGAGAACTCGAAGTCTTTGAGGCCCAGGCGGGTACGCGCGGTCGAGCGCAGCAGGTTCAGGGAGGAGAAGAGCCAGCAGCGGCCAGACTTCTTCTGAGACGTCACCTTCCAGTCGTCCACCTTGTGGGATACGACCGTGGGGGTGGCGACCACCTTGGCGCGGTCGAAGGCGACCGGCTCGACGCCGGCGTGGGAGACGGCGTTGCGTGCGACCGCGCGGGCGGAGTCTGAGGATGCGTGCAGGGAGGCGACAAATTCGTCGGTGATCTCGTGTGCCATGGGCCGAGGCGTTCCTTTCAATCGAGAGTCATTCTCTATAAGGATACGCCCTGACAGTGATCCAGACGACTCAACTCCGTTTAGAATGAGTGGTATTCATATTCAGTGAATGCGAAGGAGCATCGATGATGGATCGTGGCGCGTCGGGGCGCGAGATCGTACTGCAGGCCGGGGACTACGAGGCGCGGATCGTCACGGTCGGCGCCGGGTTGGCTGGCCTGCGCTACCGCGGGCACGAGCTCGTGGTGCCCCACGGCGTGGGCGAGTGTCCCCCGGGCTATCTCGGCAAGGTGCTCATGCCGTGGCCGAACCGCGTCGCAGGCGGCTCCTACTCGTGGGAGGGTTCGTCCTACGACCTGCCCGTCGATGAGCCCGCATTCGGGACGTCCCTGCACGGCTTCGTCACCTTCCAGGAGTGGGATATTGTCGAGGCCGACTCCTCCTCGGTCCTCCTGCGCACCCTCATCGCCGCGCGCTATTCCTATCCGTGGACGCTTCTTGCCTCCGCCCGCTACAGCCTGGATGCGGAGGCGGGCCTGAGCATCGAGCTGTCCGCGACGAACATCGGCGAGGGCACCGCCCCCTACGGCGTCGGATTCCACCCCTACCTGGCCGTCGACGATAAGCGCGCGGACAATTTGGAGCTGGCCAACCCCGCGTCGATCGTCTACGAGGCCGACGCATCCATGATCCCGGTCGTCTCCCACGACGTGGCTTCCTTCGGGTTGGACTTCCGCTCCCCCACCCGCATCGGCACCTCCCGGCTGGACCACGCCTTCGCGGGCCTTCCCGAGGGCACGTGGACTGTGACGCTGCGCGATCCCGCCTCAGGTGTGGGCGTGTTTCTGTCCTCGGATGCGCGCTGGCTACAGGTCTACTCGGCGGATTACATCGGCCGCGTGGGCGTAGCCGTCGAGCCGATGAGTTGCCCGCCCAACGCCTTCAACTCGGGCACGGACGTGGTTGCGTTGGGCGCGGGTGAGATCCACACGCTGAGCGCGCGGATCGCCGGCTTCGACAGCTGACGGACCCTAGTATTTCCCGGCGGCGGCGCGGATCAGCGTCAGGGCAACCGCGCCGGCCGTGGAGGAACGCAGGACGTTATTTCCCAGCCCGATCGCGGAGGCACCCGCGTCCACCAGCTGCGCGGTTTCCTCGGATCCGATGCCGCCCTCGGGCCCCACGATGAGCGCGATGCGTGCAGGCAGGACCCCATCCTCACTGGACTCCTGGATGCGGGCGAGAGCGGCTCCGAGCGAATCCGTGGCCTCCTCGTGGCAGACGAAGGCCACCCCGGCCTCGCCCGTCAGTGAGGCGACCCAGGAGGCGAGCTCGCGGCTGTCCTTGACGTCCTCAACGACCGGGACGTAAGCGCGGCGGGACTGCTTGGCGGCCGCGCGGGCCACGCCCTCCCACTTCGCGCGCCCCTTCTCGGCCTTCGGGCCCTTCCACTGGACGATCGCGCGCTGGGAGGCCCACGGGATCACCCTGTCGATGCCGATCTCCGTGCAGATCTCGACGGCGGCCTCGTCGCGCCCACCCTTGGCCAGCGCCTGAACGAGGATGACCTCGGGACTCGGGGCTTCCTCCTGCGCGAACTTGCGCACGACGAGGGACAGCGAGGACTTGTCGCTCCCACTCACCTCGCAGGTCGCTCGCAAGCCACGCCCGTCGACGACGTCGACCCACTCCCCCGCGCCGATGCGGCGCACCGAGGCGGCGTGACGACCTTCGGCTCCACTGAGCGTCGCACTGTCCCCCACGGAGAGGGACTCAAGGGCCGGGGTCAGATCCGAGCCGAGGAAGACGGGCAGCGTCACGGTGCATCACCCCATGAAGGTGTCGCGGAGCTTGTCAAAGAACGAGGCCTGCTGACGATGGGGCTCCACACGCACCTCGCCGCGCACCTTCGCCAGCTCCTCGAGCAGCTCGCGCGACTTGTCATCAAGCTTCTTGGGGATCTGGACGTCCACGTGCACGTGCATCGAGCCGCGGCCCGAGCGCTGCAAGCGACCGACGCCAAGGCCCTCCAGGACGATGTCGTCGTTGGGCTGGGTGCCCGGGTTGATCGTCACGGTCTTCTTACCGTCGAGAGTTTCCAGCTCAAAATCGGTGCCCAGGGCTGCCGTGGTCATCGGGATCGTGATCCACGTGTGCAGGTCGTCGCCTCGGCGATCGAACACGGGGTGCTTCTTCTCGCGGATCAGCAGATACAGGTCGCCGTTCGGGCCGCCGCCGGGGCCGACCTCGGCCTCGCCGCTGACGCGGATCTGGGTCCCCTCGGAGGCACCCGCAGGGATGTTGATATTGAGGGTGCGGCGTGTGCGCACGCGCCCCGCTCCCGAGCACTCGGCGCACGGGGTCTCAATCGTGTTGCCGTATCCCTGACACGAGGGGCAGGGAGCCTGCGTCTGCATGCGACCGAAGAGCGAGTTCTGAATCTGGGTCACGAAGCCCGAGCCGTGGCAGGTCGTGCATTGCGTGGGCGAGGTGCCCGGCTGGCACATTGAACCATTGCACACATCGCACAGGACGTGGGTGTCGAAGGAGACCTCCTTGGCGGCACCGAAAGCGGCGTCCTCCAGGGTGATGTCGACGGTCACCTGCTTGTCCTTGCCGCGGCGCACTCGAGAAGCCGGGCCCGCAGCGGACGCACCGAAGCCGCCGCTGAACATGGCCTCGAAAATGTCGGAGAATCCGCCGAAGCCGGCACCCGCTCCCGCGCCACCGCCGCGCAGCGCGTCGGGACCGCCAATGTCGTACATCTGGCGCTTCTCGGGATCCGAGAGCGTCTCATAGGCAACAGACAGCTCCTTGAAGGCTTCCTCAGAGTCGGCTCCCGCGTAGTCGGGGTGAAGCTTACGCGCGAGCTTGCGGTAGGCCTTCTTAATCTCGTCCTGGCTGGCGTCACGGGCGACACCGAGAACCTCGTAGTAGTCTCTCACGGCTGCTCTTTCTTCTCGTGGGGGATGTTCATCAACGTCTGTGGGGCGGTTTAGTCACCGCGCTGGGAGGCGAGGTATCGCGACAGGTAGGCGGCGACTGCTCGCACAGAGCTCATGGTTCGCGCGTAGTCCATGCGCATAGGACCAACGATGCCGAGGTGCGCTGATCCGACCGAGTCGTCGACGCCGGCACGGTAGGTGCCCGTGACGACGGCGGCTTCCGCCAGGCCGTCGTGGGGATTCTCGGCGCCGATGCTCACGTGAACGTCGTCGCCCGGGTCAGTCTCGGCGAAGAGACGCATGAGGACGACCTGCTCCTCAAGGGCGTCCAGGACGGGGGCGATGTCACGGAAGTCAAGAGCACCACGGGCCAGGTTCGCGGCACCCGCGACGACGATCTTCGACTCGCTCTGGCCACTCAGGACGTCCGTCAGGGCGGTGCCGATCGCTGCGACCGTTCCCACCAGCTCGGGCCGGGCCGAGGTCGTGGCCTCGTCCACGCAGGACTGCGCGGTTGAAGAGGTCGCACCGTCGCAGTGGAGGCGCAGGTGTTCGCGCACCTCGCGCAGCTGAGCGTCGTCGAGGGGCGCGTGAAGGGTGAGGCTGCGTTCCCCGACCTCTCCGTCCGTGGTGATGACCACGACGAGGACTCGGCCGGGGGCCAAAGCGATGACCTCGAGGTGCTTGAGGACGCGCACGCGCGCCCCCGGATACTGCACGAGGGCGACCTGGTGCGTCACCTGGGCGAGGAGACGAACGGAGCGCTCCACGACATCGTCGATATCGACGGACTCGGCCAGGAAGGTCTCGAGGGCATGGCGCTCGGGCCCGCTCATCGGCTTAAGTTCGGCGAGACGATCGACGAACACGCGGTAGCCGCGGTCGGTTGGCACGCGCCCGGCCGATGTGTGGGGCTGATAGATGAGGCCGGCTTCCTCCAGCACCGCCATGTCGTTGCGGATCGTCGCAGAAGAGACGCCGAGACCTCCGGCGGCGATGGCCTTAGAGCCGACGGGTTCGCGGGTGGCCACGTACTGGGTGACGATGGCGCGCAGGACGTCGAGCCTGCGGTTCTGTGCGCTGCTACGCGTCATGCCACCTCCTCCCGTTCTGGCACTCCTACTTCCTGAGTGCCAATGCTACTCCTCGCAGCCAATCGGGGGCGACATGAGGGCCGAGCCGGGTGTGCGCCCAGCGCGAACCTCACACTCGGGCGACGCGAGTCACTGCGCCCAGGGCACGGTCACGAAGTCGATGAGCTCCTCGACCCTCCCGAGCAACGCCGGCTCAAGGTCGCGGTAGGTACGCACGGTGGACAGGATCCGCTTCCATCCCATCGCGATGTCACGCTGATCGGCGTGCGGCCAGCCGAGGGCCTCAAGGGTTCCGTGCTTGATATCGATGCCTCGCGGCACGTCGGGCCAGCGCTCGAGGCCGACGCGGGCGGGCTTGACTGCCTGCCAGATGTCGACGAACGGGTGGCCGAGGACGAGGACCGCGCCCGGCCAGCGCGCCGATACGGCCTCGGCGATGCGGGACTCCTTGGATCCGGGGACCATGTGGTCGACGAGGACGCCCGCGCGCGCGGTGTCCGTCGGGCCGAAAACCTCCAGGATCGCCTCAAGGTTGTCGACGCCTTCGAGGAGCTGCACGGCGATCCCGGCCTCGGCCAAGTCCTCGCCCCACACGTGCTGGACGAGCTCCGCGTCGTGGCGTCCCTCGACCCAGATGCGCGAGCGCTTGGCAACCTTGGGACCGCTCGACACGGGAGCGAAAGATCCGGAGTTCGTGATGCGCCGCCCCGACACGCTCACCTGGGTCCCCGGCGAGGGCTGGGCGGGAGCCGGGCGCGGAGGCAGCGCCTCGATGGGGCGGCCCTCGAGCCAAAAGCCGGGGCCGAGGGGGAAGGAGCGACGCACGCCGCGACGATCCTCGAGTTCGACGAGATGAATACCGCCGGACTTCTCCACGCGCGTCACTGCACCAACCCAGCCCGATGCAACGTCTTCGAGGACCATGCCGATCTCAACGTGGACGGCCTTCGAGCGCGGACGCCGTGCTCCCGGCCCGTCGCGATGCGGGTCGTGCGCGAAAATGTTGCGGCCGTAGGGGTCTGAGCTATTCACCCGGCATACTCTAGCGGCACGAGTTTCAGTGCAGACTTACGACACGAATGAACATCGACACGAGCGCGGCCAGGATCCACGAGGAGACCGAGCCGATGAGGAACTCCTCGGCCTTCTCGCCCGAAGAATCCTGCGAGATCTCGGGGAATCGAATGACTCCCTTGGCGGCGACAACTGCCGCGATCGCAACCTCCGCTCCGGCACCGGCCAGAACGATGATGAGCAGACGCTCGAGCGGACCGATCCAGCGTCCGCCACGCAGAGCCGTCACTTCCTCCTCGCCCGACTGCGCCCCCAAAACGGGCAGCGCACCGGACATAACCTCGGGCTCCGCGGCCTCATCCGCGTCACCATCAGCATGCTCCTCGCCAGCCACCGGCATCGCCGGCAGAACGGGGGCATTAATCCACCCGGGAACAGGGGTGGAGGCACGGCCGCGCGCGCACTGCAGGATCGCCGTGATCAGGTGATTGACAGGACCCGTGACGAGGAAGAGAACCGCGATGATCAGGTCGATGGAGCGCCCCGAACGCAGCGACAGCAGAGGGAAGTTCAACGGATCCAGGCTCATCAGCGCGACAAATCCGACGGACGCCAACGCCCAGCGAGCGAGAACGCCGCGCGCCGACGGATCGACGAGATCCCAAGCAAACCACACGACCGCGAGAGTAGCGCCGATTGCGTTCGCAACGGCGCTCACCCCCAGGACAAACCAGGAGTAGCAGATCACTGCGAGGAGCAGCGTCAGAAAGAGCGACAGGCGTCGCGACCAGCGACGCGGGTCAGAAGTGAGAAGTATGGTCAGCTCCGAGGCGGCGATGCCCAGGAGAAGAACTTCATGCACGAGCGGCCTCCGCAATGATCAGTGACGACTGAATGAGCCCCGCCCCCGTGCCCCGGGCGAAGTCAGAAATGGCCTGCTGCGACAGCTTCTCAGCGCGGGCGATCTCCACCTGCGTCTTACCCAGCAGCAGCGAAGCCGTAATACGACGATGACGCGCCGACAGCTTGAGAATCGAATGATCGCGCAGGCTCAGCATTGCGTTGATGCAGGTCTGGCAGTGCGAAGAAAACTCGGATTCGACGGACGCGTGCGCCATGAACCACGTGCGGATGAAGGGGTTCGAGGCATCCTGCACATCGTGCGCACGGTTGATCGCGGCTCGGGCCGCCCACCACGCGGATCCGTCCTGAAGAGCCGCCGACTCTGCGCCGCGGCCACGGGCCGGAGCCTGGCGATGCACGCCCGACGCAAACTCCTCAATCCGACCAGCACCAATGCCGAAACGCAGCTGGAGCTGCGGGGGAAGAAGAAGCTGCGCACGTAGCGTCAGGAGGAGAGCGTCCTCGAGCGTGTAGGCAACCGCCTGGAACTCATCCCCCACCGTCGAGTACGGAGTCTGCAGCAGCGCCAGCCCCTCACTGGCCCGCTCCAAGGCCGCTTCAAAGATTCTCTGAGCGTCTGCACGATTGGTCAACGTACGAGAGCCCACGATGTCTGCAATGACAGCGTATCGCAGAGTCACAATACCACACTTTTCCTTGTATTTGACCCTCCACAAGCCCTCTCGAGGAGATGACCAGCGGACAGCACAGCTTCACATGACATACCTAGGCAAACATATTTCAACCACGATGTCAACAGTATTGCCACGTAATCCAAGCTTGTCACATTCACACTACTCAACCACTTATAGGTACCCCACAAAAACGTCCGTAGTTATACTTGTACTAAGGCATATACAAGCAAACCTGCGGGTTTTGTGGACGACAACGATCGTTTACCACCGCATGCAGATTACGGAGATTCGTCAGCAAAAACGACTCAATACCCCATCAATTCACGGGTCACGTAGTCAGCGAGCAGCCGTCCACGCAGCGTCAGAATCGCCCGTCCCCGTAGGGCGGCAGCGCCGTCAATGAGGCCGTCCGCAATGAGCGCTGCAACGCGCCCACCCGAGGTCACGCCGGCATCTAACAAAACCCCAGCATCGTCAGCCTGACGAGTGCCGGGCAAACCAGCCAACTCGATCCCCTCGGACGTGCGCACGCCCAGCATGACGCGCTCGAGCTCGCGCGTGTCTTCGTCCAGGATTTCCCCGGCGTAGGCGGGGGAACGCCCATCGCGTAGCCGAGCGGCGTACGCAGCGGGGTTCTTGACGTTCCACCAGCGCATCCGTCCCACGTGGGAATGCGCGCCGGGACCCAGGCCCCACCAGTCCCAGTCGCGCCAGTAGGCGAGATTGTGCGCCGACGCGTGCGCGTAGAACGTGGACGGGCGCCCCGAGGCCGCATCCGCGCCGGTCGCGCGCGCAAAATTGGAGATCTCGTACCAGGCGTAGCCGGCCTCACCAAGGAGCGCATCGGCCAGCTCGTACTTGGCGGCCTCGTCGTCCGGATCCGGGGTCGGCAGCTCTCCCCTGGCCACCTGCGCGCCCATCTTGGTTCCCTCCTCGACGACGAGGGCGTAGGCGCTGATGTGGTCGGTCTCGTAGGACAGGGCAGCGCGCAGGGACGTCTCCCAGTCGGCAAGGCTCTCCCCTGGCGTGCCGTAGATGAGGTCAACGGAGGTCGACAGTCCCGCTTCCTTCGCCCACTGGACGACGAGGGGCACCCGCTCGGGCGTGTGGGTGCGGTCGAGCGTCGCGAGGATCGCGGGAACCGCGGACTGCATGCCGAAGGAGACACGCGTAAATCCGGCGTCCGCCAGCCGCGCCAGCCCCTCGCGCGTCACCGTGTCGGGATTGGCCTCGAGGGTCACCTCAGCGCCGGGCGCAATACCGATGCGCTCATGCAGGCCCGTCAGTATCTCGGCGAGCTCGGCAGTGTCGAGCATCGTCGGGGTGCCCCCACCAAAAAAGACGGTCTGAGCCTCACGCGCGGGCAGCCCGGACTCGGCCATGACGCGAGCAGCCAGCGAGGCCTCGGCCAGCACCGACGGGGCGTAGTCCCCCACCTGCGCACCCGGACCGAAGCCCACCGTGTACGTGTTGAAGTCGCAGTAGCCGCAGCGCACGCGACAAAACGGCACGTGCACGTACAGGGAGAGCGGACGGCGAACCTCCGCCTCGACGAGGCCGGGGTCCAGAGCGCCGTCATCTGGCCAACGCTGGCCGTCTGGCTGCGCAGGGCTCACGAGCGCCCTCCCGCCAGCGCGAAGGTGACGCCGGACCTCATGCCGGACTCAGCCACGGGGGCGACGAATGCCGACAATGTCGTGGGCGTGGCGGCCCGCATCAATGCCTCGGGTCTCAAAATGCGTGACGACTCGCCCCTCAAAGCGCGGGGCGAATCCGCCGCGCTGTGGCTGCGGGTCCTGCGGGTCCGGGCGCTGCCCTGCGTGCGGGTTCTCGAAGAGGTCGCAGGCCTCGACGACGTCGCGCATCTGCCAGGCGTAGTCGTCCCAGTCGGTGGCCAGGCGCCACGCTCCCCCATCGCGCAGCAGGCGCGCAACTTCGAGCGCGAAGGAATCGGAGACGAGGCGACGCTTGCGATGCCGGGCCTTGCGCCACGGGTCGGGGAAGAAGGTCCAGACCTCGTCCAGGCACGCGTCCTCAAGCATGATCGGCAGCGCCTGGGCGGCGTCGGCCTCGATGACGCGAATGTTGTCCACGCCGGCCTCGACTGCCTTAGAGACGAGCTTGGCGATGCCCGGAACCCAGACCTCGAGGGCCAGGAAGTCGCGCTCAGGATGAGCGCCCGCCGCAGCGACGATCTGTTCGCCCGTGCCCGAGCCGATCTCGAGCGTCACGGGTGCACTGCGCCCGAAGAGCTCGGCCAGATCGAGCGTGAAATCCGGCGCGACCGTCGTGTAGCCAACGCCGCGACGCGGCTCCACCACGTAGCGGTGCGCGTGGGCCTCCCACGTGCGCGCGAGGTTCGCGGGCAGCTCGCGCGTGCGCCGCGTAAAGGACTTCGTGCGGCTCATGAAGACCGTGCCCTCGGGGGCCTCTCCCGGACGCCGGTCCGCGCGCTGGCCGACGGGAGCGCGGCCCTCCACGGCCTCGTCCATCTGATCCCCGCTCACTTCTTGCCCGTTGGAACGTCGGAGGTCAGAGCCGCGATGAAGGCTTCCTGCGGCACGTCGACACGACCGATCGACTTCATGCGCTTCTTACCTTCCTTCTGCTTCTCCAGCAGCTTGCGCTTACGGCTGATATCGCCGCCGTAGCACTTGGCGAGCATGTCCTTGCGCAGGGCCTTGATGGTCTCGCGGGCGATAACACGCGCTCCGACAGCCGCCTGGACAGGGATCTCGAACTGCTGGCGAGGAATGAGTTCCTTCAGGCGCTTCGTCATGCGCTGACCGTAGTTGTAGGCGCCATCGCGGTGAACGATCGCGCTGAACGCGTCGACGCGATCGCCGTTGAGCAGGATGTCGACCTTGACGAGGTCGGCGCTCTGCTCACCACTCTCCTGGTAGTCCAGGGAGGCGTAGCCGCGCGTGCGGGACTTGAGCTGATCGAAGAAGTCGAAGACGATCTCAGCGAGGGGCAGCTGGTAGTGCAGCTCCACGCGGTCCTCACTCAGGTAGTCCATGCCCTGCATGGAGCCGCGGCGCTCCTGGCACAGCTCCATGATGGTGCCCGTGAACTCGGTGGGCGTCAGGATCGTCGCGTTGACGACGGGCTCGCGCACTTCGGAAATCTTGCCTTCGGGGAACTCGCTCGGGTTGTCGACGCGCACCTCGGTGCCGTCCTCCGTGACAACCCGGTAGACGACGTTCGGAGCGGTCGCAATGAGGTCGAGGTTGAACTCGCGCTCCAGACGCTCGCGAATGATCTCCAGGTGGAGCAGTCCAAGGAAGCCGCAGCGGAAACCGAAGCCGAGGGCCGCAGAGGATTCTGGCTCGAAGGTCAGCGCCGCGTCGTTGAGCTGCAGGCGCTCGAGGGCGTCGCGCAGGTCCGGGAAGTCCGATCCGTCAACCGGGTAAATTCCGGAGAAGACCATCGGATTCGGGTCGCGGTAGCCCTCAAGCGGCTCGGTCGCGCCGCGCACCTGGCTGGTGACGGTATCGCCGACGCGAGACTGGCGCACATCCTTCACGCCCGTGATCAGGTAGCCGACCTCTCCGGCGCCGATCCCTTCTTCGGGCTTCGGCTCGGGCGAGATAACGCCCAGCTCCAGGAGCTCGTGGGTGGCACCCGTGGACATCATGCGCACGCGCTGACGGGTCGACAGCACGCCGTCCACGACACGCACGTAGGTCACGACGCCGCGGTACGTGTCGTACACGGAGTCGAAGATCATCGCACGCGTCGGGGCATCGGGGGCGCCCGCCGGAGCGGGGACAACCTCGACGATACGGTCGAGCAGATCCTCGACGCCCTCGCCGGTCTTGCCGGAGACCTTCAGGACCTCGCTCTCGTCGCAGCCGATCAGCTGAGCGACCTCGTGCGCGTACTTTTCGGGCTGGGCACCCGGCAGGTCGATCTTGTTGAGGACCGGGATGATCGCGAGGTCATTCTCGAGGGCCAGGTACAGGTTCGCGAGCGTCTGGGCCTCGATGCCCTGCGCGGCGTCGATGAGGAGAACCGCACCCTCGCACGCGGCCAGGGAGCGGGAGACCTCGTAGGTAAAGTCCACGTGCCCGGGCGTGTCGATCATGTTGAGCGCGTAGGGGGTGCCCTCGTGCGCCCACGGCATGCGCACCGCCTGGCTCTTGATCGTAATGCCGCGCTCGCGCTCGATGTCCATGCGATCGAGGTACTGGTCGCGCATCTCGCGCGCCTCGACGACGCCGGTCAGCTGGAGCATGCGGTCCGCGAGCGTCGACTTCCCATGATCGATATGGGCGATGATGCAGAAGTTACGGATCTGCCCCTGCGGGGTATGGGCCGGGCGAATCTGCGCCTGCTGCGCGGGCGTGGGGATGGGCACGTGAACCTCCGTGAAGTCGTTAACCTCCTTATCGTCCCATTGTCGTAGGCGTTTGTGCCAGTTCAGGCGCGGGAAGTCGCGCACAGTGGCCACGCCTCACACCACTTATTCCCCTCCCCCGCGCTCCGATTCGGCAAGGAGTGCCGCAGCCTCGCTGAAGTCGCATTCTTCCCAGTCATCGGGATGGTCGTCGCGGAGCTTGCGGGCAATCGACATGGCCCGCCCCTCGTCTCCGCGCAGCGTCGCGAGGGTCAGCAGGATCGTGCGGACACGGGCAGTCATCGGGTCACGATCCCCCAGGTACCTGCGGCAGTCCTCGGCCAGAACCGTCCAGAGGTCCTCGCCCGCGTCCCGATCTCCGCCCATCCAGGTGTTGCGCGCAATCTCGTTGCGCAGCCGCAGAACGCGCCAGTCGCCGTGGTCCGCGACGGTTAGCAGGGCGTCCATGTTGCGCTCATAGAGGGCAATGGCCTCGTCGTATTGGCGGTCAGCTGAGAGGACCTCGGCGAGGTTGTCCCGCACCGTCAGCAGCGTCATGTCAGCTTCCTCGCGCTGGCCCTCCATCTCGGACAAGAGCTCGCGATACACGCGCGCAGCCTTCTTCCATTTGCCCGTGTGCTTCCACGGCATCGCCGAGTTGTTGCGTATGGCAATGGAGATCTCAGGGGCAAGATCGGGGCAGTGTTTCATGTCGGCCAGGAGGGCCGAGAACTTGCGGATCGCCATATCGTGTTGGCCGAGGATGGCGAGCCAGTAGGCCTCCGAATTACGCAGCATGAGAATGATTGGATGGCAGCGCTCCAGGTATCTCTCTCCCAAACGAGCAGCTTCGGCGGCCAGCTTCCGACACTGTCCGTAGGATCCGAGAGCCGCGTACCAATCGATGCACAGCTTGGCGGCCTCCAGACGCAGCTCGGCGGGCGCACCCTCTTCTCGATAGGCCGCAAGGCCGTGGTCGAGCGCCTTGTCTACCTTGCCGGCAGCCCCGCAGCGCACGGACTCATGGATGGAGGACTGCGCACGCGTTGCAGCCTCACCGTTCCCCTCGGACGTACCACCCCCTACCAGCGCATCCAGAGAAACAATCGGTCCGTGCATCGTTGCAGTCAACATCGTCGTCGCCTTTCTATTGTTGGTTGTTCACCTGCGAACAACGACAGAGTGACACCGGCGGCTATGCACTGTCACGCGCCAACACGAAGCCTGTGGATAACTCGGGATCGCCATACGGCCCTGTGGACAAAACATGCCTCCCAACAGCTACCGTATGCTGGTCCCATGAACTCAATCGTCAGGGGCATCGCCAACTTCCTCATCGGCGCCATCTCAGGCGCCGCAGAGGAAGCGCAGAAGAACACCGCGACCACCAAGACGCCGCAGCGTCAGTCAAGCAAGAAGTCGACTCCCAAGCCGCGTTCGTCCACCTCCTCTTCGACGCACTCCGGCTCCCAACACCACTACGAGGACCCGGCGACCTCAAATCGCCCCAAGACCTCGATCCGCGAAGTGAGCATCGCAGACGCACTCGCCCACGCCTCGTACACGCCCACCATGGACGGCGACGCGGATCCCGGCGAGGTCGTGTGGACCTGGGTGCCCTACCATGAGGATGCCTCCGTCGGCAAGGATCGCCCGGCCGTCGTCATCGGCGCGCAGGGAGGGGGTGTGTACCTCGTGCAGCTAACCAGCAAGGACCACACGCGCGACGCCGCGCAGGAAGCTGCCGCCGGACGATACTGGCTCGACATCGGCGCGGGCGACTGGGACTCGAAAGGCCGCCCCTCCGAGGTACGCCTCGACCGCGCCCTGTGGGTCAAGGCCACTGACGTGCGCCGCGAGGGTTCAATCCTGCCCCAGGCGACCTGGCAGCTCATCGTCGACGCCCTCGAGGAGCACTACCGCACGCACGGCGGCTGACACCTCCAACACGTGACCGACCTTACGAGGCGCGAGAACGCCTAGGGATATGACGAAAAGGCACCACCCTGGTATGATCGGTCGTTGGACTCCCGGCCTGGTCGGGCAGGGGGTCTGGTTAAGACCGTTTGCGGGTGTCCCCACGCCTAAGTCCCGGTCTTGACACAGCCCTCACCGACCCTGTCAGACATACATCAAGGAGAAATCCGACTGTGGCAAACATTAAGTCCCAGAAGAAGCGCATCCTGACCAACGAGAAGCGCCGCGTTCGTAACCAGTCCGTGAAGTCCGAGCTGAAGACCCTGGTCCGTCACACCCGCGAGGCCGTTGAGGCCGGTGACAAGGAGAAGGCTCTCGCTGCACTGCGCATCGCTTCGCGCAAGCTGGACGTCGCCGTCTCCAAGGGCGTCATCCACAAGAACCAGGCTGCGAACCGCAAGTCCAAGCTTGCTCGTCGCGTCGCCTCGCTCGGTGACTGAGCGCGAACGATAGTTTGACGTGAAGCGGGCCGCCCACTGGGCGGCCCGCTTTCGTATACCCACTCCCCCGTGCGCGTGCGCGCATGGTCGGCACACCCATCACCCACCACGCGCTGACGCCAGGCACACATAACAACGAAGCCCCGACCTCGTCACACGAGGTCGGGGCTCAGCCGAAGCGCCAGCGCTTACTCGAGCTCGAAGGCGCCCGTGTAGAGCTGGTAGTACACGCCCTTCTGGGCGATCAGGTCGTCGTGGCTACCACGCTCGATGATGCGGCCATGGTCCAGGACCATGATCGCGTCCGAGTTGCGCACCGTCGAGAGGCGGTGGGCGATCACAAAGACTGTGCGCCCCTCCATGAGGTTGTCCATGCCCTGCTGCACGAGGGCCTCGGTACGCGTATCGATCGACGACGTCGCCTCGTCGAGGATCATCGCCGGCGGGTCGGCCACGGCGGCGCGCGCGATCGACAGGAGCTGAGCCTGACCCTGCGAGAGGTTCGAACCGTTGCCGGTCAGCATCGTGTCGTAGCCCTCGGGCAGGCGCCGGATAAAGGAATCCGCGTTCGCCAGCTTCGCAGCGGCGATGCACTCCTCGTCCGTGGCGTCCAGTCGGCCGTAGCGGATGTTGTCCATGACCGTGCCCGTAAACAGCTTGACGTCCTGCAGGACGACGCCGAGGGAGCGACGCAGGTCCGACTTGCGGATCTTGTTGATGTTGATGCCGTCGTAGCGGATCTTGCCGTCGGCGATGTCGTAGAAGCGGTTGATGAGGTTCGTGATCGTCGTCTTGCCGGCACCCGTGGCGCCCACGAAGGCGATCTTCTGACCGGGCTTGGCCCACAGGGAGATATCGTGCAGGATCTGCTTCTCGCCATCGTAGGAGAAGTCGACATCCTCCATGACCAGCTCGCCACGCAGACGCGTGTAGGTGACGGTGCCGTCGGCCTTGTGGGGGTGTCGCCACGCCCAGATTCCCGTGCGCTCCTCGGTCGGCTCGACAGCGCCGTCGGGCAGCTCCCGCGCACGCACGAGGGTCACGTAACCCTCGTCCTCCTCGGGCTCCTGGTCGATGAGGGCGAACACGCGGCCCGCGCCCGCCATACCCATGGCGATCATAGGGACCTGCATGGACATCTGGCCGATCGTCTGCGAGAAGTTACGGACCATACCCAGGAAGGACACGACCACGCCGACCGTGATGACGTCGACGCCGAAGAGGTGGATGTTCGGCACCTGCTCCAGAATCATGACGCCGCCAACGATCGCGATGACCACGTACATGATGTTGCCAATGTTGCCCAGGGCGGGCATCAGCACGTTGCCGTAGATGTTTGCCTTCTGCGAGGAGTCGAAGAGCTTGTCGTTGTACTCGACGAACTCATCCTTGGCATCCTGCTCATGGTTGAAGACCTGGACGACCTTCTGGCCGTCCATCATCTCTTCGATGAAGCCTTCTTCATCGGCGAGTGCGGCCTGCTGAGCCTTCATGAAGCGACCCGACAGCCCGCCAAGCTTTCCGGTCAGGAAGGCCATGAGAGCGCCCACGATGAGAACGACAAGGAACAGCCACACGGAGTAGAAGAGCATCGTGCCGATCAGGACAATGATCGTCAGGCCCGACTGGATAAGCGTCGGGATGGACTGGCCGATCAACTGGCGGATCGCGTCCGTGTCATTGGTGAAGGTCGACATAATCGCGCCGTGCGGGTGCGTGTCGAAGAATCGCAAGGGCAGACGCTCCATGGAGTCGAACATGTCGTCTCGCATGTGCTTGAGCGTTCCCTGGGTCACGATCGCCATGGCGCGGGTGTAGATGAAGCTGGCGATGACGCCGGCGCTGAAGATGATGCCCATCATGACGACGAGGCGCACCAGGGTGGCGCGCACCGCATCGAAGCCGCTCTCCAGGCCCGGGGTCACGACGTTATCGACGATCTGCTGCATGAAGATCGCGCCGACGGCCGAGGCCACCGCAACAATAATGATGCACACGACCGTCAGGCTGATGCGCACCGGGTAGTGGCGGAACACGTAGGCCACGAGGCGGCCGAAGGGACGCTCGATGCCCTCGAGCTTCTCGCTGTCGTTGTCAACGGAACGACCGTTCGTGCGTGCCATGTCAGGCCACCTCGCTTTCGCTCGCGGCATTCTGGGAGTCGTAGATCTCGCGGTACTCCCCGCCCGCTGCCATCAGCTCCTCGTGGGTGCCGCGTTCCTTGATGCGACCGTCGTCCAGGACGATGATCTCATCAGCGTGGCTGACCGAGGATAGGCGCTGGGCGATGATGATCGTCGTCGTGCCCGGAATCTCACTCTCGAAGGCGTGACGAATGAGCGAATCGGTCTTCGTATCCACGGCGGAGGTGGAGTCATCGAGGATAAGGATCTTCGGGTTCTTCAGCAGCGCGCGGGCGATGCACAGGCGCTGCTTCTGGCCGCCCGACACGTTAGTGCCGCCGCGGGAGATGACGTAGTCGTAGCCGCCGGGCAGCTGCTGGATGAACTCATCGGCCTGCGCGAGCTTGCACGCATGCTCAATCTGCTCGTCGGTCGCGTCCGGGTTACCCCAGCGCATGTTGTCCTTGATGGTGCCGGAGAACAGAACGTTCTTCTGCAGGACGACGGAGACCGCGTCGCGCAGCGAGACGAGGTCGTAGTCGCGCACGTCGCGCCCGCCGACCTTCACGGATCCCTCGGAGACGTCGTAAAGGCGGCAGATCAGCTGGATGAGAGAGGTCTTGGAGGAGCCCGTGCCGCCCACGATGCCGAGCGTCGAGCCCGAAGCGATACTCAGGTTGATGTCGGACAGCGCGTACTCTTCGGCGTTCTCGGAGTACTTGAAGGACACACCCTCGAAGACCACGGAGCCGTCCACAACCTCGGTGACGCCATTGGCCGGGGAGGTCAGCGACGGGTCGTGGTTGAGGACCTCGGCGATGCGGTTCGCGGACTCGGCGGCCATCGTCATCATCACGAAGATGAAGGCCAGCATGAGCATCTGCGTGAGGATCTGGATGCCGTAGGTGATGAGAGCGGTCAGGCCACCCTTCGTCAGCTCAGTCCCACCCGAGTTCACGATGATGGACGCACCGAAGTAGTCGACGGCCATGATCGCGGCGAAGACGAAGAACATCATGACGGGGCTATTGAGCGCGATGAGCTTCTCGGCGTTCGTGAAGTCCTTGCGCACGTCCTGCGAGGCGGCGCGGAACTTCGTGATCTCGTGTTCCTCGGTGACGAAGGACTTCACCACGCGGATCGCGGCGACGTTCTCCTGCACCGAGTTGTTCAGCGCATCGTACTTCTTGAAGATGCGACGGAAGATCGGGAAGGCGATGAGCACGATGGCCGCGAGGATGATAGCGAGAAGCGGCACCATTCCGACGAAGATGAGGGCCATCTGGACGTTGATGCGCCACGCCATCACGATGGAGAAGATGATCATGAGGGGCACGCGCACCGCAATACGAATGAGCATGCCGAAGGCGTTTTGCACGTTGGTGACGTCCGTCGTCATGCGGGTGACCAGCGAGGACGTGGAGAAGCGGTCAATGTCCGCAAACGAGAAGTCCTGCACCTTGAAGAACAGGTCCTGTCGCAGATTCTTCGCCAAACCCACCGAGGCGGTCGCCGCGAAACGCGCGGACAGGATGCCGCACGCGAGCGACGCGAAGGCCAGTCCGGTGAGGACGAGGCCCAGGCGCATGACGGGGCTCAGGGACACACCGTCGAGCGCATCCACCAGCGAGACCATGGTCAGCGGGATCAGGCACTCGAGGATGACTTCCCCAATGATGAACAGCGGGGTCAGGATCGCGGGTTTCTTGAACTCGCGCAGCCTCCCCACCAACGTTCGAATGGTTTTCATTCTTCTCCTCTTCGTTCCCTACGGGCATCCGATAGACGAGGCCGGGGCGCGCATTCAGCGCCCGTGCAGCCTGCAGATGGTGATGAGTGCTTTTTCGATGGCGCGCTGTGGGTCGCGTGACGCGCCCTTTGTTTCGGTGTCAGCAGTGGCGATGGCTCCGAAGGCTCCAGCCAGAGAGGCGTCGGACCAGCCGCGCAGCTCGCGCCGAGCCCGGTCCACCTGCCAGGGGGCCATCTTGAGGGCGGATGCGGATCCGCCGATCGACACCTTCGCCATGGCGCGGAACTTCATGGCCAGGGCGGTGACGAGCAGCTGGGGCGCGATGCCGGTGGCGAACGCGTGGCGCGCGAGCGTCAGGGCCTTCGCTGAGTTGCCCGCAACGGCCGCATCCGCGACGTCGTAGCCCGTTGCCTCGACGCGGCCGGACTGGTAGCGCCGCACGTCCTCCAGGGTGATGCGTCCGCTGACGTCGGAGAACAGCTGGGCCAGGGCGCCGGCCATCGCGCGCGGGTCGTTGCCGAGCGCGTCCACGAGGGCCTGCTGGGCCTCGGTGTCCATCTGGCGGCGCGCCGCGCGTACGTCGGAGGCGATGAGCGCCAGCTTGTCGCGGTCGTTTTTCAGTGGCTCGGCGGGGATCACGGGCCATTTTGCCTTCGTGATCGTGTCGATGACTTTCTTGCCGCGGGCGTTGCCACCGGGGTGGGCCAGGAACATCCACACGTCGGGGGCGGGCGAGGCCGAATATGCGATGAGATCGTTCGCGAGGGCATCGCTCATCGTTTCCAGGTCCCGGATAATAACCATGCGGGATTCGCCGAAGAGCGAGGGCGACGCGATGACGTCGAGCTGTCCGGCCTGGTAGGTGGCCGCGTTGATGTCGGTGCGCTCGAGGTTTGGGTCGGCCTCGTGGGCGAGGGCGCGCAGCTGGTCGAGGGCGCGGTCGACGAGAAGGCCCTCAGGGCCTTTGATCAACACGATGGGTGCCAGCGTGATCTGGGCTGGCGGCGTCGGGCGCGAACCGCGTGCTGCCACGTCTACCTGCCTTTCCGCTGAAACGGTAACCATATAAGTCTGCCACCGAGTGAGCTCATCTGCGTCTGTCTTAGCCGTGGGCGGACGCTACTCGTGGCAGGTGTCACCAGGTTACAGCACCCCTGCGCAGTCTCAGCCGCACGGCAGCGAGCACTGATCACTCAGGCCTCGTCGGCAGTGACGATCGGGGATCCCCACCGCTTCCATGCCCGCCACGCGATCCATCCGCCGCCGCAGCAGGCGTATACGCCTAAGACGGTCGAGTATCCACCGGGCACATGCACGCCATTTCCTGGCAGGGAGGCGCACATGCGCGCTGCCCCTGCGATCCACGCGGTCGCCCACGACGCAACGGCCGCGCATGCCGAGGCAGCGCGAATACTCAGCGGGGAGATGAGTGCGCCCGCGAGCCCCGCGACGGTCGCGACTGGAACGGCGGGCTCGGCAAGGATGTTGGCGACTATGCCCCACACCGGCACGTTCCCGGACAGCGACACGATGAGCGGCGCGGTCGCCAGCTCCGCGAAGGCGGGCACGCACACCATCTCCACGAGCCGACGCAGCGCTTTCCCGACGCGCGTGTCCCCTCGTATTCGTCGGCGGCAGCGTCGCACCAGCGCCGCGGAGGGGCCGACGACCGCGAGCGCGGCGAGCGCCGACAGGGCGAATCCGTAGGAGCGCGATGACCAGGGGTCGATGAGGAGAGTGGCGATGACGACGGCGCAGAGGGCGGCGATGGATTGGCCGTCACGTCCGAGGATGAGTCCGAGTGCGGCAACGGCTGCGACGCAGACGGAGCGCACGACGGATGGCTCTGGTCCGACGAGGATGAGGATTGTGCGCAGGACGAGGATGGTGGCGGCGAGGCGTAGGGGTTTTCGTGCGGGGATGACGAGGGTGACGGTGGCCAGGATGATGACGATGTGGGAGCCGGAGACGGCGGTGAGGTGGGTGAGGGAGGTGGTTTTCATCGCCTGGGCGAGGTCTGCGGGCATTGCGCGGTCGTCTCCGATCGCCATGCCGGGGACGAGGGAGCGCGCATCCCTGGGCAGAGGCGCGCAGGCTCTGGCGAAGGCCCGGTGCGTGGAGCGCATCCAGGCGGACAGTCCCCCCGGCCTCTCGACAAGCTGGGCTCGCCGGACGCGTATCGTTCCCACCGATGGCGCGTCGGCGGCAAAGGTCGCGTCGAGGCTTCCCCACACCTCGTAGACGTCTCCTCGCGCTGCGTCCCCCCATCCGGACGCGCGCACGAGCGCGGTAGCACTCGTGGAGAGCCACTCCTCCCCCACCCAGACGGCATCGATGCGCGCGCGGGCGCTGCGTGTCGCGGCGAACCCGGACGAGGCTGGGGCCGGGTCGGCCTGGAGGACGACGCGCGCGTGGATGAGGCCGGAGTCGCGTCGGGCAGGGTCGGCGTCGTAGTGTCGGCGGGCTGAGGATCCGACCGCGAGTGCGCAGGCGATGCATGCGAGGAGGAGTGTGAGGCCGAGGCGGGCGGACCTGGGTGGGGTGAGGGCATGCCTGGGGGTCTTGCGGTCTCGGTGTGAGTATGCGTAGGAGGCGGCGAGGGCGAGCGCGGCGAGGGCGGGTGCGCAGATGGCGGTCCACTGAGCGGGGTGGCCTGTCGCCCACCAGGTGGCAGCCCAGGTGGCGGTGGCTGCGGGCGCGAGGCGCAGGTCGATCATGCGGGGAGCGCATTGGGAGTTGCTCATCCGCACACACCCGGCCGGATCTTTTCGATGAGGGACGGGCCAATGCCGGGGACGTCGTCGAGTTCCTCGACGGAGGACAGGTGAGGGTGTGTGGCCCGGTAGGAGATGATGCGCTGCGCGAGGGCCGGACCGATGCCGGGCAGGGTCTGGAGCTCGGTCTCGGTCGCGGTGGCCAAGCGGACACATGTGCCGGTGCCGACGGTGGTCCCAGCCGCGGAGGACGCGGGAGGTGGCGACTCCCCGACGACGCCAACCCGAATTTGCTCCCCGTCGACGAGAATGCGAGCGAGGTTGATCGATTCCAGGTCGGCGTCGGGCGCTGCACCTCCCGCAGCGGTGATGGCGTCGATGACTCGGGAGTTTGCTGGCAGGGTGAGCACGCCGGGGGATGTGACGGCCCCGGAGACGTAGACGACGACATCGTCGGCGTGCTCCCCTGCGGATCCGGATGCAGGTGCGGACGGGGACGGGCCCGCCACGACGGGCGCGGCATCGCTCTCTTCTGGCTCGGAGGAAGATTGAGCGAGGGCTTGGGAGTGCTCGCGTGTCGCTGCGTGCCTCCACACCCCCACGGCTGCAATCAGGACGACCACGACGATCAGTGCGGCCACGGTTGCTCCTCCGGGCAGGAAGCGGGCAGCGCTCGGCTCGGCGGGTTCGTCATCCTCAGTGATGGCGCTGTCGTACACGGCTTTCGTCAGCGCCGCCATGCGCCGACGAGCCAACCATCGTGACACGTTCATGCCCGAACGCTAACCCCGGCGTTCCCCCGGAGAACACGCGAAAACAAACCCCTGTGGATAACTACGATGCGCGCGCAGGGGTTGTGGACGAATCCCACACCTGCCCCGCCCCGCATAACTCGCATGGGACCGCAGTCCCAAGGGATACTGTTCCGGTAACGTCGAAGTACAGTGGCGCACCGCGCCCTCAGCCGAAAGACCACACCATGAGTGAGAACATCGAGGACCTCAAGGCGCAGCTCGCCGCGGCGGAAGCTGCCGCGAAAGCCGCCGAGGCAGAGGCCGCCCGAGCGAAGGCTGAAGCCCTGCGTCTCCAGCTTGAAGCAAAGGGAGGGTCCGCCGCCAACCCGCCTGCCGCCGAAGACGAGGCTGAGTCCCAGCAGGCGGAAGCCGCCCGCGCGACGGCCGATGCGCTGCGTACCCAGGTGGAGGCCGCCGAGTCCTCGCCCGAGGCTCCCGCGGCCACCCCGGCCTCGTCCTCCGCCCCGAGCGCAGAACTGTCGGCTTTCGCCTCCCAGATCCAGGGTGCCTACTCCTGGGACGTCCCCGCGGTCACGATCGGCACGCTCATCGATGGTGGCGCGCGCGTGCCCGGCGTGGCCGCCAAGATGCCGCTGCCGATGTTCAACCGCCACCTCCTGGTGGCCGGTGCGACGGGCACGGGCAAGACCCGTACCCTCCAGCTCCTGGCCGAGGGTCTGTCGGCGAACGGCTCCTCGGTCCTCCTGTGTGATGTGAAGGGTGACCTGACGGGCCTGGCCGAGGCCGGGGTGAGCTCCGAGAAGCTCCTGAGCCGCACCGCGGCCAACGGTCAGGACTGGGCCTCGTCCTCGTTCCCGATCGAACTGCTGAGCCTGGGCGGCGCGGATTCGCAGTTCCCGGGTGTGCCCGTGCGCGCCCAGGTCTCCGACTTCGGCCCGATCCTGCTCGCCCGCGCCCTCTCGCTGAACACGACGCAGGAGCAGGCCCTCCAGCTGATCTTCGCGTGGGCGGACGGCCAGGGCCTCGAGCTCGTCGACCTGCCCGACCTGCGCGCCGTCATCTCCTTCCTGACCTCGGATGAGGGCAAGGACGAGCTGGCCACGATCGGCGGCGTCTCCAAGGCCACCGCCGGCGTCATCCTGCGCGCCCTGACCGCGCTTGAGTCCCAGGGCGGCGGCCAGTTCTTCGGTGCCCCCGGCTTCGACACGGCTGACCTCATGCGCATGGATTCGACCGGCCGCGGCATCATCTCCCTGCTCGGCGTCGGGGATATTTCCTCGCGCCCCGCACTGGTCAGCGCCGTCATCATGTTCCTGCTCGCCAACCTCTTCTCCACCCTGCCCGAGGTCGGTGACGTCGAGCGCCCCAAGCTCGTGTTCTTCTTCGACGAGGCGCACCTGCTTTTTGCGGACGCCACCAAGGAGTTCGAGCGTCAGGTCGTCCAGACCGTGCGCCTCATCCGCTCCAAGGGCGTGGGCGTCGTCTTCGTGACGCAGACCCCCAAGGACATCCCCTCCGACGTCCTGGCACAGCTCGGTTCGCGCATCCAGCACGGCCTGCGCGCCTCCACGCCGGATGACTTCAAGAAGCTCAAGGCCACGGTCCAGACCTTCCCGAAGACCTCCCTGGAGCTCGACGAGGTCCTCACGACCCTGGGTACCGGCGAGGCCGTCGTGACCGTCCTGGATCCGAAGGGTAACCCCACCCCGGTCACGCCCGTCGGCATCTGGGCACCCGCCTCCGTCATGGGTCCCGCGTCCGCAGACACGATCACGCGCATCAACCAGTCCAGCGTCATCATGGGCCGCTACCGCGATGCCGTGAACCCGGACTCCGCCGAGGAAAAGCTCGAGCGTCGCGCCGCCGAGGCCCAGGCTGCCCGCGAGGAAGCCCTCGCGCAGGAGGCGGCCGCCAAGGAAGCCGAGCGCGCCGCGAAGGAGGCCGAGAAGGCCGCCGCCAAGGAAGAAGCAGCCCGCCAGAAGGAAATGGAGCGCCTGCGCCGCCAGGTCGAGAAGCAGCAGGAGAAGGAGGAGGCAGCCCGCCAGCGCGCCGCCGAACGTCGCACCCGCCAGGTCGAAAACGTCCTCGGGTCCGTCCTGCGCACCGCTGGCCGCGAGATCACTCGCTCGATCTTCGGCACCCGCAAGCGCTGAGACCCCGATTTTCGGCACGAGGCCGGGGCTGCGGACTCCTTTCGAGGAGGCTCGGCCCCGGCCTCGTCTCACAGTGCGGCCACTGTGCCAAGAAACGGCAAAGTGGAGTAAGCTGCAACGCAATCGACCATTGACTTACGGGAGCCCCTGATGCGTATCGGATTCATCGGAACGGGAGCCATGGCCCAGGCCATCGCTCGCGGTGCCGTCGCGTCCGGCGTCGATCCCGCAACCCTGGTCTTCTCCAACCGCACGGCCACCAAGGCCTGCGACCTCGCCGACGAACTCGGCGCGACCGCCGCTTCCTCGAATACGTCCCTGGCCCGCCAGGCCGACATCGTCATCCTGGCGGTCAAGCCCAAGGACCAGCGCACGGTCATCAAGGAAATCTCCCCCATCGTGGTCGGCCGACCCGACGTCTGCGTCGTCTCCCTGGCGGCCGGACGCACCCTCGACCAGATCACCACTGACTTCGGCGCGGGCATCCCGCTCGTGCGCGTCATGCCGAACGTCGCGGCCACCGTCGGGCAGTCCATGACCGCCCTGACGTCCGCGCGCGCCACCGACGCACAGGTAGCAGCCGTCCGATCCCTCATGGATTCGGTGGGCCGCACCACCCTCATCGACGAGGACTATTTCCCCGTGTTCCAGGCCCTGGCCTCGTGCTCTCCGGCCTGGTATTTCCAGATTGTTGATTCTTTCGCCCGCGCTGGTCTCAAGCACGGTCTGTCCAAGGACAGCGCCGTCGAGATCGCCGCGCAGGCGATGGCGGGAGCCGCCACGCTGCTCCTCGCTGAGCGCGAGGCGGGCACAATCCCCGCGCAACTCATTGATCGGGTGACGAGCCCCGGCGGCACCACAATCGCAGGATTGCTGGCCGCCGAGGAAGGTGGTTTGTCGAGTGCACTGGTAGGTGCCGTCGACGCATCCATCCACGCCGACTCCCATCTCGGCTGACACCACCTGCCGTATCTCGGCTTACCTCCCCCTTATTTGGCGCACCCGCGCACCCTCAACACAGGAACACACATGTTGCTCTTCAACGCAGTCGTGCTCTCCGTGCTCGTCATGCTGATCCTCAGCGTCGCACGCGTGCACGTCATCATTTCTCTCTTCGTGGCCTCCCTCGTGGGCGGCCTGGTCGCCGGCATGGGCATATCCGACACGATGGTCGCCTTCCAGGATGGCCTCGCCGGCGGCGCGAAGATCGCCCTGTCCTACGCTCTGCTCGGCGCGTTCGCTATGTCGGTCGCCCACTCGGGCCTGCCGCGCCTGCTGGCCAACTGGATTATCAAGAAGCTGCGCAACGCTGACGACTCGAACTCTGCGCGCGTGGCCCGCTCCGCCAAGTGGGGCATCCTCGGCGGCGTCCTCGTCATGGGCGTGATGAGCCAGAACCTCATCCCGATTCACATCGCGTTCATCCCCCTGCTGATTCCCCCGCTCATCGGCGTCATGAACGAACTGAAGATGGACCGCCGCCTGGTCGCCTGTGCAATCACCTTCGGCATCGTCACCACCTACATGTTTGTGCCGATTGGCTTTGGCCGCATCTTCCTGCACGACATTCTCTACAAGAATATTGAGGACGCGGGCCTGGCTGTCGACGGCGTCGTCAACCCGATGACCGCCATGGCGATCCCCGCCGCCTCAATGGCCGTGGGCTGCGCGATCGCCCTGCTCGTCTCCTACCGCAAGCCGCGCGAGTACGAGCAGCGCGAGACCTCCTTTAGCGCCAACGACGACAAGCCCGTCGACATGAAGAAGGTCTGGGCCGCGGTCCTGGCCCTCGTCGCTTGCTTCGTCATTCAGGCCGTCATGACCAAGATGGATTCCGAGGCAGACCCGCTGCTCGTGGGTGCCCTGGTGGGCCTGTGCATGATGCTCGCAATGCGCGTCGTGCCCTGGCAGCAGGCCGACGACGTGTTCAGCGACGGCATGAAGATGATGAGCCTCATCGGCCTCATCATGATCACCGCCCAGGGCTACGCCTCGGTCCTGAATGCCTCGGGCCAGATTGAGCCGCTCGTCCAGCAGACCTCCGCGATGTTCAATGGGTCGAAGGCACTGGCAGCCGCCGTCATGCTGCTGGTCGGTTTGGTCATCACGATGGGCATCGGCTCGTCCTTCTCGACCCTGCCGATTATCTCGGCGATCTACGTGCCCCTGTGCGTGACTCTGAGCTTCTCCCCTATTGCCACCGTCGCCATCATCGGCACCGCGGGCGCGCTGGGCGACGCCGGTTCGCCCGCGTCCGACTCGACGCTCGGCCCGACAGCGGGGCTCAACGTCGATGGTCAGCACGACCACATGCGGGACACGGTGATCCCGACCTTCTTGCACTACAACATTCCGCTCTTGATTGGCGGATGGATTGCTGCAATGGTCCTCTGATTCCGTCTCTCTCCTTAACGAGGCCGGGGCTGGGTTGCACGTTTACGCAACCTGGCCCCGGTCTCGTTATG
>CAUTRF010000014.1:0-34830 GCA_963540795.1 uncultured Actinomyces sp.
GCGGCCTGGACAACAGCCGCCTAAACAAACCGTCAACAACTTGCGCACAGGCCCAAGGTCTGCACTTTGGAGAGCACAGCGCCTCAAGCCGCGGCCACGCCGCCTCAAGCCGCGGCCACGCCACCTCAAGCCGCGGCCACGCCACCTCAAGCCACGGCTTCACCGCCACCAAACGGGGGGAATTGCACTACATGAGGGTCCGACACGCCGGCGACACGCCCCCTGAAGGCTTCATGTAGTGCAAAACCCCCACCACCACCGGCATGAAGAGCACCGGAGGAACCAGAGGGCCTTGTCACGCCGCCCACTGGCACACACAGCAGCCCCACCCCACAGCAGGGCCCGGTGCCCAGAAAACCCGCGGCTCCCCACTGCGCTCCCCACTGCGCTCCCCGGGATTCTCCACCTTCCTCCCCACCGTCCTCCCCGAGAGTGGCGTCGATGCCCTCTCAGTGATCCAATGCCTCGTAAAACGCTGCAATAACAATGAATTGCGCATGACTGAGATCTCGTCATCATCTCTGGCAGTCGTCGTTCGCTGCGTCGCGACTCACCGAGTGTGTGCAAGATTTCCCCACTTTTCTCCACCTGATTTTTTCGCTGAAATTCCACCATTTTTGCTCGTTGTATTTCATGCCACGCCGTAAGTTCCTGTGTAAATATGGGGTTTGGTGGGTTAAAGTGGGGGAAAGTTCCGAACAGGGGAGGGCGGTGACATGTTCCTCGGTACGTACGAGCCCAAGCTCGACGACAAGGGTCGCATGTTCCTGCCCGCGCGCTTTCGTGAGGACATGGAGGGCGGAATCGTCCTCACTCGCGGACAGGAGCACTGCATTTACGCATTCCCTGCGTCGGAGTTCGAGAACATGACTGCGGAACTGCGCCGCGCGCCCCTGTCGTCCAAGCAGGCGCGTGACTGGATCCGCGTGATGCTCTCGGGTGCCTATAAGGAGATCCCGGACAAGCAGGGGCGCATCAGCGTCCCCGCGGACCTGCGCGCATACGCCGGTCTGGGTCGTGAGCTCGCCGTCATCGGCGCGGGCTCACGAGCCGAAATCTGGGATGCCTCGGCCTGGCGCGAATACCTCGCGGTCCAGGAGGAGGTCTTCTCCAACACAGCAGAAGAGATCATTCCCGGGATGTTCTGACCCGTGCATCCAGGTCTCCGCCCGCTGTTCCGACATCACTTCCCCGGTGGCGGAGCACGGTGGGGGACCTGGGTGGACGGATCGAAGTGGTAGACGTAAAGGAGGCGCGACATGCGCGATGCATCGGAGTCGGTGCGCGATTCGTCGCGCCCCGCGAGCGAGCGTCACGTCCCAGTGCTGCTGCGCGAGTGCCTCGACATGCTCGCCCCTGCAATCGAGCGCCCCGGTGCCGTCCTCGTGGATGGAACCCTGGGCATGGGCGGTCACACCGAGGGAGCCCTCGAGCGTTTCGAGGGGCTCACCGTCATCGGCATCGACCGCGACCCGCAGGCCATCGAGCTGGCCTCGGCGCGCCTGAAGCGCTTCGGGACGCGTTTTTGCGCGGTCCACACCACCTACGACAACATCGATGCGGCCGTTGAGGAGCAGCTCGGCACCGGCGCTCGCGTCGATGGCGTCCTCATGGACCTGGGAGTGTCCTCCCTCCAGCTCGACGAGGCCGACCGCGGCTTCGCCTACTCGAAGGACGCTCCGCTCGACATGCGAATGGACGCGACGAGCGGGCAGAGCGCTGCAGACCTGCTGGCCACCGCCTCGGAAGGCGAACTGATCCGCATCCTGCGCACCTACGGTGAAGAGAAGTTTGCGCCGCGGATCGCCAGGCTCATCATCCGCCGCCGAGACGACGGGCCCATCACTCGCACAGGCGAGCTCGTGGACATTATTCGCGAGGCAATCCCGGCACCGGCGAGGCGCACGGGCGGAAACCCGGCGAAACGCACGTTCCAGGCGCTGCGCGTCGCGGTCAATGACGAATTGACCATCTTGGAGCGGGCGCTCCCGCGGGCGCTGTCAAGTCTGAGGATCGGCGGGCGCCTCGTCGTGGAGTCCTATCAAAGCCTCGAAGACCGAATAGTCAAAGATGTGCTGCGCCGTGGCTCGATGTCCGCAGCGCCTCCCGGACTGCCGATCATCCCCGATGAGATGGCTCCCAGCCTACGTCTGCTGACGAAGGGCGCAAACAAGGCCGATCAGGCCGAACAAGACCACAACCCCCGATCCGCTTCCGTGCGACTGCGCGGTGCGGAACTCATCCGTGAATGGAAGGACCTCGTATGAGTGCAGCAACCGCGAAGGCACGTCCCGCAGCGCGCCCCGAACTGCGCCGAGACGAGGTCCACGAGCTTCGTCTCGTTCAGGGCACCCGCCCGCGTCGTTCCCTGATGGCCGTCGTGGCCCTCCTCGTGGTCGTCGCTCTGGCATCCGTGGTGACCTCGATGGTGCTCAACACCCGCATGGCGCAGACCTCCTTTGAGATCCGCGAGCAGCAGCTCGCGCTCAACGAGCTGGAGGCGCAGTCGTGGACCATGCGTGCTGAGCTGGACCGCAAGGCCTCGCCGACGGAGCTCGAGAAGGCTGCCAAGGCAAACGGGATGGTACCTGCCGGCAAGTCGGGTTTCATCACGCTTGAAACCGGCACTGTCGAGGCTGGAACCCCCGCGAAGTAACTCGGAGGCGAGTGCCTATGGATACTGTCATCACGCGTTCGCGGTGGGTCTTGGGATTTTTCATCCTTGCCCTGAGCATCTGCGCCGTGCGGCTCGTGCAGCTGCAGATCATTGAAGGACCCTCCCTGGCTGCTCAGGGGCAGCGTGTGCGTACGTCGTCGACCGAAGTCGCGGCCGCGCGCGGAACGATCACCGATGCGACTGGCGTGGTGCTGGCGAACTCGATCCAGACCTACGACATCGCCGTCAATCAGGTGAATATTCGCGCCTACGTGCACCGCGATGATGACGGCAAAGAGGTCGGACGTGGCCCCGCTGAGGCCGCTCGTCAGCTTGCCCCGCTCCTCGGCATGAACGAGGCCGAGCTGGGCGGCATGATGCTGGGCGATTCGACCTACGAGTACATCAAGCGAAACGTCGATGCGGTGACCTACCGCGAGATCCGTAAGCTCGACATCTACGGGATCGAGTGGGAGTCCGTCTTCGAACGCGAATACCCCAACGGCAACGTGGCCGCCCCGGTCATCGGTACGGTGAACGCCGAGGGGCAGGGTTCCTCGGGCATGGAGGCGCAGTTCGATGCCTTACTGACGGGTACGCCGGGCGCGCAGGCCTTCGAGATCGCTCCTAACGGTGCCGTCATGCCCGGCGGTAAGAAGACGACGGTGGAACCCAAGAACGGCGGTAACGTTGAGCTGACGCTGCACGCTGACCTCCAGCACCAGGTGCAAGATCTCCTGGACGCACGTGTCGCGAAGCACCAGGCCGACTGGGGCGCGGTTGTCATCGAAGATGTCGCGACGGGGCACGTCCTCGTCATGGCGGATTCGAACTCGACGGAACCCGACAATGCCAACCCCCAGAAGGTGCATGCTGTGCAGGACACCTTCGAGCCCGGCTCGGTGGGCAAGCTCGTGACCGTGGGAGCTGCCCTCAACCAGGGGACGATCACCCCGACGAGTGTTTTCCAGGTTCCCTACGCGCTGGATCTGCCCGATGCCGGTGGCCCGATCACGGACTTCCATGAGCACGATGGCGAGACCTTGACGGCGACGGGCGTGTTGGCGGAGTCCTCGAACACGGGAACGGTGCTCATCGGCCAGACGATGAGCGATGATCAGCGTTACTCCATGATGCGCGCCTTCGGCTTTGGTCAGGAGACCGGTATCGAGCTGCCCGGCGAGTCTGCGGGTCTGCTGCGCAGTGCCGACCAGTGGCAGGGCCGTGATCGCTACGTGACGATGTTCGGTCAGGCCTACGCGATTACGGCGATGCAGGAGGCTTCCGCTCTCGCCACGATCGCGAACGGGGGAGTGCGCATTTCCCCGCATATCGTCAAGTCGTGGACGAACGCGGATGGAACGGTCGAGGTGCCCGACTCCAGCCAGCCCGTGCAGGTCATGGACGCGCAGGCGGCCTCGCAGCTGCTGACCATGATGGAATCCGTCGTTGAGGATGACCGCGGTACCGCTGGTGACGCGAAGGTACCGGGCTACCGGGTCGGCGTGAAGACGGGTACCGCCGAGACCATCATTGACGGCGCTTCGGGCCTCGTGTCGACCACCGCGGGCATCATCCCCGCGGATGCGCCGCGCCTGGCGATCGCCGTGGTTCTCTACAATCCGAAGGTGGCGTCGGTCTCATCTGATTCGTCAGCCCCGCTTTTTGGCGACATCGCGCGTACGGCGGTCGCGAACCTGGGTATCCCCGCGTCTACGGGGTCAGCTAACCTGTATCCGACGACCCCGTGAGTCTGAAGGAGTAAAGCATGCAGGCATCAGCCCAGTGGATCGCTGAGGCAGTGTCGGGTCGCCTCGTGGGGAACGACGTTCCCGTGACGGGGCCCGTGGTGACGGATTCTCGCGAGGCTCAGGCAGGGTCGCTCTACGTTGCGCGCCGCGGTGAGAACGCCGACGGCCATGCGTTCGTGTCCGGTGCGTCCACGCGCGGCGCGGTCGCCGTCATCGTCGAACACGAGGTCGACGAGGCCGTGGCCCAGATTGTCGTCGAGGATTCGACTGAGGCGCTGGGGGCTCTGGCTCGCGCGCACGTCGAGAAGCTGCGCAGCAGCGGTGACCTGGACGTCATCGCGATGACCGGCTCCGTGGGTAAGACCACCACGAAGGACCTGCTGCTCCAGATCATGAGCGAGGACGGGCCGACGGTGGCCCCCAAGCTGTCTTTCAATAACGAGGTCGGCCTGCCCCTGACGGTGCTGCTGGCCGACGAGTCGACGCGCCACCTCGTCCTCGAGATGGGCGCCTCAGGGCCCGGCCACATCACCTACCTGACGGACATCGTCGCCCCCGACGTGGCCATCGAGCTGTGCGTGGGCCACGCCCACGTGGGTGGCTTCGGGGGTTTCGAGGGCGTTGCGGCCGCGAAGGCCGAGCTCATCAAGGGAACCCGCCCGGGCGGTCCGGTCATCCTCAACACGGACGACCCGAACGTCGAGGCGATGGCTCCGCTCGCGACCGGACGGGTGATCCGCTTCTCGGCTTCGGGCAACGAGCGCGCCGACGTCATTGCACGCGACGTGCGCCTCGACCGTGCCGACCGCGCATCCTTCACACTGGTGACCCCCGAAGGGGAAGCGCCCATCGATCTGAAGATCGTGGGTCGTCATCACGTCGCGAATGCGCTGGCCGCCGCCGCCGGTGCGCTCACCCTCGGGGTGAGCCTTCAGACCGTGGCTACCGTTCTGTCGCGCGCTCGTGCGCTGAGCCCGCACCGCATGGACGTCCACGAGCTGAGCGTCGATGGAACGGACCTGACGCTCATCGATGACTCCTACAACGCGAACCTGGATTCGATGCGTGCGGGGATCGCCGCCCTCGCTTCGATTGGTCGCGACAACCAGCGCATCGCCGTTCTCGGCGAGATGCTCGAGCTGGGGGAGGACTCCCAGTCGCTCCACCAGCAGGTGGGCGCGTTGATCGCGGATGCGGGAGTTGACACACTCATTGGTCTTGGCGCAGATGCCCACTACTATCTAGAGGGAGCCCCCGACGTGCCCAATCGTGAGGTTGCCGCGGATCCGCAGGATGCCGCGCGGCTCGCCCTGGAACACGCGAAGGACGGTGCAGTCGTCCTCGTCAAGGGTTCTTTCGGTTCGCAATCGTGGCAGGTGGCTGACATCCTGCGGGAGAAGGGAACGACCCGGTGATTGGACTTATTGCCGCGTTTATTATCGCGATGGCCCTGTCCGTGACGGGCACGCCAATCCTCATCCGTTTCCTGGTCATGCACCAGTACGGGCAGTTCATTCGCCAGGACGGGCCGACCCAGCACCTGACCAAGCGTGGCACGCCCACGATGGGCGGCGTCGTCATCATCTTGGCGACGGTCGTCGCGTGGCTGATCGGCTCTCTTGTTGCGGGTGCCGGGCCGTCGTGGTCCGGCTTGTTGCTGATCTTCCTGTTCGTCGGACTGGGCGTCATTGGCCTCCTCGACGACGGCATTAAGATCATGCGTCAGCGTTCTCTCGGCCTGCACCCCTCCGGCAAGATCATCGGACAGGTAGCCGTGGCCTCGCTCTTCGCCCTGGGCACGCTCATCAAGCCCAACGAGTTCGGTGAGTACCCGGGCACCCTCGCCATTTCTTTCGCGCGTCCCACGGCCGTGACCCTGGGCTTTGCGGGCCTGGGCCTGGGTATTGTCCTGTACCTCATCTGGACCAACCTCATCGTGACGGCCTGGTCGAACGCCACGAACCTGACGGACGGCCTCGACGGCCTGGCCGCGGGCGTCTCGATCTTTGTCTTCGGCGCGTACACCTTTATCGCCTACTTCCAGCGCATCCAGGCTTGTACGCAGCTCGACGCGAACCCGGCGAATTGCTACTCGACGCGAGACCCGCTCGACCTGGCGATCTTCTGTGCCGCACTGATCGGTGCCCTCGCGGGCTTCCTTTGGTGGAACGCCTCGCCGGCCCAGATCTTCATGGGTGACACGGGTGCCCTCGCCCTCGGTGGGGCCGTCGCCGGCCTGTCGATCCTCACTCAGACGCAGTTGCTCGCCATCGTCGTCGGCGGCCTGTTCGTCGCCGTCGTCCTCTCCGACGTCATCCAGATCAGCGTCTTTAAGGCCACCGGCAAGCGCGTCTTCCGTATGGCGCCGCTGCACCACCACTTCGAGCTGCTCGGGTGGAAGGAAGTAACGATCGTGATCCGCTTCTGGCTGATCGCCGCGATCATCGCGGTGGCCGGCGCGGGCCTGTTCTACGCAGAGTGGGTGTCCCTTCGATGAGCCGTTTCGCTGCTGTCGTCGGCTGGGGTAAGTCCGGGCAGGGTGCTGCCGGCGCACTGCTTGCGCGCGCCTGGCAGGTGCGTGCCTTCGATGCGCGCCCGGGACAATCCCTGTTCTTCGATGACGTCGCCGGCGTCGATGTTCACGTCGACGATGATCCTGGCTCTCTTGCGCGCGCGATCGTCGAGGCCAGCCCCGACCTCGTCGTCGTGTCTCCGGGCATTCCCGCACACCACCCGGTCTTCTCCGCCTGCGAGGCCGCCGGCGTCGAGGTGTGGGGCGAGGTTGAACTCGCGTGGCGCTTGCAGGAGGAAGGCCCGCACGCGGGGCGCCCGTGGCTGGCCGTGACCGGCACGAACGGAAAGACGACGACGGTCGGCATGCTCGGCGAGATCCTGCGCTGCGCGGGTGCCAAGGCCGAAGAGGTCGGCAATATTGGTACGCCGATTACGCGGGCGATTGACTCCGACGCCGAGGTGTTCGCGGTGGAGCTGTCCAGCTTCCAGCTGCACACGGCCCGGACGGTCTCGCCCCTGGCGTCGATCTGCCTGAACGTGGATGCCGATCACCTGGACTGGCACGGCAGCGTGGAGGCGTACGCGGCCGATAAGGCTCGCGTCTACGAGAACACGATCCGCGCATGCATCTACCCCGCCTCCGATCGACGCGTGGAGCAGATGGTGGAGAACGCCGACGTCGTGGAGGGGGCTCGCGCGATCGGGCTGACCCTCGGCACGCCGGCAGTCTCTCAGTTCGGCATCGTCGAGGGCCTGCTGGTCGACCGCGCATTCGTGGAGGACCGCGCGCGTCACGGCGCCGCCCTCGCGCACATTTCTGACTTGGCGGGGGCGTACGGTCCCCACCCTTCCGCCGCGGTCGTGTCGGACGCCCTGGCCGCTGCGGCCCTTGCCCGCGCCTACGGCGTTGAGCCCGAGGCAGTCGAGGCGGGTCTGCGCGCGTTCCGACCGGCCGGACACCGTCGCGCGATCATCGCTCACGCGGCGGACCTGACCTGGGTCGACGATTCGAAGGCGACGAATGCGCACGCCGCGCGCGCCTCTCTCGCGGGACTGCCGCCGCGCAGCGCGATCTGGATCGTCGGTGGCGACGCGAAGGGACAGGACTTCACGGAGCTGATCCGCCAGGTCGAGCCGACGCTGCGCGGCGTCGTCGTTATCGGCGAGGACCGCGCGCCTCTCGTGGAGGCACTGCAGGCCGGTGCCCCGGACGTTCCCCGCGTCGAGGTTGACGGCCACGAGGACTGGATGTTCTCGGTCGTTAACGAGGCCGTGGCACTGTCACTGCCGGGCGACACCGTCGTGCTCGCCCCGGCCTGCGCCTCGTGGGATCAGTTCGACAACTACGGTCAGCGTGGCGACGCGTTTGCTGATGCCGTGTCGCGCCTGGCGGCCCAGTGGGGGAGCGCCGGTGGTGACGAATAAGCGCGGCTGGCATATCCCGACGATCACGCTGCCTCGCATCCGATTCGGGTCGGGACGAGAACGCAAGGATGATCCGGCGATGACGTACTACCTCGTCATCGTGCCGGCTCTGCTGCTGTCGGTGTTTGGTCTCATCATGGGCTTTTCAGCGCAGACCGTGACGGCGATCGCGCAGGGGGAGAACCCCTACACGGCGTACGCTCGTCCGCTGGTCATCATCCTCGTGTCGCTCCTGATTGCGACGATCGTCCTGCTCGTGCCACAGCGGTGGCTCATGCACTTGGCCCCCGTCATGTTCGTGGGTGCGCTCGGGTTCCAATCCCTGGTCCTCACCCCTTTGGGACGCTCAGAGGGCGGTAACGCGAACTGGGTGAAGGTGGGGCCGATCATGGCCCAGCCCTCCGAGTTCCTCAAGCTTGCGCTCATCGTATTCCTGGGCTTCATGGTCTCGAAGTCGGCGTCGAAGCGCGGCGATTGGAAGGCCATGAGTCTGGCCGTCGGCCTACCGATCCTGATGGCGCTCGGCGCGGTCATGCTGGGCCGAGACATGGGCACCGCGATGGTCGTGGCCGTCGGCGCACTGGGGGCGATGTGGGTGGCGGGTCTGCCTAAACGCTGGTTCGGCGGCCTCGTCGTGCTCGCCGTCCCGACGGTGGTGCTGCTCGTTTTGTCGAACCCGACGCGTATCCGCCGCATCCTGGCGATTCTCCCGGGCACCTCAAAAGGTCCGGACGAGTCCGCTCCCGAACAGATCGACCACTCGCTGTGGGCGCTGGGCTCGGGCGGCCTAACCGGCCTCGGACCGGGTGCCTCGCGCGAGAAGTGGAACTACCTGCAGGCCGCGCACACGGACTTCATTTTTGCGATCGTCGGCGAGGAATTTGGCCTGCTTGGAGCCCTCGGCGTGCTTGTGTGCCTGGGCCTGCTGATCTGGGGCATGTTCCGCGTGGCGCGCGAATCCTCGGATCTGTTTGTAACGATCGTGTCCTCGGGCGTGGCCTCGTGGATCGGCATCCAGACGGTCATCAACGTCCTGTCCGTGACGGGACTGGGACCGGTCATCGGCGTGCCTTTGCCACTCGTGTCCTATGGCGGTTCGTCGTTCCTGTTTACGATCACCGCGATCGCCGTTGTTGCCTCGTTTGCCAGGGCGCGCGCGGGCATTTGGATGATCGGCCGTCCGGACGAGGCCTCGGCTGGGCGTGATCCCCGCCTCGCCCCTCGCCGTCGCGCGGCGCGCTAAGACGCCCGCGGCACCTGGTGGCCAGCGCGGCTCGCTACACTGGTGTCACGCACACGCGTAAAGGAGACGCATATGGTCAAGGTTGTGATGGCTGGCGGCGGCACTGCCGGTCACGTGAATCCTCTGCTGGCGACGGCGGCGCAGCTGCGCGAGAGCGGCGCTGAGGTTGTCGTCCTGGGGACGAAGGCTGGTTTGGAGGCGGATCTGGTTCCCGCCGCAGGATTCCCGCTCGTGGAGATTCCCCGCGTTCCTTTGCCGAGGCGTCCCTCCCTGGCATTCTTCACTCTTCCTGGACGTTTCGCGGATGCCGTGAAGCGTTGCGCGCAGGCGCTTGACGGCGCTGACGTGCTCGTCGGTTTTGGCGGCTACGTGTCGACGCCCGCGTACATCGCGGCGAAGCGTGCGGGTGTCCCGATCGTGATTCACGAGCAGAACGCGCGCCCCGGCCTGGCGAATAAGGTGGGCGCGCGCAGTGCGGCAGTCGTCGCTCTGACCTTCCCTTCCTCGCCGCTGAAGGCGCGCAATGGCCAAACGATCGTGACGGGTCTGCCCCTGCGTGCGGCGATTGCCGATCTGGCTGGCCGCCGTGCGGATGCCCAGAGCGCTGCCCAGGCGCGCCGTGAGGCGGCCGAGCGTCTCGGCGTTAACCCGGATGCGCCAACGCTGCTGGTGACGGGCGGCTCCCTGGGAGCCTTGCACGTCAACGAGTCGATGACGGGTGCCGCGGACGCGCTGCCTGAAGGGGCGCAGGTCGTGCACCTGACGGGCCGTGGCAAGGATGAGCCCGTTCGCGCGGCTGTTGAGGCCGCCGGGCTGTCGGACCGCTGGCACGTGATCGACTACCTGACGACGATGGAGGACGCGCTGGCCGTCGCGGATCTGGTCGTGTGTCGTTCGGGCGCGGGAACCGTGGCCGAAATGGAGGCTCTTGGCCTGCCCTGCATCTATGTGCCGCTGCCGATCGGCAACGGCGAGCAGCGTCTGAACGCGGCGGACCACGTGGCCGCCGGCGGTGCCCAGCTCATCGACGACAAGGACTTCACGGCCGACTTTGTGCGCCGCAACGTGTTCCCGCTGCTGGGCTCGACCCGCCTGGCGGACATGGCGGCGGCCTCGCAGTCGCTGGGCCGCGCGGGAGCCGCCCGTGCGCTGGCGGATCTGGCCCTTGAACAGGTGAAGGAGGCGGGCCATGAGTGAGCCGACGCTGCAGGATCGTTTCCATCTGATTGGTATCGGCGGCGCGGGCATGAGCGTCGTCGCGGAGCTGCTGGCTTCGCGGGGTGCCACGGTCGAAGGCTCCGACCGCGAGGAGTCCGCCGTTGTTGAGCACCTGCGCTCGGTGGGCGTTCGCGCCTTCGTCGGGCACGATGCCTCGCATGTGGACCCGAGCTCCGTGGTCGTGGTCTCGACTGCGATCCGTGAGGACAACCCGGAGCTGGCGGTTGCGCGCGAGCGCGGCCAGCGGGTCATTCACCGCTCGCAGGCTCTTGCTCTTGCGGCGTCGGGCATGCGTTTCGTTGGCGTTGCCGGCGCGCACGGGAAGACGACGACCTCGGGCATGCTGGCAATCGCGCTGTCGGCGTGCGGCCTGGACCCGTCGGTCGCCGTGGGAGGCGTGCTGCCCCAGCTGGGCACCGGCGCACACCTCGGTGGCGGCGACGTGTTCGTCGCCGAGGCCGACGAGTCGGACGGCTCGTTCCTGAACTACACCCCCGCGATCGAGATCGTCACCAACGTCGAGCCCGATCATCTGGATCGATACCACTCCCGCGAGGAGTTCGAGGAGATTTTCGTCGAGTTCGCTCGCCGCATGCTCCCCGGCGGCCTGCTGGTGACCTGCGCGGAGGATGAGGGTGCCGTTCGGCTGGCGCAATCGGCACGCGGCGAAGGGCTGCGGGTCGTCACCTACGGTCGACCTGAGCACTCGCTGTGCACTCCCGACGTCGTGATCACTGACGTGCGGGTGGAGGCTGCCGGGGCTGTCGCATCCCTGACGTGGGGTGAACGAAGCGCGTCGCTGGCGCTGAGCGTCCCGGGCGAGCACAACGTGCTCAATGCGGCCGCCGCGTGGGTGGCAGGCATCGAATGCGGGCTGGAGCCGCAGGCGATCGCCGACGGCCTGGGAGAGTTCACCGGCGCGGCACGTCGCTTCGAGGCGCGCGGCCAGGTCGGTTCGCGCCGCCTGTTCGATGACTATGCCCACCACCCGACGGAGGTGGAGGCTGCGATCCGCGAGGCGCATGTCGTGGCGGGCGAGGGCGACGTGACCGTCGTGTTCCAGCCGCACCTCTACTCGCGCACGCGCATCTTCGCGGAGCGTTTTGCCCAGGCGCTGTCGGGCGCGGACCACGTCGTGCTGGCGGGGATCTACGGCGCCCGCGAGGACCCCGAGCCGGGAGTCGACTCGACCCTGATTTCCTCGCGCATCGAGGGCGCGTCCTACGTTGAGGACATGCACGAGGCCGCCCGCCTGGCCGCTTCGCTGACCCCCGAGGGGGGCGTGTGCCTGACGATGGGCGCCGGTTCGATCACTCACTGTGCGTCTGACGTGCTCGATGAGTGGAAGCGGATGGAGGCATGAGGCCACCGTCGCCGAGACGTCCGGGAGGAGCTCGCTCCAGCGAGGAGCGGTCGTCGCGCGTGGAGGAGAGTGCCTCGTCCTTCGACGAGGTTGTGTCCCCCTCGGCGCACGAGGAGGCGCAGGAGTCGACGCGTCGTCCTGCCTCGCTCACGGAGCGCCGCCGCGCGCGTACGACCGTGGACCGTCCGATGCCCGTCGCCGATGCTGCGTCCCTGCTGGGTGGTGAGGAGGCGACTGATCTGGGGGATCGTCTGCGTGAGCGTACCCGCGCGCGTCGTATCCTCCTTGCTCGTCGCATCGCGCTCACGCTTGTGACGCTCGCGCTCGCAACGGGAGTCGTGTGGGTCGCGTTCTTCTCGCCCGTTTTCGCCTTCTCATCGTCCGCGGTCGTTGTCTCGGGCGAGGACGGTACGCTGGTGACGGCGGATTCTGTGCGTTCCTCGATCGCGTCCTTCGAGGGGGTTCCGCTCACGCGCCTGAACACGCAGGCGGTAGCTCGCGCGGTCGAGTCCAACGTGGCGGTGCGCTCGGCGAGCGTGTCGCGTCGATGGCCGACGAGCCTGCGCGTGTCGGTGACGATGCGGACGGGCATCGCTGTCGAGGCTGCGTCGGGTGGCTACTGGCTGGTGGACGATCAGGGCGTCGCCTTCCAGCAGGTGCCGTCAGCGGGGGAATACCCGCTCGCGACGCTCCCGGAGGACCGGGCGACCGGCGCGGCAGATATTGCCTCCGCGCTGGGTGCGCTGGACGAGGCCACGCGCGCCCAGGTGGCGACCGTGACGTCGACGGGAACCCAGGTGAACTTCACGCTGCGCGGCGGCCAGACTGTCAAGTGGGGAACCCGTGGAGACGCGCCGCAAAAGGCGCGGGTGTTGGCCACTCTGCTGGCTAATGTTCAGGCGAGCACCTACGACGTGTCCTCGCCGAATCACCCTGTGACCAGTTAAGCCTTTTCTTTTGTCCGCGTGTTGGCTTGAAGGAACGCCCGCGGACCCCTAGGTTCTTTCCGACACGAAGCACGTTAAACATCAACCTTCAACTAGAGGTTGAGGGTCTGATGCAAGGGAGACATCCATGGCGACACCGCAAAACCACCTGGCAGTGATCAAGGTCGTCGGCGTCGGCGGCGGCGGAGTTAACGCCGTGAACCGAATGATCGAGGTCGGCCTCAAGGGCGTTGAGTTCATTGCCGTCAACACCGACGCGCAGGCTCTGCTCATGTCCGATGCTGAGACCAAGCTCGACATCGGCCGCGAACTGACGCACGGCCTGGGTGCCGGCGCGGATCCGGCCGTCGGCCGCAAGGCTGCGGAGGATCATATCGACGAGATCACCGCCGCGCTTGAGGGTGCGGACATGGTGTTCGTGACCGCTGGTGAGGGCGGTGGCACCGGTACCGGTGCGGCCCCCGTCGTCGCCAAGATCGCCCGCGACGCTGGCGCGCTGACGGTTGGCGTCGTGACCCGTCCCTTCTCGTTCGAGGGCAATCGCCGTGCGGCTCAGGCCGAGGGCGGCGTGACGACCCTGCGCGAAGAGGTTGACACGCTGATCGTCATCCCGAACGACCGTCTCCTGGAGATCTCCGACGCGAACATCTCCGTGCTCGACGCTTTCCGCGCCGCCGACCAGGTGCTCCTCTCGGGTGTCCAGGGCATCACCGAACTGATCACCACCCCCGGCCTCATCAACGTGGACTTTAACGACGTCAAGTCGGTTATGAAGGACGCCGGTTCGGCACTCATGGGTATCGGTGCGGCGACCGGCGAGGATCGCGCGCTGCGCGCTGTCGAGAGCGCCATCTCCTCCCCGCTGCTGGAAGCCTCGATCGACGGCGCCCACGGCGTGCTCATGTTCTTCCAGGGTGGCTCCGACCTCAGCCTGCAAGAGGTCTACAGCTCCTCGCAGCTCGTGCGAGAGGCAGCCCACCCCGAGGCGAACATCATCTTCGGTAACGTCATCGACGATGCTCTGGGTGACGAGATCCGCGTGACGGTTATCGCCGCCGGCTTCGACGAGGCCACGGATGCGTCCCTGTCGCGCCCGAACGTCTCTCGCGTGTCCGCCCCGGTGGCTCAGCAGCGTCCCGCTGCCCCCGAGGCCAAGGCGCCGGCAGCCGAGACCGCCCGCATCACCCAGCTGTCGACGCGCCGTCCGCAGCACCGCGCCGACGTTGCGGCTCCGATGCGTGAGGCCGCTCCGGCCCCCGTCGAGACGCCCGCTGCCGTTGAGTACGAGGAGTCTGAGTCCGAGCACTCCTTCGAGGTTCCTCGCGTCTACCCCGAGGCGCCCGAGAAGGAAGAGCTGGATATTCCTCCCTTCCTGCGCTGATGAGTGACAAGCTCTGGGCCGGTGCCCGGGTCCACCTCACAGAGGTGGACCCGGGCACCGGTGCGCTATGCGGCAATGTTGGCCTGCATGTGGGCGACCAGGAGTCGCTCGTGCGCGATCGTCGGCGCGCCCTGGCGGATACGCTCGGGCGCGAGATTGTCTGGATGGATCAGACCCATTCGACCCGGGTGGATCTCATCGTGCTTGGCGAGACCGCGCCCGCCCTGGCGGCGTCCGGAGAGGTGCTCGGTAGGCCCGCGGCGGGGGAGTGGGGGCCCGTCGACGCCGACGGCATCATCGTCGATGCTCGCGACTGGCAGGGGGCTCCTGCCCTCGCCGTGCAGACCGCGGACTGCTTGCCCGTCGTTTTTTCTGCTGCCGCTGGTCAGATCGTCGCGGCCGTGCACGCGGGTCGGCGCGGCTTGCTCGGTGGGATCCTTGAGGAGACCGCCTCGCGCATCCGTAGCCTCGACGCCGGCCCGATCGACGCGTTGATCGGCCCGGCGATCTGCGGGCGCTGCTACGAGGTGCCCGCCGACATGGCCGACGAGAGTGAGGCACTCATGCCCGGCATCCGTTCTGTCACGTCTTGGGGCACTTCTGCGCTCGACCTGCCCCGCGCTGCGGCCTCGTCCCTGGCGGCCCTGGGCGTGAGGGTGGACATTGATGAGCGCTGCACCCTCGAGGAAGCCGACCTCTTCTCGTATCGCGCTGACTCGTCCTGCGGCCGCCAGGCGCTCATTATCGTTCCCGCCTGAGGCGCCCACGGCGTCGAGGAAGCCGAGGGATGGCGGCTTTCCCGTGCCCTGATGTCGACGCGGAAATGCCCCGTGACGAGGGTTGCCGGTGCGCTCCTCGCGACGCGCCGAGCGCCCTGCCCGGCGATAACGCTCGGTAACTGTAGCTTGTGGCTATGCATCGGCTGAAGGAGGAACAATGAGCGAGTCGTTCGGTGCACGCGCACGTAAGTTCATGGGCTGGTACTCACCGGAGGAGCCCATCGATGAATTTGACGAATTCGACGAGGTGGAAGAGGTGGCTCCTGTGGCCGACATTACTCCCGTGTCCCGTCCGACCCTGACCAGCGTTCGCCGTGAGGAGCCTGCCGAGGATCTCACGCGCATCGTGACGATCCACCCCACCGCCTACTCTGACGCTGTCACGATTGGCGAGGCGTTCCGTGATGGCACGCCCGTCATCATCAACCTCACCAACATGGGCGAGGAAGAGGCGCGTCGACTGGTTGATTTCGCGGCCGGCCTAACCTTCGGCCTGCACGGTGTCATTGAGCGCGTCACCAACCGAGTCTTCCTGCTGTCCCCGGCCACGGTCGAAGTTGCGGGCGACAACGCCTCTGGCCGTCGCGGCTCCCTCTACAACCAGGGCTGAGGTCGCTCGTGACCATTCTCGGCTGGATCGGGTGGGGGCTGAGCCTTCTCATCAACCTCTACATGATGGTGCTGTTCGCGCGCGTCATTCTGGACTGGGTTCAGTTTTTCGCGCGCGGATGGCGCCCGAGTGGGGTTGTGCTCGTCCTCGCGAATGTTCTCTATGCGCTGACTGATCCTCCGATCCGTTGGATTGGGCGCTTTGTTCCGCCCCTGCGCCTCGGTGGCGGCATGGCAATCGATGTCGGTTTCATGCTCTTATTCCTGGTGCTTATCATTGGGCAGCGTTTCGCTAGTTTCCTGTACTTTCTGAGCCTGTAGAGTTCAAAAAGGGGGATGAGAGGCCCCACAAAAATGTCTCTCACCTCGTGATGGATGTTGCTAGTGTGACAATTTCAGTTATTATTTTCGTGACGTGATAGCGGGCGGCCTTCCCGGTCGTCCAGGCGTGCGGCTTGCGCGCGTCCAATCGAAACGACCGAGAGGCGAAGAAATGGCCCTGCTCACTACTGAGGATGTCCTTAACAAGAAGTTCCAGTACGTCAAGTTCCGCGAGGGATACGACCAGGACGAGGTTGACGAGTTCCTCGACGAGGTTGTGTCCACCATCTACTCCCTGCAGATGGAGAACCAGGATCTGAAGGAAAAGCTCGAGGCCGCTGAGCGCCGTATCGCCGAGCTGTCCAACTCCGACTACGCGCCGGCCGAGACCCCCGCCCCCGTGGCAGCCCCGGTCGTCGAGACCCCGGCCTCCGCCGCTCCGGCCGTCACCGGCTCGCAGGATGCGGAGTCCGCCACCTCCATGCTGGCCCTCGCCCAGCGCGTCCACGACGAGTATGTGCGCGACGGCGAAGAACAGTCCGCGAAGATCATCGCCGAGGCCAACGCCGAGCGCGACGCGATCATCGCCGACGCCCAGAAGCAGAAGGACTCGCTGCTCTCCCAGCTCGACCAGGAGCGCGAGCTGCTCGAGAACAAGATCAACGGCCTGCGCACCTTCGAGGCCGAGTATCGCTCAAACCTGCGCAACCACCTCGAGACCCTCCTCAAAGAGGTCGACAACGGCGAGAACTGATCGCAATCGCTTTGACCGGCGGCGGTGCACTTCGTGGTGCGCCGCCGCCGCTCGTTTAAGATAGGGAACCATGGCTGACTCCTCCCACCCGACCCACTCCCGCGCGACGTGGATGTACGCGGGCCTCGTGTTCGTTACCGCTATTGCCACCGATCAGGCGACGAAGATGTGGGCGCGCGGCGCCCTCGACGGCCAAGCGCCGCGCCCGCTCATCGGGCAGTGGCTGTCGCTGTCCCTCGTGCACAATTCGGGTGCCGCTTTCTCCTTTGCCGCCGGCAAGACATGGATCCTGACGATCTTCACCGTCGTCATCATCGGCGTGCTGGTCGTGATGGCTCGCCGCGTGCACCGCACATCGACGCTGCTGGCGATCGCGCTGCTGGCGGGCGGGGCCGTCGGTAACCTCATCGACCGTTTGACTGCCGACCCTGGCTTCGGCGTCGGACACGTCACCGATTTCATCGCCTACGGCAACTGGTTCGTCGGCAATGTCGCAGACATTTGGATCGTCCTCGGGGCCCCTCTGCTGGCTCTCGCGCTCTCCCGTGAGCCCTCGAAGGAGGACGCCCAGTGAGCTCGCGCATGCTTCCCGTCCCCGACGCCCTCGTGGGTGAGAGGGTTGACGCCGCTCTGGCCCGCATGCTCGGCCTGTCGCGCTCGCGCTGTGCGGAGCTGGCGGGGGAGGGACACGTCCTCATCAACGGCGTTGCCGCCGGCAAGTCGGATCGCCTCGGGGCTCTTGACATCATCGAGGTCACCATTCCGGAACCGGAGAGTAAGCCGACGCCGGTCACCGACATGGCGATCCTCTACGACGACGAGGACATTGTCATCGTCGACAAGCCCGTCGGAGTTGCCGCGCACACGGGTCCCGGGTGGGAGGGGCCCACGGTCCTGGGCAACCTGGAGGCGGCGGGATATCGCATTACCAGTTACGGCCCTCCCGAGCGCCAGGGTATCGTGCACCGGCTTGACGTGGGCACCTCGGGTGCGATGATGGTCGCCAAATCCGAGCTGGCCTACACGGTCATGAAGCGCGCGTTCAAGGAGCGCACGATCGAGAAGGTCTATCACGCGGTGGTTGCCGGGCATCTCGACCCTGCTTCGGGAACGATCGATGCGCCCATCGGTCGTCATCCCTCGCGCGAATGGCGCATGGCTGTTATCGATGGCGGCAAGCGCGCCGTCACCCACTACGACACGCTCGAGCTCATGGCGGGCACCCAGCTCACCGAGGTGCACCTGGAGACGGGACGCACCCACCAGATTCGCGTGCACATGGCCGCCGTCGGGCACCCGTGCGTGGGCGATACGTTCTACGGCGCCGACCCGACCCAGGCGGAGCGCTTGGGGCTTACCCGCCAGTGGCTGCACGCCGTCCGCCTCGGTTTTGCACACCCGCGCACGGGGATGCCGATGAGCGTGTCCAGCCCGTACCCGGCTGATCTCGCGGCTGCGCTTGAGGAGCTGCGCCACCCGCGCGACTAAAGCGTCGTCGGCGGGGAGTCGGCATTCCTCGGCCCCGGCCTCGTCCAGGCTCACGCCGTGAGATGAACGACCGCGCCCCTCGGGGCGTTCACCGTGGGTGCGCGCGCCCCGGACAGTAGAATCGACGCATGGCTGATTCCTTCGTGCACCTCCACAACCACTCCGAGTATTCGATGCTCGACGGAGCGGCGAAGACGAAAGCGATGGCCCAGGAGGCCGCCCGTCTCGGGCAGCCCGCGATCGGCCTGACGGATCACGGTTATCTTTTCGGCGCCTTCGACTTCTACACGAACTGCAAGAACGCGGGCGTCAAGCCGATCATCGGCCTGGAAGCGTACGTGACGCCGGGGACCTCGCGCTTCGACCGCCAGAAGGTCCTGTGGGGCGAGCCGTGGCAGCGCGCCGATGATGTGAGCGCCGGCGGCTCCTACAACCACCTGACCCTGGTCGCCTACAACACGACGGGCATGCACAACCTCTTCCGCCTGGGGTCCTACGCCTCGACGGACGGCCAGTTCGGCAAGTGGCCGCGCGCCGACAAGGAGCTGCTGAGCCAGTTCCACGAGGGCCTCATCGTGTTCACGGGCTGCCCCTCGGGTGCCGTGCAGACGCGTCTGCGCCTGGGGCAGTGGGACGAGGCCGTGGCTGAGGCTGCGGAGCTGCGCGACATTTTCGGCGCGGAGAACTTCTACGTCGAGGTCATGGACCACGGCATCGACATCGAGCGGCGCACCCACCAGCAGGTCCTCGAGATCGCCAAGCTCATGAACGCGCCCCTCGTGGCCACCAATGACGCGCACTACGTCAAGCGCGACGACCGCAAGATTCAGGACGCGCTCCTGTGCATCAACTCGGGCTCGCGCATCAACGACCCCGACCGATTCAAGTTCGACGGCGACGGCTACTACATCCGCTCCTCGGACGAGATGCGCGCCCTGTGGAGCGAGCTGCCCGGCGCCTGCGATTCGACCCTCGAGATCGCCGAGCGCTGCGACGTGCACTTCACGACCACGAAGGAGGGCGCCAACTACATGCCCGACTTCCCGGTTCCCGAGGGCGAAGACAAGACCTCGTGGTTCATCAAGGAGGTCGAGCGAGGCCTGCGCGACCGCTTCCCGAACGGTATTCCGGACGACGTGCGCAAGCAGGCCCAGTACGAGGAAGACGTCATCATTTCGATGGGTTTCCCGGGCTACTTCCTCACCGTCGCCGACTACATCAACTGGGCGAAGTCGCAGGGCATCCGCGTTGGACCCGGTCGTGGCTCGGGTGCTGGATCGATGGTGGCCTACGCCATGAAGATCACCGAGCTGAATCCCCTCGAGCACGGCCTGATCTTCGAGCGATTCCTCAACCCTGAGCGAATCTCGATGCCCGACTTCGACGTCGACTTCGACGAACGTAGGCGCGACGAGGTGATCGCCTACGTCAAGCGCAAGTACGGCGAGGACCGCATCAGCCAGGTCGTCACCTACGGCACGATTAAGACCAAGCAGGCCCTGAAGGACTCCGCGCGTATCCTTGGCAAGGACTTCAAGGTCGGCGAGCAGCTCACCAAGGCGCTGCCCCCGGCGATTATGGGCAAGGACATCACGGTCCACGGCATCTTCGACGAGAAGGACAAGCGCTACGCGGAGGCCGCGGAGTTCCGTAAGTTCTACGAGGAGAACCCGGACACGCACGAGGTCGTCCAGTACGCGCTCGGCCTGGAGGGCCTGACGCGCCAGTGGGGCGTGCACGCGTGTGCGGTCATCATGAGCTCCCACACGCTCACCGACATCATCCCGATCATGAAGCGCCCGCAGGACGGCGCGATCATCACGCAGTTCGACTACCCGACGTGCGAGACGCTGGGCCTGCTCAAGATGGACTTCCTGGGCCTGCGTAACCTCACGGTTGTGTCCGACGCGCTCGAGAACATTGCGCTCAACGGCAAGCCGGACCCGGACCTGGACCACTTGACCTTCGACGATAAGAAGACCTACGAGCTGCTGGGACGAGGCGAGACACTCGGCGTCTTCCAGCTGGATGGTGGCGGCATGCGCGACCTCCTCAAGCTCATGAAGCCCGACAACTTCGAAGACATCTCGGCCGTCGGTGCCCTGTACCGCCCCGGCCCGATGGGCGCGAACTCGCACACGAACTACGCGCTGCGTAAGAACGGGCGTCAGGAGATCACGCCCATCCACCCGGAGCTGGCGGAGCCGCTCGAGGACATCCTGGGAACGACCTTCGGTCTGATCGTGTACCAGGAGCAGGTCATGCAGATCGCCCAGAAGCTGGCGGGCTACTCGCTGGGCCAGGCAGACATCCTGCGTAAGGCCATGGGTAAGAAGAAGAAGGAGGTCCTGGACCAGCAGTTCAAGGGCTTCCGCCAGGGCATGGTCGATAACGGCTACTCCGAGGAGTCAATCAAGGCCCTGTGGGACGTCGTCGTTCCCTTCTCCGCCTACGCTTTCAACAAGGCCCACTCGGCGGCCTACGGCCTCGTCTCCTACTGGACGGCCTTCCTCAAGGCGAACTACCCGACGGAGTACATGGCGGCCCTGCTGACCTCGACGAAGGACAACAAGGATCGTCGAGCCCTGTACCTGGCGGAGTGCCGCCACATGGACATCACGGTGCTGCCCCCGGACGTGAACGCGTCGATGGGTAACTTTGCGCCTGACGGTGAGGCCATCCGCTTCGGTCTGAATGCCATCCAGAACGTGGGTGGCCCGGTCGTCGACGCCATCGTGGAAACCCGCGCCGAAAAGGGGCGGTTCGCCTCGTTCCAGGACTTCCTGGACAAGGTGCCCCAGGTGGTGTGCAACAAGCGCACGATCCAGTCCCTCATTCGCGCCGGTGCTTTCGACTCGATGGGTCACACGCGCCGCGCTCTCCTCGCGCGCTGCGACGAGGCCGTGGACGCGATCATCGACGTCAAGCGCAACGAGGCGATCGGACAGTTCGATCTGTTCGGCGCTCTGGGAGAGGACGAGGACACGGGCTCGGGCCTGACGATTGACATTCCGGATCTGCCCGAGTTCGACCGTAAGACGAAGCTGGCGGCCGAGCGCGAGATGCTTGGCCTGTACGTCTCCGACCACCCGCTGCGCGGCGTGGAGGCGGCCCTGGCTCGCCACCAGGACTACGAGATCGCCCAGGTCGTCGGCTCCGACGGTGCGATGGCGGACCGCGTCGTGAAGATCGCGGGCCTCGTTTCGGGCGTGACGACGAAGGTGACGAAGCAGGGCAACGCGTGGGCGATCGCGACGATCGAGGACTTGTCGGGTTCGGTGGATGTGCTCTTCTTCCCGCGTTCCTACGAGTCGATTCAGACCTACCTCGCGCAGGACATCATCGTCCAGATTGAGGGCAAGGTGAACGTGCGTGAGGAGGGCATGACCATCTACGGCCAGTCGATGACCCTCCTGGATCTGTCGGGTGGGGCGGACCTGCCCCTCGACCTGCGTCTGCCGGCCGCCAGGTGTACGCCCGAGCTGCTCACCGACCTGCGCGGTGTGCTTGAGTCCTATCCCGGCGGCTCCCCGGTGCGCCTGCACCTCACCGAGCCGGGGCGCACGACGGTCGTCGAGTTGGATCCGAAGCTGCGCGTCGAACAGACGAGCGCCTTCTTCAGCCACATCAAGGCCGTCGTCGGTGCCGGTGGGGTCGTCACCTCGTCCTAATACGGTGTGAGCCGGGCCCCGGTGGGACTCGGCTCGCGTCGTCGACGGGCGTGCTTAGGAGGCGGATCCGACGATGGCGGCGGCCTTGCCCCAGGGGGCGTCGACCTCGACGAGGTCGCCGGCGCTCAGGTGATGGCCGCGGCGCGTCTCCACCTCGCCGTTGACGGTCACGTCTCCGGCCTGGATGAGTTCGCGTGCCTGTGCGCCGTCTTCCGCGAGGGAGGCGAGCTTGACAAATTGGCCGAGCTTGATCTCCCCGCGCACGGGGATCGTCGGTGTGCTCATGGTGAATCCTTTCGCTGGTGGAGAGCGCATCACGCGCGAGGGCGTGGATGAACAGTATCCTTGGGTAGAGACACACAGTATAAGGAGGAGCGGTGAGCGCTCACAACGACGATATCGACGCGGAGTTCCAGTCGCTGGTTGCATCGCTGGGATCGACGCCCGCCGCGGGTGATTCTCTGCCGTCCCTCGATCCGGACGACACTCCCGTTGACGAGTCCCTGCACCTGGAGGGTGGCCGCCTGTCGGTTGCCCTTGTGCTCGCCCCGATTTCCTACCCGGAGGCGCTGCACTCGCTGCTCGCGCTGACGGGTGTGCGTGAGTCGATTGTGCGTCTCAAGCCGTGGACCGCCGTGTGGCTGCGCGTGGAGACGACACCGACGGACGAGGAGGAGCTCGACGCTCTGCTGACCGGCCAGCGTCCGATGCCCGACGCGGTGGATCGCGTTGCCCGTGCCGTCTCGAACCTGTCGAAGTACGGGGCGGTCGCCCTCATGAGCTGGCTCGTCGAGGGGGACGGCGTGGAGCCGGGTGTGTCGGGTCGTATCTCCGCCCAGCGCTACGTGAGCGGTGAACCCGAGGAGACGATTCCTGCGGGTCTGCTGCTGGGGGCGATGCCCGCGGCGACGGAGGATCTCCTGCTGGGTCGTACGACGCCCGCCGACTACAAGGACTCCGTGGCTGCCGACGGCAGCTGCAAGGGTGGCGGCCCCTTCGGTTGGCTGCGACGCAAGCAATCATGACGATCCTTGAACTGCTGCCCGCGATCGACGTGACGGGCGGGCAGGCCGTGCGCCTGTCCGCGGGGTCGATCGACGAGGGCTCCTGGGGCAGCCCGATCGATGTCGCCCGTTCGTTTGGCGAGGCCGGGGCTCGCTGGGTGCACCTCGTGGACCTGGACCTGGCGTTTGGCCGCGGGCAGAACTCTGAGCTGCTCGCCCGGGTGATCCGTGAGGTTCCCGTGCGCGTCGAGCTGTCGGGAGGGATCACGAGCCGAGCGACCATCGAGGCTGGGCTGGCGATGGGGCCCGAGCGCGTCAATATCGCGACGCAAGCTCTCGATGACATCGACGCCGTCTGTGAGGCCGTCGATACTTTCGGTGAGCGCGTCGCCGTGTGCCTGGACGTGCGCGGCGATCGCCTGGCCGCGCGCGGTGGGCGCGGTGAGGGCGGCAACGTGTGGGAGGCTCTGCGCACCCTCAACGATGCGGGAGTGGCTCGCCTGGTCGTCACCGACGTGACGCGCGACGGACAGATGAACGGTTCCAATCGAGACCTGCTGGCCCGCGTCGCGGACCAGACCCCGGCCCGGATCATCGCCTCGGGTGGGGTCAACTCCCTGGCCGACATCGAGGCCCTGCGCGCCCTTCGCATCGAGGGTGCGATCGTCGGAAAGGCCCTGTACCAGGGTGCATTCACCCTGGCAGATGCGCTGGACGTCGCTGGATGCGAGGAACTCTCATGAATCCCACGCCCCCTTCTCTCACTGAGGAACAGAAGAATCGATTGGCGCAGCGCCTGTCGATGATGAGCCATGACCGCGCGGACGTCGGTCAGGGGCTGCCTCGTACCGCCCGGGCGCTCGCGCTGGGGCAGGGGAGCGACGCGGGGGCGGCCATGCTTGAGGCGCTCGTCGATGCCCTCGTCTTTGAACGTGTCATCGTTCCCATCGATGTTGAGCCCGACCCGCGCGTGACGGGCGTTCACGCCGGAGAAAACGGTCATAACCCGATCGACTTCGTACGTGCGCAGACCCCCGCGGGGGAGGCGCTCGCCATCTATTCGTCGGTCCGCGCGCTGTCAGCACACCGCCCCGGTGACCGTCCGATGGCCCTGGACTTCCGCACGATCGGGCTGACCGCCCTCGTGGAGACGGGCGGGCGCATCGTCGTCAACCCGGGTACGGACGCGGTGCTGCTGCCGCGCCCCGCCGTCGCTGCGCTCGCGCAGGGAGATGAGTGGCTGCCCGCGTGGCGCGACGCCTCCCTGCGCGAGCTCCTGCTCGCCGAGGCCGGAGCGGCGTGCCCGGCCATCGTCGATGTTGAGATCGCCTACGCGGGTGACGGCCTCACGCGCGTCGTCGTGTCCGTGGACCGTGAGCGATTCGCCCAGGGGGCCGATGCCTCGGCAATGAAGGAGGCACTGTCGGGTGCCCTGAACGCCGTGGGTGCCAACCCGCGCCTCATCGCCTCGGCCGACCGAGTTGAGATCACGCCCGTCCTGCGCTGAACCGGCATCGAGCGCTCCTCGCTCAGCGTGAGGCGCGCAATGATTGCTGATCTGGCGATCCCTCGCCATTTCTGGTACAGTTGATACGACCGTCTGGGCGAATGCCCGGAACGCAAGCGGAGAAATCCCACCTGGATACCCGCCTCTCGACAGAGAGGATGCCGCCCGCAGGGGCGATGCGCAGGGGATCGGGTTCGGCGGTCAACACCCGTGCGTGTTGGCCGATGGAAGCCTCCGTGCGCGTCGCGTAACGGAGGCTTTTCGTTTCGCGCATAAGGATTCTGTGGAAGGAGCCGCTCATCAGCGAGACTCGCATCAATGAGCGTATTCGAGTTCCCGAGGTTCGCCTCGTGGGACCCGGAGGTGAACAGGTCGGCGTCGTTCGAGTTGAGGACGCGCTGCGTCTGGCCGAAGAGGCTGGGCTCGACCTGGTTGAGGTTGCGCCGAACGCCAAGCCGCCCGTCGCAAAGCTCATGGATTACGGCAAGTACAAGTACGAAGCCGCCCAGAAGGCCCGCGATGCTCGCCGCAATCAGGCGAACACGCAGCTGAAGGAAATCCGCTTCCGACTGAAGATCGACGATCATGACTTCGGCGTCAAGAAGGGCCACGTGGAGCGCTTCCTGTCCGCCGGCGACAAGGTCAAGGTCATGATCATGTTCCGCGGTCGAGAGCAGTCTCGCCCCGAGGCTGGCGTTCGCCTCTTGCAGCGCCTCGCCGAGGAGATTGGTGACCTTGCCACCGTCGAATCGATGCCCCGTCAGGACGGGCGCAACATGACGATGGTGCTGGCCCCCACCAAGCGCAAGGCTGACGCCCTGACTGAGCAGCGCAAGCGCCGCGAGGCCGAGCGTGCTGAACGTCGAGGCAAGCGCGCGGAGCGCGCCAGCAAGGACCAGGCCCGAGTGGCAGCCGACAAGGCTGACGAACAGGACTGACGGCGATACCCATCGCCTCACAACGAAGGAATAGAAATGCCGAAGAACAAGACTCATTCCGGTGCTAAGAAGCGCTTCCGCACGACCGGCTCGGGCAAGATCATGCGCGAGCAGGCCGGCGCCCGCCACCTGCTGGAGCACAAGTCCAGCCGTAAGACCCGCCGTCTGGCGACCGACCAGGTCCTGGAGACCGCCGACGTCAAGCGCGTCAAGCGTCTGCTGGGCAAGTGAGCTCGAGTAAGAGGAGAACAGTAGAAAATGGCACGTGTTAAGCGTTCTGTCAACGCCAAGAAGAAGCGTCGTACCGTACTCGAGCAGGCCTCCGGCTACCGTGGCCAGCGCTCGCGCATGTACCGCAAGGCCAAGGAGCAGGTCACTCACTCCTTCGTCTACTCCTACCGCGACCGCAAGGCCAAGAAGGGCGACTTCCGTCGTCTGTGGATCCAGCGCATCAACGCTGCGTCCCGCGCCCAGGGCCTGACCTACAACCGCCTCATCCAGGGCCTGAACCTGGCTGGCGTCGAGGTCGATCGTCGCATGCTGGCCGAGCTGGCTGTCAATGACATCAACGCGTTCAACGCCCTGGTGAAGGTCGCCAAGGACGCGCTGCCCGCCGACATCAACGCCCCCAAGGCCTGATAGGTGAGCCTTTTCGCCGAGCGCCTGACCGTTCTCGATAATCCCCGCGCCGATCGCGTGCGCAGGGTGTCGGGTCTGGTCGGGCGCTCGGCGCGTTCGCGCTCGGGCCTGATGCTCGTTGAGGGGCCGCAGGCCGTGCGTGAACTTGCCGTGCATCGACCGGGTGCGGTGCGCGACGTATACGTTCGCGAGGACGCGTGGGACACGCACGCGGACGTCGTGGAGGTCGCCGGGCGCGCTACGCGTTGGGTGCACCCGGTGACCGCCGAGGTCTCGGCGGCCCTGTCGGGGGACTCGCAGGGCATCTGCGCGGTTGCGTCAGCGGATGCAATTGCGCGTGCGCTGCCCGAGCCGAGCGTGGGCGAGACGATCGTCGTGCTCGCTCAGGGGCGCGACCCCGGCAACGTCGGCACGATCATCCGCACGGCCGACGCATTCGGGGCGGTCGGCGTCGTGGCTGTCGCGGGCACGGTGGATGCCGCCAGCCCGAAGGTTGTGCGCTCGAGCGCCGGTTCCGTTTTCCACATTCCCGTGTGTGTCGTGCCCTCTTTCGCGGATGCGCGCGCGCTTATTCACGGCCGAAGCGCGGCCCTGCTGGGCACCAGCGGAGGTGCCGGTTCCGTGAGCCTGTCCGACCTCCTCGTGCAGGGCGTGTCGGCGCGCTCGCGTCTGTCCCAATCCCACGCCTGGGTGTTCGGCAACGAGGCACGGGGCCTGTCGGGCGATGAGATGCGCCTGTGCGATGCCCTCGTGTCCATCCCCATGACGGGCGACGCGGAATCCCTGAACGTGGCCAGCGCGGCTGCGACCTGCCTGTTTGCCTCCCAGACCGTGCGAGGCATGGAGTACTGAGGCGCCTTCGCGGCGCGCCGGCGCGCCCGCGACTAGGCTTGAGGTCATGAAGTTAGCTGACCTGTCCGAAGCGCAGCTGGTGTCGCACTTCCGCGAGTCTTTTCCGCGCGGCGAGCGCACGATGATCGGCATCGGCGACGACTGCGCCCAGGTCGCGGCTCCCGAAGGATCATTCATCGTGACGACGGACGTCATGGTGGAGGACCAGCACTTTCACCTGTCGTGGTCGACCGGCTACGAGGTCGGTGCACGCGTGGCCGCCCAGAACCTCGCAGACATCGATGCGATGGGCGGTCGCCCCTCGGCTCTCGTCGCCTCTGTGGTTGCGCCGCGCGACATGGATGCGGACGTGTTCCTGGATGTCGTTCGAGGCCTGGGGGATCGCGCGCGAGAGGCTGGCGCAGGCGTCGTTGGCGGTGACCTGAGCGCGGGGGGGAAGCTCGTCATTTCGATTACGGCCTTCGGCTATTGCCCGGGGCCCGTGGTGCGCCGTGACGGCGCGCGCCCCGGTGACCTCGTGGCGGTCAGTGGCACCCTCGGATACTCCTACGCGGGCCTCGATCTCCTGGAGGGCGGGCACGTCGATCCGTCAGCGCGAGGAGATGAGCAGCTGGGCGATCTGGCTCCTTTCGTTGAGACGTACCGTGCGCCGACGCCTCCGCTGGGCTCTGGCGTGGCCGCCGCAGCCGCGGGTGCCCGTGCCATGATGGATCTGTCGGATGGGCCCGCGACCGATGGGGCGCGCATCGCCAAGGCCTCGGGTGTCGTCATCGAGTTCGATCGTGGCGCTATCGAGGCCGAGGCGTCTCACCTGGCCCCCGCAGCCCGCGTCTGCGCGGTCGATCCCGTGCGGTGGGTCCTCCAAGGGGGAGAGGAACACGGCATGATCGCCGTTTTCTCACCGGATACGCAGCTACCCGACGGCTTCCGCGTCGTCGGTGAGGTGCGCGCGTGCCTGGCCGAGGAGGAACCGCGGGCGATGATGGATGGAGAGGTCCTGCGCGGGGCGTGGGATCATTTCTCTCCCGATTCCGTAGACTAGTGTGATGTGGGCCGCTGGCGTCTTTGTGAGGAGACGGGGAACTGAAGCGGCGTGACGACCAATGATTGGAGTACATCAGGATGACCGTGTTGACTGAAGGTCCCCAGGCCTCGTCTCGACCGATGTCGCGCGTGGCGCGCAAGCTCGCCGAGTCGTCGGAGGAGATTCCGGCGACCGCTGGCCTGTCTCTGCCCGCACTGCAGGGCGATGCCTGCGTGCCGCCGACAAAAGCTCTGCCCGTCGTCGAGGAGGACACAGACGCCGGTGCCTGACGTAGGTCAACGTTTGACCTACCTTGCCGATTGCGGCGCTCGTGTGCGTGGGTGCACGCCGCCGACGTGATGTGATGCCCGCGAGCGTCCGGCATGTGTCGATGACAAAAGTTCAGTTGATGAAGAAAATGCCGTGTGAGAAAATTTAGCGGTTTCGGTGTGGCCACCCTCGAGCGCGACACCGCGGCGCCATCCCATCGGCGCGTACAGCAGTGAGGAGCGAGAGATGTCTGAGCAGCACTACGATGCGAATCAGGGTGAGGTGCCCCCGCCCCCGGCTCCTGCCCAGCCCCAGACGCCTCCGCCCGCTCCGAGCCCCCAGAATGTGGTCGCTCCGGCTGTCGCAGTCCCGCAGGCGGGAGTGACCTTCACGCCGATGTCGGACAAGAGCCGCCGCCGCATCAAGCGCATCGTGGTGGGTGTTGTGGCACTTGTTGTCCTCGGGGTTGTCGCAGCCGTCGCCTTGACGATTGCGAACTGGACGCGCACGCCCGAGGCGCAGGTTCGCCAGTACCTTGATCTTCTCGCGGATGGCAAGGCCAGCGCCGCGACGGCGATGGTTGATCCGGGGTTGCCCAACGACCAGCGCGGTTTCCTCTCCGACGAGGTCATGGCCTCGTCGAGTGCCCGCATCGAGGTCGAGGATGTGACCGTGGACGATGCGGAGCACTCGAAGGAGCGCGTGGTGACGGCGACGATGCGCCTCGACGGCGAACGATTCACCCGTTCGTTCCGTGTCAGTGAGGCGAAGAAGACCTTTGGTCTGCTGAAGAACTGGAAGATCCAGGATGCGATGGTCGCTCGCGTGGACGTGCAGGCAGACAAGGTCACGCATTTCTCGATCGGCGGCGAAAAGATGTCGGTTGCAACGCTGAAGGAAGCACCGAGCAGCTCCATCGTGCTCTACCCGGGCGTCTACACCTTCACCCCGGAGGAGACAGGGGAGTACATCGACGCTGCGCCCAAGACCGTGTCGGTCAAGGCCGCAACGGGATACGACAGCTCCTACTACGGTGGAACGGTCGAGCTGACGGGCACCTACAACGACAAGATGGCCGCCGCCGCGCTCGATGCTGCGGCTGCGCTGACGAACTCGTGCGCGACCGTTCCGGGTAACATCGACTCGGCATGTCCGAGCGCGGTGCAGTCCCGGACCCTGGCCCTGCTGCAGGTCAAGACGATGCCCACGGTCATGAAGGCGGCGACGGACGAAGGCGGTGTCTACACGGGCGAGGCAACGTTCACGATCCAGGGCAACGAGAGCTGGGACAAGCAGCGTGACGTGACGTCTCGCGTGACCGCGACGGTGAAGACCGACAAGGACGGAAATCTCGAGTTGGATGCCTCGGGCAAGCCCCAGTTCGAGGTTCGGTTCGGCTACTAAAGACTCGAATAAGGCCATCGACGCACCGGGTATGCGGACTCGACAAGAGAAGTTCGCATACCCGGTCGCGTATAGGCGGTTGCACGCTATGATGGGTTGTTGGTAACCCTGTCACACCGAACATGGAGCAGCCCGCATGAGCAACGATGCCAAGGCAACGAGCACCCGTCGGCCCGGCCGTCCGAAGGCCGGTAGCGAGGATAAGAAGGCGCGCATCCTGTCGGAGGCACTTACCCTTTTCTCGACACAGGGCTACGTGGCAACCTCGCTTGCGGACATCGCGCGCGCCTCCGATATTTCGAAGGCGGGGCTCCTGCATCACTATTCCTCGAAGGACCAGCTGCTCGCCGCGGTCCTGGACGAGCGTGATCGCCGTATCGTCAGTCAACTCCCTCGCCCCGAGGATGGGGCCGAGGCCGCGCTGGACGCCTGGGTGGACATGGTGGCCCACAATCAGCGCCACCCCGACGGCGTGGCGCTCTACACGGCGATGTCTGCGGCCGTCATTGATTCGAAGCATCAGGCACACCCCTGGTTCCGTGAGCACCTGATTGCTGCGATTTCCTACCTTGTTGAGGCCTTTGAGCATGGTAAGACCGTAGGCGAGGTGCGTGAGGATGCTCCGAGTGAGCAGATTGCGCGCCGCCTTGTTGCGATATCGGATGGGCTTCAGGTCCAGTGGCTCTGCTCGCGCGCGGACGGTGGTCGTGTGCTCAACATGCACGAGGTCATGGCTGGTGTGGCTGTCGACATGAAGGAGCGGTGGCTCATTCGCTCCGAGTGAGGCAGGGGTGTCGTCGTGTCGGGCGACGACACTCATGTGAGAAGCGGCACACAGAATCTGACTTTTTGGGCGTTTCGTGCGGTTTGGGGCTTAGGTCCCTTGGTGGATCGTATCGGCGTTATTAGAAGCCTGCACAGGTGGGTCGCACGCGCGTTACGATGGACAAACCAGCATCCTTCACAACGACGGGAGTTGTGCTGAGCGTGTCCAGCGTTGACGCTCCACGCGAGGCCGCTAGTCCGTCGCACATCCACGCCCGGAGGTCTACGCATGGCGAACGCCGCTGTTCCCACCCCGTCCCACAACGATGCCAACGCTCGACGCTGCCCCGATGACCTGTGGGCCTTGGGGGAGCGGGCGGTCATCCGCGCCCGCCGCTGGGCCGACGAATCGGCGTTTGAGCCCACGCCGCGCTCGGCCAAGCTCCTGTCCCGTATCCTCGCCGATCCGGACGGACTTACGTTCACGACCCGATTCGTCGATGACGTCGTACGCCCCGCGGACCTGGACGTGGCCAGCGCGGCCATGAAGCGCCTGTCGGCAGGCCGCAAGAACTTCCTGCCCCCGGCCCTTGCCGCGGCGATGGGCCTCGGCTCGACCGCGTCGCTCCTCGCTCCTCGTACGGTGACAGCGGTGGCCCGGCGCGTCTTCCGTGAGATCGTCGGCGACCTCGTCGTCGATGCGACCGACAAGGGCCTCGGCCCCGCGCTCGCCCGCCTGCGTCAGGGTGGCCACCGCTTGAACGTGAACCTCCTCGGTGAGGCGGTTCTCGGTGAGAAGGAAGCATCTCACCGCCTGGCCGAGGTCTCGCGTCTCGTGACCCGCGAGGACGTCGACTACGTGTCTATCAAGGTCTCCGCGGTGACGGGCCCCCACAACCCGTGGGGCTTCGAGGAGGTTGTCGACCACGGCGTGAGCGCCCTCCTGCCGCTCTACCGACTCGCTCGCGACAACGGGACGTTCCTCAACCTCGACATGGAGGATTACAAGGACCTCGACCTGACGATCGCCGTGTTCACCGCGATCCTTGACCAGCCGGATATGCGCGGCTACGAGGCCGGCATCGTCCTCCAGGCCTACCTGCCCGATTCGCTCGGTGCCCTCCAGCGTCTCCAGGAGTGGGCGCGTGCACGCGTGGACGCGGGTGGCTCGCGTATTAAGGTCCGCATCGTCAAAGGCGCGAACCTGTCCATGGAGAAGGTGGACGCCGAGATTCATGGCTGGGAGCTGACGACTTGGCCGTCCAAGCAGGCCACCGACACCAACTACAAGCGGATGCTGAGCTGGGCGATGACGCCCGAGCGCACCCGGGCGATCCGACTGGGAGTGGCCGGACAGAACGTCTTCGATATTGCCTTCGCCTACGAGCTGCGCGCCGCGCGAGGCGTCGAGGACAGCGTCGAATTCGAAATGCTCTCGGGCATGGCAACCGGTATCCAAGAGGTCGTGCGTCGCGATGTCGGCTCCCTCCTCCTGTACGTCCCGGTCGTGAACCCCCGAGAATTCGACGTCGCCATCTCTTACCTGGTGCGCCGCCTGGAAGAGAATGCCGCGCCCGAAAACTTCATGTCCGGTGTTTTTGATCTCGCCACGAACGAGGACGTCTTCGCCCGCGAGCGCGACCGTTTCCTTGCGGCTCTGTCCGACGTTGATCCGGATGCGCCGCTGCCCGTCCCCAACCGTGTCCAGGATCGTCTGGCTGAGCGCGAGGCCGGGGTGCCGGCTGAGCGGGGGAGCCTCGCCGAGCGTGCGCATCGTCCCTTCGCATCCGAACCGGATTCAGATCCCGCCCTCGCCGCCAATCGGCAGTGGGCCCGTGAGATTGCCGCGGCTATCCCCGGCTCGACGCGGGGAAGTGAAGCAGTGCGCGCCGGCGCGCAGGCTTTGTCCACGAACGAGGCGGTCGACGCTCTCGTCGAGGCGAGCACCAAGGCGGCGCACGCCTGGCAGGCCTTGGCCCCCGAGGAGCGCGCAGCCGCGCTGCATCGTGTCGGCGATGTTCTTGCCGCGCGCCGGGGCGAGCTCATCGAGGTCGCCGGATCTGAGGCCGGTAAGACCATCGATCAGGCCGATCCCGAGGTTAGCGAAGCGATCGACTTCTGCCATCACTACGCACAGGCCTCGTTGCAGCTCGCCGATGAGACGTACATGGCGGGCGCGCGATTCGTACCCGTGGACGTCACTGTCGTTGCTTCGCCCTGGAACTTCCCGGTGGCCATTCCCGTGGGTGGCGTTGCCGCGGCGCTGGCGGCGGGCAGCGCGGTGATCCTCAAGCCGGCCCCTCCGGCCAAGCGTTGCGCCGCGGAGCTCGTCGCGGCTTTCCACGAGGCCGGGGTTCCCCGCGAGCTGGTGGCGCTCGCCCCGCTCGAGGACGGGGACGTGTCGCGCTACCTGGTGACACACGAGGGTGTCGATCGTGTCGTCCTGACCGGCTCGTACGACACGGCGCGCCTTTTCCGTTCGTGGAAGCCCGACATGCACCTGCTGGGTGAGACGAGCGGCAAGAACGCCATTATTGTCACGCCCTCCGCTGACCCCGATCTGGCGGTGCGCGACATCGTGCATTCGGCCTTCGCGCACGCGGGACAAAAGTGCTCGGCGTCCTCCCTGCTGATCCTCGTCGGATCCGCGGGACGCTCGAGCCGCATCGCTCGCCAGCTCGTGGACGCGGCCGCCTCGCTGCGCGTGGGCCTGCCGGCATCCCTGGACTCGCAGGTCGGTCCGGTTGTCGTGCCCGACGATGAGAAGGCCGTGCGAGGCCTGACCACCCTGGGCGAGGGTGAGCACTGGGTGCTCAAGCCCCGGTACCTGGGCGATGGGCTGTGGACCCCTGGTATCCGTGCGGGCGTGGTGCCCGGCAGCGAATTCCACCTGACCGAGTACTTCGCGCCGGTCCTTGGCGTCATGCGCGTCGACACCCTCGAGGACGCGATCGAGGCCGTCAATGAAGTCGACTACGGACTGACCTCCGGTCTCCATACTCTTGACACCGATGAGTTGGCGACCTGGCTGGAGGGCATCGAGGCCGGCAACCTCTACGTTAACCGTGGCATTACCGGCGCGATCGTTCGTCGTCAGCCTTTTGGTGGCTGGAAGCGCTCGGCGATCGGGTCAACGACGAAGGCCGGTGGCCCCTCCTACCTGCTGGGTCTGGGCGAGGTCGAGCCTGCCCGCGAGGCGAACGTGGGGGCCTCCGGTGCTCCCGACCAAGCGCTCGATCCGAGTGTGCTCGCCCTGTGCAATGCGGCCGGTCCTCACCTGAGCGCGGATGATGCGGCCGAACTGAGTCGTGCCGTCGCCGCGGACGGCTCCGCCTGGGCTTCCGAATATGGGGCGAACCGAGACGTCACCGGCATGGCCTGTGAGCGCAATGTCCTGCGTTACCGTTCCACGCCGGTCCTCGTGCGCGCCGGAAGCGGAACTGCCCTCGTCGATATCGTGCGTGTGCTGGCGGCGGGCATTCTCGCGGGCGGACCCATTGGACTATCCGTTGGCGACGAGCTGCCGTCTACCGTCCGGGAGCTGCTGGAGAGCTGGGATATCGAGGTGACGGTCGAGGACGCGCACTCGTGGGATTCTCGCCTGGCGATGGTGGCGAATTCCGGTGGCCTGGGCATGCGAGTGCGTGTTCTTGGTCCGCGCGATGGAAGCTCGCAGCAGCGCTGGGCGGACGCGACCCGCGCGAGCGGCGGCAGCCCCGACGTCGCCTTGTACACGGGTGCCGTCACGGCGTGGCCGCACTCGGAGCTGCTGCCGTTCCTACGCGAGCAGGCGGTCTCGATCACGAACCACCGTTTCGGTACACCGCTCGACCTGGCTGCGGATCTCCTCTGAGCCTCGCCTCCTGCGAGCGGATGGGGAAACCCACGCATAAGGTACGCGTCAGCGCCCGCGACTTCTCATCGCGGGCGCTGACCCATACGAGTGCGGCGCGCACGGGGGAGTGGAAGATAGGAGTATAGGACACTGCGCGACGCTGTGTGGTGTTGCTTGTGGCCCCTCTGGCGTTCCGGGTGCCGGAGGGCCCGGCCGCTGTGTGTGCCCGCGGGCGGCGGCAGGACCATCGCCAGCCAAATTTCGCACGTAATTTAACGCGGTCATTTTTCGAGACACCCCAAAAACGTTGCAATTCCAACGATGCAAATTCAATGTTTGAACTAGTCGAAGGGGAATTACGTGCGAAATTGCTGAGGGACAGCCATAGCTGGGCATCAGGGCGACGCGCCGAGCCACCCGCCAGAACGCCAAGCGCCGCCGGAGTGGAGGGCGCCGGAGAGCCAGGCTGCGG
>CAUTRF010000015.1:0-33743 GCA_963540795.1 uncultured Actinomyces sp.
CGCATCGGGATAGGAACCGCACATCTGGATAGGTTATTAAGCTATCCCGATGTTCGTAACCTATCCGGATGTTCGTTACCTATCCGCGTGAGCGACAGCCAGCGTCTGAGGTACGGGTGCCCGCGACAACCGGGTGCCTCGTACTCCTGCGGGAAACCAGAACCCTCGGCTTCGGCAAGGATGACGTCGAAGTCGTCCACTGCGCGGATAGAACCTGCGCCCCATCGCGCATCAAAGAGCCTGTACGGGAGGTGGAAAGCCTCTCTCGCGTCGTATCCTGGTACCTGTTGGCGCGCGGGTGCGTCCCGATGCGAACACATTACGTTTGTCGATCCGCGAAAGAGCGAAAGAGGCTCCATGTCCGTCCAGATGCGCCTTGTCCACTTCTGTATGGGGCTTGTGCCTCCGTTGCTACAGAGCGAGACGGTAACTGAGCAGATGGCGCTCCACGCCCCGAAGCCGCATCCGATGCCTCGACGCATGCGAGCGCGTTTCACCGCGACGAGCGAAAAAGGCGTCACCCGTGTGTTCCCGAAGCAGGGCCTGCGCTCGGGCGGTGCACTCATCTATCTGCATGGCGGAGCGTACGTGTGCCCGATGGCCGCTGGCCAGTGGGGCATCGTCGAGGGCCTTATCGACCGCACGGGTCTGCCCGTCATCATTCCGGACTACCCGCTGGCCCCCGAGCACACCGCGGCCGAAGCTTTCGACTTCGTCCAGCCCATTATCGACGAGGCCCAGGCCGAGTTCGGCCGCGTCGTCATCTTCGGCGACTCGGCGGGAGGCGGCCTGGCGCTGTCCCTCGCCATGCAGCGACGCGACGCGGGTAAGCGCCAGGTGGACGGCCTCGTCCTGTACGCGCCGTGGGTGGACGTGACCATGACGAACCCGCGCATCGAGGAGGTGCAGCCCCGCGACAGGATTTTGCGCGTGCCCGGCCTGGTATGGGCGGGCCGCGCGTGGGCGGGCGACCTGGACCCCGCAGATTGGCGTGTCAGCCCCCTGTATGGTGACCCGTCGGGCCTTCCGCCGATGCGCATCTTCCAGGGAGACGCAGACATCGTGGGCCCCGACGCGATCGAGTTCGCCCACAAGGCCTCTCGCGCCGGCGTCGACGTGCGCTTGAGGGTCGAGCCGGATGGCTTCCACGTCTACGTCCTGGGCGTTCCCACCATTCCCGAGGCCGAGGCCGCCCTTGACCACAGCGCGCGCTTCATCTCGGGGATCCTCACCCAGGCGTAGTCCCGCCCGTTTCACGCGCTGTTTCACGGCCTCAGTCGATGCGCGCCTCGACGATGGACCACGTGTGGGGGTAGACCTCCATGGTCATGGAAGCGGATCCGGAGCGCCGCTCGCAGGCCTCGTAGAGAACGCCCGTGAGACCGCCGCGCGAGGCGATGTCGTCGGCATGGTCTGTTTTGATGACCGTGAGGCGCTTGGAGCCGTCGGCGAGGGTCATCGTGAAGTCGTTGTTCCATCCGTTATCGGGTCTGTGATTAGCGCTCGGCCAGTTGCGTGATCGTGGCGTCTGTTCGAAGCTGCACGAGGTGACAGTGACCGTGGTGGTGCCCTCCTTCAGGTCGCGGAAGGCGGGAAGGCCGCGGCTGATCGACTGGAATCCCACGAATAATGCGGTCGCGCACAGGACGACGATGGCGAAGGAACGCTGGTTGTACCTCTCAATATCGACGTCGCGCTTGGCGCGCCGAACGCCGAGGTACGTGACCGCGCACGTGATGAGGAGCCCCGCGACGAGGACGAGCCCAACGCCGCAGGCCTGCACTTTCCACACGACGCGATCGCGGCCGAAGTCTGTGTGATCTCCGATGACCCAGAAGATGGCGATGGCGGCAATGACCAGAGCCATGAGAGCGACCCCAATGACAGTGGCGATCTTTTTGAGGACGCCTGTGCGTGTCGGGCCTTGCGCGGGCGAGGAGGCCCGACGAGGAGAGGATGCTGCGTTGCGTGGCATGAGGTTCCTTTTGCGCTACAGAGCTTGGGGACGAGGCCGGGGCGCTAGCGCAGGCCTCATGGGCATGTCGGCCGAGCGATCAGTTGTTGATCCTCGCGCTCGCGATGACCCTCGAATGCGTGTAGTAACCGATGGTCATGGTTGCGCTGCCGGAGCGCAGGGCGCAGGCCTCGTAGAGGACGGCCGTCAGGTCCCCTTGCGTCGCAATCTCATCCTTGTTGTCGGTCTCAACGGTCTTCGTGTGGGTCGTGCCGTCGTCAAACGTCATGATGAACTGGTTCTCATACACGGTCCAGGATCCGCCGCGGTAGCGCGACCTGCTCGACTCGTACTGCTCAAAGTTGCACGATGTCACCGTGACGGTCTGTGGGCCGTCGGCAACGTCAAGGATGGCGGGAACGCCGTTCGACAGGGCGTATAAGCACAACCCGAGGCCTATGAGGGACGCCATGACCTGGCCGCGCTTCCGTGTCTGTACCACTTCCTCGTCGCCCTGGGCACTCGCCGTGAGGGCATTGCGCCGTGCGGCAATATAGAGGGGAATCGTGGCGAGGGCGAAGACGAGCGCGACAGCGCACTTGATGAGGGTCCAGACGAGCAGCTCCGAACCATACTCAAACAACTCGCCGAAGAAATAGAAGACCATGCCAGCGAGGAGGCCCACGAGCGTCAGGAGAATCCACCAGCCCGCGTGCTTATTCGGTGTCTTACGCTCACCGGAAGGATCCTCAGGAGAGGGATTGCTCTGGGAGGCCACATCAGCGCCCGACGATGCGGCATATGTGTCCCAGTATGAGGATCCCTGGTATCCCCACCCCTGGTACGACAGTGGGGGCAAGGAAGGTTGAGCTTCGCCCGCTTGAGACTGAGGCGTCCACTGACCCTGCGCCTGATTGGGTGGCTGATTGGCGGTCTGACTGGGTGGCTGAGGCGGATCGTAAGGAGACGGATAAGGGGGCTGATTACTCATGGCTGCTACCTGTCGGACGGGTGCATGACGACGAGCCTAGGGCATCGCCTCAGAATCGGGTGCGGTTCCGGGAGAATCCAGGTACGCGGTGAGTGCCCACGCGCCGACTTGCTCGTCGGTTTCCACAGTACCGCTCACGGCCTCGATGAGGAAGCGCATCTCACCCATGCGACGCGGCCATCTCGGGTCCCGGCGCGATCGAGTTCGCCGGCAAGGCATCTCGCGCGGGCGTCGCGAATACGTTCGTCGGTGGAACTTGCGCGGCTGTGCTGGGGGCGGATACGAACGAGGCCGGGGACTGTACGGCGATTAGTCGGTCAGTCGCACGTCGGCGAGGATCCACGTACGGGGGTAGTAGTCCAGGATCATTCTCTGTTCGGAATCACGGAACATGCAGGCGTTGTAGAGAGCTTCGCCAAGGCCGCCCTGGGTCTGGATGTCGTGCTCGTAGGGCGTCTCGAACGTCGTCGTGTGCGAGGTGCCGTCCTCGAAGGCCATCGTGAAGTGGTTCTTGTAGACGGTCGTTGTGCCACTGAGAGTGAGGTGCTTGGTTGTCTGCGTGCTATCGAACATGCAGGAAAAGACCGTCTTGGGCTGCGGGCCGCTCACAAAGTCGAGGGCCGCGGGCACCCCGTAGGACACTGCATACAGGGCGAGTGCCAGCCCAATCGGTCCCGCAAAAAATGATGGACTCTGTCGCTTGCGCCTGTAGCCAGGACTGCCTTCCCCGCGCAGCCTACCCGCTCCGAAGCGGAAGCAGATACACGCTGCGACAAGAGCAACGCCGCACGTTATGAGCGTCCAGACGAGGCGCTCGGTGCCGGCCTGGAAAACATCATTGAACCAGGAAAATCCCAGGGCGAAGAGGAAAACAGTCAACGCGAATAGAACTCGCATAGCAATGCGGTGCCTGCGTCCCGTGCCGACCTGCGGCGAGATGGTTACTGCGGAAGCAGCCTGGAGATTCGACGGGGTCGTCGTGGAAGCAACGCCGTAATGGGTCGCGTCATAACCGTACGTACCGTACGTGGAAGATCCGTACGCGCCTGTCCCAAGCCCGTCCTGGTAGGCCTCTTGCTGCCACGTGCCGGACGGAAGTGTATCCGCAACGTCCCGGGGGACTCCGTATTGCGGGTCGTCGAAGCCGTAGCTGTCATATGTGCTGGCGCGCGTGTCGTCATCATCCGATGCGAACGACTGGATGTCCAGCTCAGTCCGATCGTCAGATAGATCGGAAGGATCGAAGGGGTTGCGTGTGTTCATCTGTCACTCGTGTGCTTGCACGTGTTGAGGTGGGGCGAAACGGGGTGAGGCTGTTCCGCTCGCACCCATCCGCTCACACGTCCGCCGGGGTCGCTCCCGTCCACTCGTACCAGCCCTGGTGCTGGACGATCCACGCCATGAGTGCGTAGCCGGCCTGTCCGGGCAGGGTCTGCCCGTCCCCGCCGCGCGCGAGGGAGGCGGCCATGTCCTCGAACCACTGGTCGTGAGCGACCAGAGGCGTATAGCAGTCGACGAAGGGGATGCCTCGGCGCGCGCACACCTCGGAGCACGAGGAGGACAGAGCCTTCAGCGATCCGGAGTCCACGCCAGCGAGCGGCGGGGGACCCACGACGAAGCTGGGGATGCCAAGCGCGGTCGCTCGGTCGGTGATGTTGGCCAGGTTCAGGCGCGAGCGGGCCGTCGAGATGCCTGCCGCGACGTCGCCCGGACCCACGCCGATGACGAGGCCGTGTGGCTCGCCCTCGGCCAGGCGCGGCAGGACCTCGGCCTCCCAGCGGGCGGCCATCTGCTTCGTCGTCTCGGAGGGCACGGCCAGGGTCAGGAACGTGGCGGGCAGATCGAAGGTGGAGTGCGCGTTGACGCGGCCGACCCAGCCCAGGCCTCGGGGGTCGCCGACGCCCGCGACGAGCTCGTCTCCGATGAAGCAGATCCGCATGGTGTTCCTTTCCAGTGCCTGCCGCACGCCCTCGCGGCGTGCGCGGCCCACGTTAGCCTTCGAAGGCCTGCGCAATAAGGGTAGCTGCTTGCTCCTTGTGAAGCGAGGCACGTCCCGCTGCGGTCGTCGCGGACTCGGGTCGAGAGACAACGCGCACCGGGCGTCCCAGAGACGGGAACAGGTTGAGCGCCAGGTGCGGCCATGCGCCCTGGTTGCGGGGCTCGTCCTGCACCCAGGTCACCGACGCATTCGGGTATTGGGCCAGGGCCTCGGCCACCTCGGCCTCGGGCAGCGGGTAGAGCTGCTCCAGGCGAATGATCGCCGTTGAGAAGTCGCCGCGGTGCTCGCGCTCCTTGACGAGGTCGTAGTACAGGCGGCCGGAGCACAGCAGGACGCGCGTCACCGACGCCGGATCGGTGATGGTGTGATCACCGATGACGGGCTGGAAGGCGCCCGAGGTGAACTCGTCGAGGTGCGAGGACGCGGCCGACAGGCGCAGCAGCTGCTTGGGCGTGAACGCGATGAGCGGCTTGCGCGGGCGCTTGTAGGCCTGCGTGCGCAGCATGTGGAAGTAGTTCGCCGGCGTCGAGGGTTGGACGATCCACATGTTGTCCTGGGCTGCCAGCTGCAGGTAGCGCTCGATGCGCGCGCTCGAGTGGTCGGGTCCCTGGCCCTCGTAGCCGTGGGGGAGCAGCATGACGAGCGAGGAACGCTGGCCCCACTTCTGCTCGGCCGAGCACACGAACTCGTCGATGACGGTCTGCGCGCCGTTCGCGAAGTCGCCGAACTGCGCCTCCCAGATCGTCAGGGTCTCGGGGCTCTCCAGCGAGTAGCCGTAGTCGAAGGCCAGCACGCCGTACTCGCTGAGCGGGGAGTTCCACACGTCAAAACGCGCCTGGTTTTCGGTGAGGAATCGCAGCGGCGTGAACTCGCGGCCGTCGTTCGCGTCGTGCAGGATCGCGTGACGCTGGACGAAGGTCGCTCGGCCCACGTCCTCGCCGGACAGGCGCACGCCGGTGCCCTCCATGAGGAGCGTGCCGAAGGCCAGGAGCTCCGCGAAGCCCCAGTCGATCGGCTTGTTGCCCAGCGCCATCTCGAGGCGGCGCTCGCACAGCTGACGCAGCTTCGGATGAGGCTCGAAGCCCTCCGGGAAGCGCGTGTGCGCGCGGCCGATGCGGCGCAGCTGCTCGGCGGGGGCAGCAGACGTCCAGCCGATCATCATGCCGATGCCGGGCATCTGGGACTCCGGCATGGTCCATTCCTCGTCGGAGGATTCCCCGGCCCCGCCCACGCCGACGGTGAGCGCCGGGTCGTGCGTGCGGCTGCCCGGGTTGACCTCGGACACCGAGGAGGCGCCGCCCGCGCGGGTCTCCTCGAGGATGCGCCCGAGCTCCGCCTCGTACTGGGCGATCGACTGGCGGGCCTCGTCCTCGGTGAGCTGGCTGCGACCAACCAGGCCGCGGATGTACACCGCGCGCGTGGAGGGGATGCGGTCGATGAGGGAGTACATGACCGGCTGGGTCATCGACGGGTCGTCGCCCTCGTTGTGACCGCGGCGGCGGTAGCACACCATGTCGATGATGACGTCCTTGTGGAAGGCGTTGCGATACTCGAAGGCCAGGTGCGCGCAGCGGATGACGGCCTCGGGGTCGTCCGCGTTCACGTGCAGGATCGGGATCTGCAGGCCCTTGGCCAGGTCGGTCGCGTAGCCGGTGGAACGGCCCTGAGTCGGTCCCGTCGTGAAGCCGATCTGGTTGTTGACGATGATGTGGATCGTGCCGCCGGTCTTGTAGCCCTCGAGCTGGGAGAGGTTGAAGGTCTCCTGGACGACGCCCTGGCCGATGAAGGCCGCGTCACCGTGGATGAGGATCGGGATGATCGGCAGGTCCGGGTCGCCCAGGTGCTCCTGCTTGGCGCGAACGATGCCTTCCAGGACGCCGTCGGCGGCCTCCAGGTGCGAGGGATTGGCACCCATATAGACCTTGGTGGCCAGGCCATCGTCGAGGGAATACACGCCCCACGTACCCAGGTGGTACTTGACGTCGCCCGATCCCTGGACCGAGTTGGGCATGTAGTTGCCTTCGAACTCGTCGAAGATCTGCGCGTAGGACTTGCCGGCGATGTTGGCCAGCACGTTGAGGCGGCCGCGGTGCGCCATGCCGATGGCGACCTCGTGGATGCCGGTGCGCGCCGAGTCGGCCAGGATGTGGTCGAGCAGCGGGATCAGGGACTCGCCGCCCTCGAGGGAGAAGCGCTTCTGGCCCATGAACTTCGTCTGGAGGAACTCCTCGAAGGCCTCGGCGCGGATGAGAGTGCCCAGGATGTGGCGCTGCGCGTCGGGGGAGAGCGCCTCGTACGGGCGCTCGATGCGCTGCTGCACCCACGCGCGCTGCTCGGGGTCCTGGATGTGCATGTACTCGATGCCGACCGTGCGCGTGTAGGTGTCGTGCAGGCGCGTGAGGATGTCGCGCAGCAGCATCTGGTCGGAGCCGCCAAAACCACCGGTGGGGAAGGGGCGATCCAGGTCCCACACGCTCAGGCCGTAGGACGACAGATCGAGGTCGGGGTGGCGACGCACGCGGTAGGCCAGCGGGTCGGTGTCGGCGGCGAGGTGGCCGCGCGAACGGTAGGCATGGATGAGCTCCGCGATGCGCGCGGGCTTGCCCTTTTCGTGGTTCGGGTCGTAGTCGTAGTCGGCTTCCCACGCGTAGGGACGCGCGGGAACGTGCATCGAGGTAAAGACTCGCTCGTAGAAGCCGTCGCGTCCCGAGAGCTTCGCATCCACCAGGGCCAGGAGGCGGCCCGACGCCGCGCCCTGGATGATGCGGTGGTCGTAGGTGGAGGAGAAGAACATCGTCTTGCCGATGCCGAGGGCGGCCAGGCGCTTGGGGGAGACGCCGCGGAATTCCGCCGGGTAGTCGGTGGCGCCCACGCCGATGATGAGGCCCTGGCCGACCATGAGGCGTGGCACTGAGGTGGTGGTGCCGAGCGTGCCCGGGTTGGTCAGCGTGACGGATGCGCCCTGGAAGTCAGCGGTCGTCAGCGTCGCCGTGCGGGCGCGCGCAACGAGGTCCTGGTAGGCGTCGACGAACTCGGCGAAGGTCAGAGTGTCGGCGTCGTGGATGACGGGGACCTTCAGGGAGTGGTTGCCCTGCGCGTCGGTCACGTCAATGGCCAGGCCGAAGCCGATGTGCGCGAGCTGCTCGACGGCGGGCTTGCCGCCCTCGAGCGTGTAGCGCACGTTGAGGTCGGGCATCTCGCACAGCGCCTCCACCAGGGCGTAGCCGATGAGGTGCGTGAAGGAGACCTTGCCGCCGACGGTGCGTGCCAGGTACGCGTTGATGAGGGCGCGGTTTTCGATGAGGAGCTTGGCCGGGATCTGGCGTTGGGAGGTGGCCGTGGGGATGGAGAGCGACGCCTCCATGTGCTTGGCGGTCGCGCGCGCCGCGGACTTGAGGATGTGCAGCTCGTCGTGCGAAGGGGCGCCCTGGAAGAGAGTGAAGGCCGCACGTCCGTGCTGCTGGCGCGTGTAGGGGCTGGTGGCCTCGGCAACGGCGGCGGGCGGGGCGGGCGGCAGGTCGGAACGCGTCACGGAGACGACGGGTGCGTGCTCGCTGGCGGCCGCCTCGGGCCCGTCCTCTTCGATGTCGAGGGTCGGCGGGGTGGCCGAGATGGGGGCGAAGGGGTCAACGGGGGCTGCGGCATTGACCGACGAGGCCGGGGCTGGCGCCGGCGTTGAGGGAGTGCCCTCGGGGATGTCGGGACGCCTGGCGCGCAGCTGCGGGGGAGCGGACTCGGTGGAGAAATAGGCGCGCCAGGAGGGATCCAGGAGCTGTGGATCGCGCTCGTAGAGGTCTCGCATCTTCGCGATGTACCACTGCGGATCGGGCTGGGAAGCGGTGGGAGTGGGCACGTATTCCTCCGTAAGTGTCGCGCCGCGCGCATGGGCAAAATCCTGCGCGGCCATACCTTCGCAATTCTACCGCCACGTGATCGTCTTCACGAAACCTGGTACACCTTTGGCGTGTACTTCAAGGGCCTTTGGTCCGTTGAAGAATGATTGTTGGCACATGCCTCGCGGTGTGTGGAAATGCGCGCTGGGGGAGCGGGGCAGGCCCGCTAGACTGTAACCATCATGGACTGCGACACTGCTGGCTTTATCGCCGCTCTTTCTCACCCCTTGTCCGCGCGCGTACCCGCGGCCCGCCCCGGCCTCGTTGAGGGGTCCACGCGATGACGACCGCCCTCATGCTTCTGCTCGGCATCGTCCTGACCGCCGGCACCTTCGTCTTCGTCTCCGCCGAGTTCTCGCTCGTCGCGGTCGACCAGGCCGTCCTCGAGAAGAAGGCCGAGGAAGGGGACCGAGGGGCCGCCTCCGTCCTGCGCGCCACCCGCACGCTGTCCACCCAGCTGTCCGGCGCGCAGGTCGGCATCACGCTCACCACGATCCTGCTCGGCTACACGACGCAGAGCGCGCTGGCCGACCTGCTGGAGGACCTGCTGGGATCGGTCGGTCTCGCCTGGGGGCTTGCGACAGGCATCGGGGCATTCGTGGCCGCCGCGTTCGTCAACGCCTTCTCGATGCTCTTCGGCGAGCTCATCCCCAAGAACCTCGCCCTGGCCCACCCCCTGGCGACCGCCGTGCGCGTCGTCCCCTTCCAGATGGCTTTCACCGCCATCGCGCGCCCCGTCATCTGGGTGCTGGGCGGGACCGCGAACTGGGTGCTCGCCCGCATGGGCATCGAACCCCAGGAGGAGATCTCGTCGGCTCGCTCCGCCTCCGAGCTGGCCGCCCTCGTCGAGCACTCCGTCGAAGAAGGCACTTTCGACACGTCCACGGCCGACCTCTTCGTCAACACGATCCGCATGTCCACCCTGAGCGCCGCCGACGTCATGACCGACCGCGGCCGCCTGCATACCCTCAGCGAGGGCGATAGTGCCCAGGACGTGCTGGACATGGCCCGCGAAACCGGACACTCCCGATTCCCGGTGATCGGGGACGACTCCGACGACATCCTTGGCCTGGTCTCCCTGCGCCGCGCGGTCGCCGTGCCCGCCGAGCGTCGCGCCGAGGTCCCCGTCGTTTCCTCGTCTCTCATGACCGACGCGCCCTCGGTTCCCGAGACCGTGCCGATCGGTCCCCTCATGGTCCAGCTGCGCGATGAGGGCCTGCAGATGGCCGTCGTCGTCGACGAGTACGGCGGCGTCTCCGGCATCGTCACCCTCGAGGACGTCGTCGAGGAGATCGTCGGCGAGGTCTCCGACGAGCACGACCAGCGTCGGCTCGGCATCCGCCCGCGCCCCGACGGGACCTTCCTTGTTCCCGGCACGCTGCGCCCCGACGAGCTCGCGCGCCGCACGGACATCAACCTGCCCGAGGACGGCCCCTACGACACGATCGGTGGCCTCGTCATGAACGAGCTGGGCGAGATCCCGGTCGTCGGATCGCGCGTGAGCGTGGACGGCATCGGCATCGAGGTCACGCAGATGCAGGGCAGGCGCGTCGCCCAGGTGGCGATCACGCCCGCCCCCGAGGCCGACGACGAGGAGGTGTCGCTGTGAGCGTGGGAGTTGGTCTCGCCATCACCGTGGCCCTGCTGGCCGTCAACGCGTTTTTCGTCGCCGGCGAGTTCGCCGTCACCTCGACGCGTCGCTCGCAGGTCGAGCCTCTCGCGGACGAGGGCGCGCGCGGCGCGGCCGCAGCCCTGTTCGCGCTGGCGCACGTGTCCCTCATGCTGGCGATCTGCCAGCTCGGAGTGACGGTCGCGTCCACGACCCTGGGCGTCGTCGCCGAGCCCGCGATCGCCCACCTCGTCGAGTCGCCGCTCGAGCGCCTGGGTGTGCCCGAGGCGACCAGCCACGTCGTCGGCTTCGCCGCCGCCCTCGTCATCGTGCTCTTCTGTCACGTCGTCTTCGGCGAGATGGTCCCGAAGAACATCTCGATCGCCGCGCCCGTGCGCATGCTGCTGATCCTGGCCCCCGTCCTCGTGCGCCTGGGCCACGTCCTGCGCCCGATCATCGAGGCCATGGACCGCTTTGCGAACTGGTTCGTGCGCCTGACCGGCTACGAGCCGCGCTCGGAAATCTCGGCCTCCTACACGGTCGAAGAGGTCGCCTCGATCGTCGTCGCCTCGCAGGCGGAGGGCGTGCTGACCGACGAGCTGGGCCTGCTCAGCGGCACCCTAGAGTTCTCCGAGGAGACGGCCGGGACCGCGATGGTCCCCCTCGATAAGCTCATCGTCCTGCCCGAGGGTGCCACCCCGGCCGACGTGGAAGAACAGGTCGCCCACACGGGCTACTCGCGCTTCCCGGTCGCCGGCGACGACGGTTCCATCGTCGGCTACGTGCACCTCAAAGACGTCCTGTACGCCACCGGCGAGGAGCGGGAGCAGCCGATCACCCCGTGGCGCATCCGACGCCTCGAGGCCGTGTCCGCCGATGACCAGGTCGAAGACGCGCTGCGCCACATGCAGCGCACCGGCGTGCACTGCGCCCTCGTGCGCGACGCGGGCACCGTCGTCGGCATCCTCTTCCTCGAAGACATCCTCGAACTGCTGGTCGGCGAAGTCCGAGACGTTCTCCAGCGCCCGTGACTAGCCGCGATCCGCAAGGTACATTAGATCGAGGTCAAAACTTCGTGACGAACACAGACAAGGGGGAGAGCATGAGCGACACCGAGTGCCCGCTGCCGAAGCGGTCGCAGCTGCGCGCGGCGCGCCCCCACGACGCGGACGAAGAGCAGGAGAACCCGACGACGTCTGCGATCCCGATGACTGACGAGGCCTCGGACCCCACCCCCGATCCCGCGACGGATCGAGAGGACGCGGAGGAAGCCCCGGCCTCGTCCGTGGGGGAGCGACGCCGCAACGTTCACCCGGTCGGCTACGTGCTGCGCGCCTTCCTCGTGCTTGGCTTGGCGGCGACCACCATCGCCGTGCCCATGACGGGGCGCGTCGGATCCGACTCCTCCTTGAGCGTGCCCGCGCGTGCCTTCGGTGCGTCGGTGGGCGGCCCGAGCTGGGCCGTGTCCTCCGCTCTGCCCGAGGCGACCGCCCTGGACGGAACCCTCACCGCGAACTCGCGTGCCAAGGCCAAGGCGCCCGTGTCCATCACCGGCTGCGCGTCGGGCAACGGTGCGGACGGCAACCGTAACGTGCGCGTCGTCGCCGACACGATCTACTGGCCGTTGCCGGAGGGGACCTACACGATCACCTCGCCCTTCACGATGCGCATTTCGCCCGTGTCTGGCCAGCTCCTGGCCCATGAGGGTATCGACATGGCCGCCCCGCTCGACACGCCTATTACGGCCGTGTACGGCGGCGTCGTCGAGGAGGTCGCGGAGAACTCGCGCTCGGGTGCCTACGTGCAGATCAAGCACACGAAGTCTGACGGCACCGTCTTCCACTCCGCCTACCTGCACCAGTACATGAACAAAATTACGGTGAAGGTCGGTGACACCGTTACCGCCGGGCAGGTCATCGGCGCGGTCGGCAACAACGGCTGGTCGACGGGCCCGCACCTGCACTTCGAAATCCACGACTCCTCGGATACGCCCGTGGATCCGGAGGCGTGGATGCAGGAGAACAAAGCTGTTTATCTCGGACAGGAGTCTTGCTCATGATGCCCGTCACCATGCGTCAGGGACCCATCGTTTTCGCCCACCGCGGCGGCAGCGAGGAGGCCCCCGAGAACACGATGAGCGCATTCGCCTACGTCTACGAGGCCGGGATCCGCCACGTGGAGACCGACGCCCACGTCACCGCCGATGGCAAGGTCGTTATCTGCCACGACGAGACCGTGGACCGCTGCTACGACGGGACCGGAGCAATCGCTCAGATGACGTGGCGCGAGCTGTCCAAGCTGCGTCACCGCGACTCCGGGGAGCAGATGCCGCTGCTCGCTCAGGTCCTCGAGGCCTTCCCCGACATGTACTTCAACATCGACGCGAAGGAGCAGGGCGTTGAAGGCCCCCTCCTCGACGTCATCGCCGACCACGGCGCGGCCGACCGCGTGCTCGTGGCCTCCTTCTCCGAGCCGCGCCTGCGCTCCGTGCGCGACATCGCCGCCTCGGACCCCACGCGCGCGGTCGCCACGTCTCTGGGGACCGAGGCCGTCGTGCGCCTGGTGGGCGCCGCGAAGAGCGCCACGAACCCCGCCTGGTGGCACGTGCCCGGCCCGCGCCAGGGCGCCATCGCCGCGCAGGTGCCCATGCATCAGGGCCCGATCCGTGTCGTCGACGAGCGCTTCGTGGCCACCGCCCACACCCTGGGCCTGGCCGTCCACGTGTGGACCATCAACACGGTGGCCGACGTGCTGCGCCTCCTCGAGGTCGGCGTCGATGGCATCATCACCGACCGCCCCGTCTTCCTGCGTGACTTCCTGGACCAGCGAGGCATGTGGACCCAGCCTCCGGCTCCCGGTTCTGTTTCGGGCCCCAGGGACTGAGGTTATTGCTTGAATTGGCGGGCGCGCACCGGCGGGTGCGCGCCCGCCTTTTTGTGTCGCTGATACTTTGACTTTATTGTTGGCTGTGCAATATCCTGGCGTGTTACTGCTTACTGCGGCGCCGGGAGAAAAATTGTCCGCTTTCATCGCAGGGAGACCGGGGAGGAACTGGTGAACTCAGAGCCTACGTCACACCCGAACGGTTGGTTGCTCTTCCTCGGAGTAGCGGGGATTGCCTGCTGGTATTACAAGATGTTTCATGCCAGCGAGGACACGGCTGCGTCCGATCGTTCGGGTTTCCACTGGGTCCCCAAGAATTTCTACTCCGTCATGCTGCCCTCATATTCCATGTTGATGATCCTCGTGCCGGTGGTCGCATGGTTTGGTCAGTTTGATCCCCCGAAGTGGTTGTTCACATGCGCGTCTGTTCCAGTATTTCTTCTCTTGATACTGTGCGTTGTTGGTATTTTTCCTATCAAGTTCCCCGATTGTCTCTACCCGGAATGGCAATATGCCAAGAGGCATGGCCTATTAGAAGAAGGAGAGGCCGGGAAGAAGTCCTCTCAGAACCGCGATTCTGGCGGGGTCGATCGTCATGTAGGCACAGGCGTGACGATGCGTGTGGCCTCCGGTTGGAGGCAGCTGTCGGAGGAGGAACGCGGAGAGCTTGGGGATCTCGGCCAGGATGAGAGTATTCGCTTCATTGCCGTCGGAGAGGCAACAGAGGGGTACGTGCCGAACATTGTCATCACTGAAACTGAGATCATCAGCGGCAAAGGGGACAAGGAAATCCTCGACGACAGTGCTCGTCGCCTGGCTGAGCCGCACCCGGGATGTCGCCTCATCGATGACACCGTCGCGCCGTATCCCACCGCTCGTACCCGATTGGTTACAGGTGTGTACACCCTCAACGACGTCTCGATGACCGTTACGCAGCTCGTATGGCTCACCCGGCATGGAAACGACGGGGACGAGGAACCCCACCGATTCCTGTGGGCCGCGACCTGCACGTGTCCGAGCCTCACCTGCTCGTCGATTATCGAGGATTTCATGACAATGGCACGCACTGTGGAGGTGGAATCGTGACCGTCGAAGGAACCACGGCCTCGTCGCCGAAGGAGCTCGTCGTCTCCCTCGAACAGGCGAATGCGCTTATCGACCTCATCGGCACGACTGAATGGGCACATGCTCTATCGAGTGCAATGCCCGTCAGCGGACTCATCAGCGCGGGCCTCGTCGACTCTGGCGGCCTCGCCGGTGACGCCGAGGCGATCCTGGCTCCCGCGCGCACGGTCGACTCGCGTCTCGCGATCCGCGTTGTCTCCCCGAGGCGGACCCTGGGCGTGCGCAATGCGCGGATTTGGCCCTCGCGGCCTCGTTCGGTCGTCATGCGCACCGAGGCTGACGGCGTGCACTTCACCCAGGTTGATTACTGCGATGTCCCACGTATCCTGGCCGAGGAGACTCTCCTGGAGCCCGGGCCAACCATCGATGACGGCCCGCCGTGGATCTCCGCCGACTTCGTGCAGGCGGTGCGTGACGTGGACCTGGAGAGGGCGCAGTCGGCCCTGATCGATGTGGCCGCTCAAGGGCCAACGGACTCTCACTTCTCGCAGGACTGCTGGCACAAGCGCTGGAGCGTCGCGCTGTGCGTGCGGGAAGAACGAACCCCGGATGGCTGGAAGGACGCGGGGCACGTCGAGTGCTTCATCACCGACCACATGCACGCGCAAATCCACGCGCCCATCGATCCGCGCGCACTCGCCCTCATGCGTGGGCAGAATGCCCCCACCCTGGACGCTCCGCCGCGCACGGCGCTGTGGGGATTCATGATGGAGCTGCTCGCCAAGTAGTGCGGCTTGTGGGGGCTGCTGAACTGACAGCGGGTAGCGGGTGCGCAGCGGGCAGAGGTTAGGGTGCGATTAGCCCCATCAACATCGCCCAGATCGCTGCGCGAGGCGGCGCGTCCAGTGTCGGATCGGCTGACAGGTGGGCGAGAGCCTCCTCGTCAAGCGGCGCGTGGATTTGCGCGTGCAGATGGTCCGTCACGAAACACTCGTAGTGCAAGCCGGTTCGCCACTCGCGATTGTGCATCTCCTCGCGTACGCAGGTGACGACACTCCAGCGCCCCGAGACGCAGTCCTGGGCGAAGTGCGACTCTGCGGGTCCATAAGTCACGAGATCATTGAGCACATCCTGAGCACCTTGTGCGTCGAGAGAACGAATCGCAGCGACGAAATCCGCGGGAATGTAAGGAGGCCCGTCGTGGATGGTAGGTCCGGCGTGCAGTAGGGAGGCGAGGGCTGCGATGTGGGGGACTTCGCAGTAATCAACCTGACTGAAGTGCACGCCGTCCACGTCGGAACGCATAACGACGGAGCGAGGCGCTGTGGGCCAGATCCTCCAGTCGCGTACGACGCCGCGCATGCTGGGGGACACGACGCGGATCGCAAGTTGGGTGCGTGCAGCTCGCACAGGTTCGAGGATTCGTGCGGCGTCGCCGGCCAAGCCGTTGGCACCGGCCAGTCCGAGTGACACCAGTCCGCTGGAGAGAGCAGCACTTGAAATGCGCCCGGCGCTCTCGTCACTGGCAATCATCTCGAGCAGGGCATCGGCCTGCTCGACGGTGACGATGATCTGATCCGAGGAGTTGGTATCGATTGGCTGGTCGCTCACGGTGTCACCTCCAGGGTTTGAGCCATCGTGATGAAATCATCGATGACAGTTGGGAATAGAATGCTGGGGCACGTACACGTCGCGGTCCACAGGAAACGCTGCGGCGGTTGCTGTCCGGCGGACGCAATGCGTGTCATCCACGTGAGCTGACTGAGGGTCAGCGACACATCGTCGAGGATGTAGGCACCTGTTCGCCATCGCGCCCCTTCCGGGCGAACCGGCCATGCGAAGTCGTCAATAAGGTGGAATCCGGGCAACGCTTCCTCCACCTGCCTGATGGTGTCTGCGTAGACTTCGTCGTCGCTCGCGTCGGTGCTCAGTGCTCCGCCGGTCACTACGAAGGTTGGAACATTACCCTCGTCTTTCGTCTGAGCGACGGCAACGAGACGAACGCTGGGATCGTCCGCGAGGAGGCCGAGCTGTGCGTGTTCCTCCGGGGTCAGGAATCTCCATCCGGAGGAAAGGACCATTGTTACTTGTTCGTTCACCAGAATTCCTTCCTGTCCGCATGGTTCTCGTACGCCTCCTGATCGATGTTGCCATCGTCATCTAAGAGACCGTGACGCTTGGCGTACTGCCAATCGGCGTAGACCCAGCGTGGGAATTTGATCGGCAGAAGGCCAATGAGGAAGAAAGATAGAAATATCAGGATCAAAATGGCGACAAAGCGTGTCCAAATCCCAGGTAGTTGAAAATAATTGATGATTCCTAAGGTGCCACCGAGAAGAAAAATGCATGCAAATGCGGGGGCTCCGATAGCGGCATAATTTCTACTGATTCTTCCATTGCCATTCATTCGGCGCCATAGGTTCGCGGCCTTCGAGTCTGTGAACATCTCGGCGTACCACACTGCCGCTCCGAATGATCCCATTCCGATTCCGATAATAGCCAGTGTAATGTTCTCGTTCATTTAATTGTCCATTGTTAATTGAGTGCGGCGTGATTGATTGCGTCACCTGTCTTTTCGCCAAAGTAATGGCCGACCACCCCGCCGATGACGCCGCCGACAACGCCGCCAACGACAGCACCAACGGGGGCGAAGGGCCCTGAGACAGCAGCGCCAATGGCGGCACCGCCTTTGGCTCCTCGTCAAGCGCCGTCCCGCGTGCCACACCTCGTCAAGCCTCCCTTCACGCCCGCTCGCGCAACCTTGCGGCCATCGCTCCATTTGAGGTGCTGACGGGTGTCTGTTTGGTACGTATCCTAGGCCGTTATGCGGCCATCGACAACGGCTTCCGCCACGCCGGTAACTAGCCTGCGCGGAGCAAAACGAGGGGGGCGGAGCCGCTTGGCTCCGCCCCCTCGATACATCCGTCAGGACCGCTGGCTCACTCGTTGCCGCTGAAGTCGGCCACGGCCTCGTCCAGGCCCGCGCGGCGGATGCGCACGAGTGAGAGGAACACCAGGCCGGCGGCCAGAGCGATGCCCAGGCCTCGAACCAGCCACGACTCGCCCACGAAGATCATCGCCATGGCGGCCAGGACGGGCACCAGGAGCGTGAACGCGTAGCCGATGTAGCGGCCGAACGACGGCATGGGCACGCCGTCAGCCTCGGCGACCGACTTGACCATGAAGTTCGGGCCATTGCCGATGTACGTGATCGCGCCACAGAACACGGCACCTAGCGAAATCGGGACCAGGTAGTACTCGGGCACGCCCGCGACCAGGGGACCCTCGCCGCCGGATGCCTTCGCCATTTCGAAGAACGTCATGTACGTCGGAGCGTTGTCCAGGATCGAGGACAGGCCGCCCGTGAACACGAAGTACGTCATGCGGGTCAACGGCAGGGACGGGGCGATCTGCTCCAGAAAGCGCAGCGCCGGTGCCATCGTCGAGAAGATGCCGATGAACAGGGTCGCGACCTCCATGATTGGAGCCCACGTGAACGCGTTCTCCTCGAAGCGCACCTTCTTATCCGAGAGCTTGTAGGACAGGCCCGCGACCGTGAACATGATGAGCTCGCGCCACGGCACCAGGTCGACCCACGAGTCGAAGTGGCCCTCGGCCAGCGCCTCGCCATCCCAAGACGGAGCGAAAGCGACGGACAGGATGATGATCGCGAAGAACAGCAGGTTGATCTTGCCGTGCAGGCGCAGGGGCCTCACCTCACGGTCGTCGGCCTCGATCGAGGCGGTGTCCTCGGACGCGTAACGCACGCGGTCGATCGAGTAGTACGACAGGAGCAGCAGCGCCAGGACAAACAGCCACTCCTTCCACAGCCCGAACGTCCACGTGAAGGGCACGCCGTGCAGGTAGCCGAGGAACAGCGGCGGGTCGCCGAGCGGAGTCAGTATGCCGCCACAGTTCGCCACAATGAAGATCGTGAACAGGACCGTGTGTACGCGGTGCTTACGTTCCTTGTTGGTCTCCAGGAGCGGGCGGATCAGCAGCATGGCCGCGCCCGTCGTCCCGATGAACGAGGCCAGCAGGCCGCCGATCGCCAGGAAGATCGTGTTGTTGCGCGGGGTCGCCTTGATGTCACCGGCCAGGTGAATGCCGCCGGAGACCACGAACAGCGCGAAAAGCAGCGCAATGAACTGCACGTACTCCACGCCCGTGGAGATGAGCGGGCCGGTGCCCGCCTTCATGAACATCCAGATGGTCGTCGGCACGCCGAGAGCGAGAGCGACGGACAGCTGGGAGGATTCTTTTTCCCACCAGTGCGAGGTCTTCGGGATGATAGGCAGAAGTGCGATACATGCAAGCATCGCGACGAAGGGGAGCAGGCTCCACCACGGGTAGGTCATCGGCCAGTCCTTGGTTGACGATAGGGACGCCCCCTATTTTATGGGGTAGGGGAGCGGGGTGGGGAGTGTTCCGGGAGGTGGGAGTGGCCTCATCGACGAGGCCGGGGCGCTTTCGCACGCGAGTATCCGTCGGCCGATGGCGGGCATTGTGAGCGGCCCGGATATGAGTGGCGCCCCGAACAGGACTCGAACCTGCGACCTCTTGCACCGGAGGCAAGCGCTCTATCCGCTGAGCTATCGGGGCAGCTCGGTCAGTTTAGCAGGGTTTCATACAACCACGCGGGACGGTGATGTGTGCCATACTAGTGGACGTTGCTTGTTTGAGAACTCTTCAGGAGGATCCCATGCGCGTTCATATCGGCACCGATCACGCCGGTTTCGAACTCAAGGAAAAGGTGGTCGCGCACCTGCGCGAGGCTGGTCACGATGTCGTCGACCACGGCGCGTTCGCCTACGATGCGCTCGACGACTACCCGCCGTTCTGCATTGAGGCCGCCCAGGCGGTCGTCGATGAGCCGGGTAGCCTCGGCATCGTCATCGGCGGCTCTGGCAATGGCGAGCAGATGGCCGCCAACTGCGTGGAAGGCGTGCGCGCCGCCCTCGTGTGGTCGGATGCGACCGCGCGTCTGGCCCGCGAGCACAACGACGCGAACGTTGTGGCCGTCGGTGCCCGTCAGCACAGCGAGGAAGAGGCTATCGCCCTCATCGACGCGTTCCTGGAGACCCCCTTCAGTGGCGACGAGCGTCACCAGCGCCGCATCGACCTGATGAAGGACTACGAGCGTTCCGTGCGCGCCTGAGCGACGCGCAGACTTACGGGACGGGGCCGGTGAATGACCACCAGCCCCGTTTTGTGTGCCGTTTTTCTGGGGGGCCTTGGCGGTTTCGCATGCAATTCCCCGGTGAGTCCTTGAAGCTGTGTCAACAGACCCTTGAGATTCCAACGTTTGTGAGCTCTCGTAAAGGGGGGTTGCGGGGGAATTGCATGCGGCTTTGGAGGCGGGAGTCCGTATCGGGGTATCAGTGGGGCGGGTGCGTGCCGCATGAAACCGAGGACGCCTTTGCTGGCGGTAGATTTCCGCAGATGAAACCGATGACGCCTTTGCTGGCCCGTGATCATTGTGGAATGAAACCACTGGCACCATTGCGGGCGAAAAATAGCTGAATTGAGCCGTGTTTCAGCCTGCAAAGGTGCTCGCGGTTTCAATGAGGGCTGATTGGTACCCCGCAGAGGTGTCAATGGTGTCATCGGGACCCTGATGGGTGCGAGCAGAGGCGTCAGCGGTTTCGACTATTGCTTATAGTGTCCCGGCATAGGACCCGCGTTGGTTTCGCCGAACCAGGATGTGGCTCCAACTGCGCGAAAAAACTCGCCCTGCGCCCGGTGCTTGGACAGAAAACGCGAAATTTTTCGCCCAGCGCGCCGAATACGGGCCACAACAGAGGGTTTTTGCCGCGCTGGGCGAGTTTTTTCGCGGGGGAGTGCCTGAACGGCTGCCGCCGGGCGAGTTTTTTCGCGGCGCGTGCCCGAACGGCTGCTGCCGGGAGAGTTTTTCGCGGGATAAGCCTGCAGCTCAGGCTCCCGTACGTGGCTCCCAACTCGGGACCGCGCGCCAGGCGCGCGCCCCGGGCCCGACAGTTGGGCCCACGCATCGGGCCCGCAAGGCGACCCCAGCCCCCGGCCTTGCGCCGACGTGCTTACCCCTGGCCTGTAAGGGTCTTACCCCTGGCCGGTGAGGGTCAGGTACACCAGGAACAGGTTGAGCGCGACGATGACGGCCGCGATGAGGAACCCCGTCACACGCAGGGGGCGATTGTTCGCGTAATCGCCCATGACCTCGGGCGAGGCGGTCAGGCGCATGAGGGGGATGATCGCGAAGGGGATGCCGAACGACAGGGCGACCTGCGAGACGACGAGCGCCCACGTGGGTTCGGCGCCCGCGCCCAGGATGATGAGCGCGGGGATCAGGGAGACGAGGCGGCGCGCGATGATGGGCACGCGGATGTGGAGCAGGCCGTTCATGATCTCGCTTCCGGCGTAGGCGCCCACCGACGTGGAGGCCAGGCCCGAGGCCAGCAGGCCCACCGCAAACACGGTGCCGACGATGGGTCCGAGCGTGGAGGAGATCGCCGCGTGCGCGCCCTCGATCGTGTCGGTGCCGCTCTGGCCGGCCAGAGCAGCGGCGGCCAGGAGGAGCAGTCCGATGTTGACCAGACCCGCGATGCTCAGCGCCCAGTAGATGTCGACGCGAGTCGCGCGCAGCAGGCGCGAGAGGTGTCCGGAGGAGTGGCGGGCGTCGCCGGTGGAGGGGCCGAGCTCGTCGGCCTCGTGGTCGTTGACGAGGGAGGAGTGCAGGTACACCGCGTGCGGCATGACGGTCGCGCCCAGCATGGACGCGGCCACGAGGACCGAGTCGGTGCCCTGGAAGCGGGGAACGAGCCCGCCGAGCATGCCCGAGGGGCTGGGCGGCGCGACGAAGAGGCCCGCGAGGAATCCCAGTGTAATGATGACCAGTAGCCCGACGATGATCGTCTCGAACTGGCGCTGTCGCCCGCCGCCCTGAACGAGCAGCAGGGCCATCGACACGACGCCAACGATGACGCCACCCCACAGGAGGGGAACACCAAACAGGAGATGGAGGGCGAGCGCGCCGCCGATGACTTCGGCCAGGTCGGTCGCGGCGGCCACGATCTCCGCCTGCAGCCAGAAGGCGATGCGCCCGGGCTTGCTCATGCGCGCACCCAGCAGGGACGGCAGGGACTGGCCGGTGACGAGGCCAAGCTTGGCGGAGAGGTACTGGATGACCATCGCGAAGATGTTCGAGGCCACGAGAACCCACACGAGCAGGTACCCGTAGCGTGCGCCCGCCGTGATGTTGGCAGCGACGTTTCCGGGGTCGACGTAGGCGACGGCCGCGACGAAGGCGGGGCCGAGGAGGGGAATGAGCTTGTGGTGCTGCTCGGTGTCCGTGGTGGTCACGGGTGTTCCTCACTGCTGACGGGTAACGTTCGGCTACCCGAAACTTTACTCGTCTTGAGGCCCATGGGCGTGGGAGAGGGGGAGAATAGGGCGCGCATGTGGCCAGGTTTTCATCCACGGACCTGGGGAGAGTTCGCGGATGGGAGCAAAAACCCCGTAGTCTAAAGGGGTGACTCCTGAAGAACTTGCTACTCTCATCCGCGCGACCCTGCTGGACGCTGCCGCCGCCGGTCGCATTTCGATCGACCCCTCGCTGGTTCCCGACCCCGTGACCGTGGAGCGCCCGCGCGTGCGCGAGCACGGCGATTGGGCGACCAATGTTGCGATGCAGCTCGGTAAGAAGGCCGGCATGGCGCCGCGCGAGTTCGCGCAGATCCTCGCCGACGACCTGGCCGCCGCAGACGGCATTGCCTCCGTCGAGGTCGCCGGCCCCGGCTTCATCAACATCCGCCTGGGCGCGGGCGCGGCCGGCGAGCTGGCTCGCACCATCGTCGAGGCCGGTGCCGCGTACGGCCGCAACGAGACCCTCTCGGGCCGCTCGATCAACCTTGAGTACGTGTCCGCGAACCCGACCGGCCCCGTGCACCTGGGTGGCGCTCGCTGGGCCGCCGTCGGCGACTCCCTGGCCCGCCTCATGGCCGCCTCCGGCGCCGCCGTGACCCGCGAGTACTACTTCAACGACCACGGCTCGCAGATCGACCGCTTCTCGCACTCCCTCTACGCCCGCGCCATGGGCCGCGAGGTCCCCGAGGACGGCTACGGCGGCCAGTACATCGCCGACATCGCCGACCAGGTCCGCGCCGATGCGCGCGCGGCCGGCGAGCCCGACCCGATCACGCTGCCTGAAGCAGAGGCCATCGAGGTCTTCCGCGCTCGCGGCGTCGAGCTGATGTTCGCGGAAATCAAGGAGCGCCTGCACTCCTTCCGTGCCGACTTCGACGTCTTCTTCCACGAGGACTCCCTGCACACCTCGGGCGCGGTCGCCGCGGCGATCGAGCGCCTGCGTGAGCGCGGCGAGATCTTCGACGAGGGCGGCGCTGTGTGGCTGCGCACGACCACCTACGGCGACGACAAGGACCGCGTCCTCATCAAGTCCGACGGCCAGGCCGCGTACTTCGCGGGCGACGTCGCCTACTACCTGAACAAGCGCGAGCGTGGCGCGGATGCGGCCATCTACCTGCTGGGTGCCGACCACCACGGCTACATCGGCCGCATGATGGCCATGTGCGCCGCGTTCGGCGACAAGCCTGGCGAGAACCTGCAGATCCTCATCGGCCAGCTCGTCAACCTCGTCAAGGACGGCGAGCCTGTGCGCATGTCCAAGCGCGCCGGCACGATCGTCACGCTCGACGACCTCGTCGATGCCGTGGGCGTGGACGCCGCGCGTTACGCTCTCGTGCGCGTGTCGATGGACACCCAGGTCGACATCGACCTGGACCTGCTCTCGCAGCACTCCAACGACAACCCGGTCTACTACGTGCAGTACGCGCACGTGCGCACCTGCAACGTCGCCCGCAACGCCGCTGAACACGGCGTCACCCGCGACGCCGGCTTCGACCCGGCGGCCCTCGACTCCGAGGCGGACGAGGCCCTACTGGCCGCTCTCGCCCAGTTCCCCGCGCAGGTTGCTCAGGCGACCGAGCTGCGCGAGCCGCATCGCATCGCCCGCTACCTCGAGTCCCTGGCTGCGACCTACCACGCCTGGTACGGCCAGTGCCGCGTGACGCCTCGCGGCGACGACCCGGTCGAGCCCGGCCACATCGCCCGCCTCTGGCTCAACGACGCGGTCACCCAGGTGCTGCGCACCGGCCTCGGCCTCCTCGGTGTGAGCGCCCCCGAGAGGATGTGACTCGGTGAGCGAGACGGCAAGCGTCGGTACCCTCACCTGCCCGACCCCCGATGAGCGCCCCGACCTGTGGCCGTGGAGCGCGAGCCGGGAGGACGGCGTGCTGCGCGTGGGGGGCGTCGACCTGACCAGCGTCGCCGCCGACTTCGGCACGCCCACCTTCGTGCTCGACGTTGAGGCCATGCGCGGCCGCGCCCGCGTGTGGGCCTCGGCGATGGCCGAGGAGTTCTGGGACGGCTACGGTATGAGCGGCGGCGACGCCTTCTACGCCGGCAAAGCCTTCCTGAGCGCCGACGTCGCGCGCCTCGTCGCGGCCGAGGGCCTGGGTATCGACACCGCCTCGCTCGGCGAGCTGAGCCTGGCCCTGCGCGCCGGGGTGGACCCGGGCCGCATCGGCCTGCACGGCAACAACAAGTCGGACGCGGAGATCCGACTCGCCCTCGAGGCCGGCATCCACCGCATCTTCATCGACTCGATGGACGAGGTCCACCAGATCGAGCGCATCGCCGCCGACCTCGGGGTCGTCGCGCCCGTCATGGCGCGCCTGAAGTCCGGCATCCACGCGGGCGGCAACGAGTACATCGCGACCGCCCACGAGGATCAGAAGTTCGGCCTGTCCCTGGCCACCGGCCAGGCGTACGAGGCCGTGGCTGCGATCAAGGACGCGGCGCACCTGGACTTCCGCGGGCTGCATAGCCACATCGGCTCGCAGATCTTTGGGACCGAGGCCTTCGTCGAGGCCGCGCGCATCGTCGTCGACTTTGCGGCGCTCCTGAAGGCCGAGCTGGACCTGGACGTTCCCGCGATTGACCTGGGCGGCGGCGTTGGCATCGCCTACACGGGCCAGGATCCGGTCCCGACCTCCCCGGTCGAGCTCGCCCGAGCGCTGGCAACCGTGGTACGCGAACGTTGCGCCCACCATGGCCTGCCGATTCCGCACGTGTCCGTCGAGCCGGGCCGCTCGATTGCCGGTCCGTCGATGATCATGCTCTACCGCGTCGGTGTCGTCAAGGACGTCTCCTTAGAAGACGGGGGAGTGCGTCGCTACGTGGCGATCGATGGCGGCATGTCGGATAACATTCGCCCGGTCCTCTACGACGCGGCCTACACGGCGACGCTCGCGAACCGCGACCCCGCGCAGGCCTCGTCTCTGGCGCGTTGCCGCATCGTCGGCAAGCACTGCGAGAGCGGCGACATCATCATCCGTGACATCGACCTGCCGGCCGACATCGCGGGCGGTGACCTGCTGGCCGTTCCCGCCGTCGGCGCGTACGGCTACTCGATGGCCTCGAACTACAACATGCTGACGAAGCCGGGCGTGCTCGCCGTCGAGGACGGATCCGCCCGCTGGTTCATCCGTCCGCAGACGGTCGACCACATGCTGGCCCTCGACGCGGGCCTGGAGTAAACGCCGGGTTGCAACAAACAGAGCAGACGGGGAGCACGGGTGCTCCCCGTTTTGCGTGCCCCTGCATTTTCGGTATGACCATGGTGATTATGTCTTGACACTCAAGCCTCTGTAAAGCCAATTCGTCTCTGCGAAGTCAATTAGCCTCTGCTAAGCCAATTCCGTGTTGTCCGTGCGGTGCTTCCCGAGCAACGTCGCACGTAATTCCCGTTCCGCTATTTCGAATTTTGAAATAGCGTCCTTGGAATTGCAACGTTTGTGGGTGGTCCCAAATTCTGACCAAGGGAAATTATGTGCGAGATTGAGGGGCGGGAGGGGGCTTAGGAGGATGTTAGGGGGACCTGGAGGTCTTGGAGAATGAGCTTAGGTAAGCCTAGGTTTTGTTGTTACTGACAAACTCTAGGATGATGGGCGCAGCTGTGAATGCAGCCGAAATCCTGACAGTGACAATCGAAAGTCGAGGAATCATGCGCCGCACTGCCGCACGCATCGGCGTCGTCGCCGCTCTCGCCCTGTCCATGGGCGTGGCCGCGGTGAACGCCCCCTCAGCCCGAGCCGAGGAGCCCGGACTCGTCTCCGCCACCCGCACCGACACCGACGAGATGAACTACGCGATTAACCTCGCGGGCACGAACCCCGAGGACCTCCAGCGGGCCCTCGCCCTCGTCCCCGGAGCCGGTGGTGCCGCCCTGGCCTCGTACCCCGAGATCGGTACCTTCTTCGCGCAGAGCGCCACGCCCTCGTTCGCGCCCGACCTGGCTGCCGCCCTGCGAGCGGCCGCCATCCCCATCCACTCGATCGGCCCGACCCGCGTGGCCCCCGTCCTCTATTACGAGCGCGTCGAGCTGCCCACAGATAAGAAAGACGAGGCCCCGCAGTCCGGTGCGGCGGGCGGCCTGAACTCCGTGCGCGATGAGGCCGCGAGCGCTGCTCCCGCTGGGGCGAACGAGGAGATCTTCAACTGGGGTGCTGTCGCCATGCATGCGCGCGAGGCCGAGGCCGTCAACGTCAAGCGCGCCCCCGTCACGGTTGCGGTCGTTGACTCCGGCGTTGAGGACACGCATCCTGACCTGGAGGGGCGCGTCGATACGTCGCGTTCTGTGAAATGCTCGGTCAACGGCGTGGCCACGCAGGACTTCTACGGGTGGCGCGACGAGTTCTACCACGGGACGCACGTCGCGGGCATTATTGCTGCCAATCACAACGATATTGGTATCGACGGCATCGCCCCCGAGTCGACCATTGTGGCCATTCAGGCGACCAACGACAACCGCCTCATCTACCCGGAGTACGTGACGTGCGCGTTTATGTGGGCGGCGAGCCACGGGGTGGATGTCGTGAATAACTCTTACTCGATGGATCCGTGGGTCTATTGGAGCCCGACCGACCCGGAGCAGGCTGCGGGCCTCGAGGCGGCCACGCGGTCGATCAAATACGCGCAGGATAAGGGCCTGGCTGTCATCGCGGCGGCCGGCAACGAGGGTGTCGATATTGACAACCCGACGATCGACAACGGGTCCCCGACCGACGTTCCCACGCCGACGAAGAATCGCGCGGTGGAAGGCGGTATCCGCGTTCCCTCCATGCTCGACGGTGTTGCCCAGGTGAGCGCGGTCGGTCAGGCGTACAACGTGAAGCCGGGCCTGTCCCTGGGCCGCGCCGAGTTCTCCAACTACGGTCAGACGATTGATTTTGCCGCCCCGGGCGACCAGATCTACTCCACGGCCCCGCTGCTCTTCTACCTCAGCGGCTACGCCGTCGCCGACGGCACGTCCATGGCGACCCCGCACGTGTCGGGCGTCGCGGCCCTCATCAAGTCGGTGCACCCGGAGCTCACGGGCGCGCAGGTCATCGACCTGATGAAGAAGCAGGCCGCGGCCAATTATGGACGCCTCAATGCGCCGATCGACGGCAAGGAGTACCGCGGCTACGGCTTCCTCGACGCGCTCGATGCGGTGACGTCCGGCGTGGATCAGATTGACGAGGCCAAGGCGGGCGCGTGGGTCAAGGACGCCACCGGCTGGTGGTACCGATACGAGGACGGAACCTACCCGGCCTCGACTTCGGTTCAGATTGGCGGGGCTACGTATCGTTTTGACGCGCGTGGCTACATGGTGACCGGATGGGTGCTTGACGGCGGCCGGTGGTTCTACCACGAGGCCTCGGGGGCCCAGGCGTCGGGCTGGGTGTCCGTTGCGGGCACTTGGTACTACTTGGATCCCGCCACGGGTGCGATGGCCACGGGCTGGCTGGACCTGGGCGGCACGTGGTACTACCTGAGCGCTTCCGGCGCGATGGCCACCGGATGGGCGCAGGTGGATGGTTCCTGGTACTACCTGCGTGCTTCGGGGGCGATGGCCACCGGCTGGGCCTACGTGGACGGCACCTGGTACTACCTCACTCCCTCCGGCGCGATGGCGATCGGTTGGGTGAACGATGGAGGCTCCTGGTACTACCTGGACGCGTCCGGTGCGATGGTCACAGGCACTCATCGGGTGGATGGTACGACCTACACTTTCGGTCCGGACGGTCGCATGCAGTAGGTTTCAGAGGCTACTTGTCAAGGTGGGGCCGCGCGCCTGAGGGTGCGTGGTCCCGCCTTGCTGTCATGATGGGTGAGTACCAGTGGGCGGGGGAGCGGTTACCTGAAATTCTTGCCTCTGGCCAGGTGTTGACCAATTTAAGCGACACTAAATTGTGGCGAGTGACAAACTAAAGCATGATGGAACTGATGAGTACATTGTCGTACTCGCCAGACCCACAACTGAAAGTCGAGGAACCATGCGCCGCAATGTTGCACGCATCGGGCTCGTTGCCGCCCTCGCCCTGTCCATGGGCGTGGCCACGGCGACCGCCCCACCCACCCGGGCCGACGATCATACCGGCCTCATCGCGCCCGCCCGCGCCAGCGCCGGCCTGATGAACTACGCAATCAACCTCAGCCCGCAGGCCAGTGCCGAGGACCTCGCGCGCGCGACCTCGCTGGTCACAGCCGCCGGGGGCGTCACGCTGTCCTCCTACCCGGAGCTGGGGACGTTCTTCGCCCAAAGCGAGTCGGCCTCGTTCGCCCCGGATCTGGCCGCAGCCCTGGCGAAGGCCGGAATTTCCGTGCATTCGGTCGGCCCGACGCGCGTGGCCGCCGTCCCCGAGGGTGAGCGTCAGGCCGCGCCGGACCCCCAGCCCGCCCCGCAGCCCGACGAGGAGAACCAGGCTCAGTCCGGAGCACAGTCGGGCGCGCAGTCCGGCGCGCAGTCGGGTGGACCGTCCTCCCTGCGCGGCCAGAGCGTGACCGAGGCCGATAAGCCCGAGGAGGTCGTCAATTGGGGTGCCCAGGCGATGAGCGCCGTCGATGCCGCGGCCGTGCCGATCGCGCACGCACCCGTCACAGTCGGCGTCATCGACACCGGCATTGACGACACGCACCCAGACCTCGTGGGACGTGTCGACACCTCCCGTTCGGTGTCCTGCGGGCACAACGGCATCCCCTCTCAGGCCTACGGGTCCTGGCGTGACGACTACTTCCATGGCACGCACGTCGCGGGCATTATTGCCGCCAACCACAACGGCATCGGCATCGACGGCATCGCGCCGACCGCCACCCTCGTGTCCATCAAGGCCTCCAACGACGAGCAGCTCATGTATCCCGAGTACGTGACCTGCGGCTTCATGTGGGCCGCCAGCCACGGCGTTGACATCGTCAACAACTCCTACTCGATGGACCCGTGGGTCTACTGGAGCGCGAGTGACCCCGAGCAGGCCGCCGGCCTCGAGGCTGCGACCCGTGCCATCGCCTACGCGCAGGGCAAGGGGCTGGCCGTCATCGCCTCGGCGGGCAACGACGGCATGGATAACGACAACGTGACGGCCGACAGCGGATCGCCGACCGACCTCGACACCCCGATCAAGGACCGGCCGGTCTCCGGCGGCGTGAAGGTTCCCGCCATGGTCGAGGGCGTCAGCCAGGTCAGCGCCGCCACGCGCACCAACGTCGAGACGAAGCCCGAGTGGGCGAACCTCAAGCGCGCCGACTTCTCCAACTACGGCACGAGCATCGACTTCACGGCACCGGGCCAGGACATCTACTCGACCGTGCCCACGGCGATCTTCTCCTCCGGTTACGCCAAGACGAGCGGCACTTCCATGGCCGCGCCTCACATCACGGGCATCGCCGCGCTGATTAAGTCGATTCACCCGGGCTTCCAGGGCAAGCAGATCACCGACCTCATGCGCAAGCAGGCCGCCATGGAATACACGCGCTTGGAGGCGCCCGAGGATAGCGAGGAATTCCGCGGATACGGCTTCATCAACGCGCTGACCACCATGCGCCGAGACCAGCCCCAGCCGACCGTCACCACCCTGCAGTACCGGGTCGGCAAGGGCGAATGGAAGGACGTGCAGGGCGCGACCCTGCCCGCCGGTCCCGTCACCTTCTACACCGAGGCCATCGCCCCGATCAGCCACCTGCATATGGACGTCGCCGGCCTGTCCGCTGTCGACCGCGACGGCTCGGGCAAGTACGGTGACGACGCCCTGGGGGCCTCGATCGAAAACGTGGATCTCAGCGCGCTGCTGCCCGAGGGCACGAACTCCGTGACCGCCCGCGTCCAGGTCAGCGCCACCGGCATCAACTTCGATCGCCAGGCCGACGATGACACGGGCCGCGAGGCCGTCTTTACTGTCTCGCGCGACCCGAATGCCGCTGTGACCCCGGCCCCCGCGCCCGACACCGACGCGACGCCCGCGCCGTCGGGCCCCGCCAAGGCCGGCATCACCGCCCCCGCACGCAGCAACGATCAGCTGCCCGCCAACTACGCGGTCAACCTGCCCAAGGGCACCGATAACGCCACCTTCCAGCGCGCGGCGGCCCAGGCCTCGTTCCACGGTGGCCTGGTCCTGGCCCAGTACCCGGCCTTCGGCACGTTCTTCGTGCAGTCGGCATCGCCCACGTTCTCGCCCGACCTGGGCGCGGCGCTCGTGAAGGAGGGCATCAGCTACGACTCGATCGGCCCGACCCGCCAGGCACCCGTCGGCGGTAACGAGGCCGTGGTTCCCATCTCCTACGAGACGCGAGTCGCGGCGGATGCGGCGATCGCGGCCGCGCCCCGCTCCCAGGGAGCGCAGGGCGACCAGGACGCAGCGCTTACCCCGGACCCGCAGACCGGCAACGGATGGCACCTCCAGGCCCTGCACGCCCTCGAGGCGCAAGGCGTGGATGTCATGCGCGCGCCCGTCACGGTGGGCATCATGGACCAGTCTGTCGATGACACCGTGCCGGACCTGGTCGGACAGGTTGATCATGACAAATCCGTGTCCTGCTCGTTCAATGGCATCCCGAACCGCGACCCCGCCGCGTGGCGCTGGGACGACGCGACCCACGGCACGCACGTGGCCGGCTCGATCGCCGCGAAGCACGACGGCGTGGGTGTGGATGGCGTGAACCCGACCCTGCGCATCGCCGCGATCAACGTGGCCTCGCGCAACGGCGGATTCTTCTACCCCGAGTACATCGTGTGCGGCTTCGTGTGGGCCGCCGAGCACGGCATCTCGGTCACCAACGGTTCGTACTACGTGGACCCGTGGAAGTACTGGCTGCCGAACGACCCCGAGCAGGCCGCGGGCCAGGAGGCCGTGCAGCGCGCGGTCGACTACGCGACCTCGAAGGACGTCATCAACGTGGTGGCCGCCGGTAACTTCTCGACCGACCTGGACAACCTGCCCACGACCGACGACTCGGCTCCCGGCGACACCTGGGGTGCGCATGAGCGCGACGTGACGGGTGCCGTCTACATGCCTCCGAAGCTGCGCGGCACGCTCTCCGTGTCCGCCCTGCAGCTGCCCGAGGGCGCAGACCCCGCGACCGGCGTGCTCGAGCCGGCGTCCTGGTCGAACTGGGGCGCTACCAGCGTCGACTTCGCCGCCCCCGGCGCGAAGATCTACGCGCCGCTGACGAGCTGGTACGGCAAGGCCTACGGCAACCTGTACGGCACGTCGCAGGCGTCGCCTCTGGCGGCCGCCGTCATCGCGACGCTGCGCCAGGTCCACCCGGAGATGAACGCCGAGCAGATCATCGCCCTGGCGAAGAAGCAGGCGGGGGATCCGGCGAACTGGGATCGCCTCAAGCCCGTCGATGGCCGCGAGTACCGGGGCGCGGGCCTGCCCAACGCTCTGGACGCGGTTCTCAAGGATCAGGCGAAGCCCGTCATCGGCAGCGTCGAGTACTCCACCGATGGCACCACGTGGCAGCCCCTGGCGGGGGAGAGCGTCGCCGGACGCGTCTCCATCCGCGTGACCGCCACCGGTCCGGTGACCTCCGCGCGTCTCCTCGTCGGTGAGCGCGAGGTTGCGACCGGCGTCGGCAACGGTGCCTTCGAGGGTAACTCGGTGACGCTGCAGGCCGACGGCGTGGACGTGTCCCACCCGAACGGCACGGGACGCTTCGCGGGCGCCGCGACGGTCACGGTCGAGGCCATGGGCCGCAACAACGACGCACGCGCCGACGATGACGCGACCCTCCAGGTTCCCTTCACCGTCAGCCCCGACCATGTTGGCCCCGACGAGGCCCGCTCGGGCCGCTGGGTGTCCGGCGCGTTCGGCTGGTGGTGGCGCTACGAGGACGGCACCTACCCGACCTCGACGCAGCTGCGCATCGACGGGGCGATCTACCGCTTCGACGCCCGCGGCTACATGGTGACCGGCTGGGTCAGCGAGGGTGGCCACTGGTTCTACTACGGCCCCTCCGGCGGCCAGGCCGCGGGCTGGGTGAGCGTGCGTGGCACCTGGTACTACCTGGATCCCATCAGCGGCGAGATGGCCAGCGGATGGACCAAGGTGCGTGACACCTGGTACTACCTGGGCTCCTCGGGTGCCATGCGCACCGGCTGGGTGAAGGACGGCGCCTCCTGGTACTACCTGGCCGATTCTGGCGCGATGGCCACGGGCTGGGCGCGCATCGGATCCTCCTGGTACCACTTCGCCCCCTCAGGCGCCATGAGCACCGGCTGGCTGAAGGACGGCGGCTCCTGGTTCTACCTCTCCTCCTCCGGGGCGATGGTGACCGGGGCGCGCTGGATCGACGGCACGCGCTACGTGTTCGACGATGAGGGTCGCCTCCAGGAGTAGGCGTCACGAGGCCGGGGCTTCCTCCCGGCTGAACGCTCAGGGGCCGCGCACGATGTCTCGTGCGCGGCCCCTGAGCGTGTGTTGTGCTCGCGCGGGGAGAGATGTTGTGGGAGTCCGTTCCTTTGGGACCTATTTCGTACATACACTGGTATGTGTGTGTGAATGAGTGGCTTCGGCGGTAACGCGAGCGGTGCTCGCAGAGGTTGGATTAAGGAGGTAATGATGGCGACGTATACGTCAGCTGATGGTGCGACGTTCACTGATGAGGATCTGGAGCGTTGGGGGAACGAGGCCGAGAACGGTGTTCCGTACGACGGGAAGCATCTCGGTTCGTCTGTGGCCGGACGCCCGATTAGCGTCGGTGTTGGTGCTAAGCCGTTCACCCTCCGTCTTGATCGTTCTCGCCGCGCGAAGCTTGCTGAGGTGGCTCAGGAGCGCGGTACGACTCCGTCTCAGCTTGTGCGCGATTTGATTGATTCGCTCGAGTAAGAAAGTGTGGTCCTAGACCGAGCATGTGTTCGTGCCGGTCCCGCTGGTGGTGGTTCGGCGGCTTTGTTTTACAAGAAGTCGAATGAGCGATCGTCTCATTCATGAGAATCCTGTCAGCGATGAACAGATACAGGCGTGGGCTAACGAGGCTGAGCGTGGCTATGACCTGACTGCGCTGGCACCCCCGCTCCCGGGCGACCCCCAAGTGAGGAACGGCCCGGGAGTAGGCGGCACGGTGCGGTCGGATGGTCAGCGCCATAACGCTCTGAAGCAACGTGCTTCCTCTGAAGGAAATTGACAGTCATCCTGACGCGATATGTGCAGCGGGGTGAGTAAGCCGCTCTGTTGCCCCTCGCTCGCGGACGTGAAGCCCGCCTTCTCGGGCGTTGTGCCCAGGCGTGTTGGGTGGGTCAGTGGCCTTGTTCTTCTTCTGCGGTGTCGGTGTTGTTGATGATGAGTTGACCAAGCTGGAACGGTCCCGTCGTTTCGGTGGTGGTGACCAGGCCGTTGATCGTTTGGGTCTCGCCCGTGAATGGGTTGGTGGCCGTGCCCGCCCAGGTCGTGGTCAGGGTGATGGTGCGCGTGGCGTAGGGGTAGGGTCCATCCAGGAACGACTTCCACCCGTTGGGTGCCTTGTAGTAGTGGCGGATCAGGGCGGGGTCGGTGTTGGGATCCATTCCTTCTTGCCAGGGCATGCCCGGCGAGGTCGTGGTCAGATCCGGGGTACCGTCTCCCCAGCTCCACGTGTAGGACGTGGCCGTCAGAGTGATGGTGATGTCGTGCCCCAATAGGTTGATGACGTGAGTCTGTGTCGGGTTCGTGACCGAGACGATCGTGGGAATGTACTTGTTCGTATATGAGACGTTTGGGGGCTGCTTGTAGATTCCTGCGCCATCCGCGTGGATGGTGGCAGCAGCGTGACGCAGAATCTTCTGAGTTGACGGTGGATCTGATGGTGTTTCTGTGGATGGTGGAGGATCGTCGCATCTCCAATAGGTAGGAAATGTCAAATGGCCTGAGTCGTAGGAAACTGGGTGTTCACAATGGTATCCGAACATAAAATCTAAAACGCTATTCGGGCTCTTCAGAGTTGAGTGTGGGTGGAGGCGTCTAAGCCTCCTGCGATGAGGAGCATTCGGAGTTTGTAGT
>CAUTRF010000016.1:0-33105 GCA_963540795.1 uncultured Actinomyces sp.
CCTCAGTATGCCAAAGAATGGTGGGGTCTTGGTAGTACTTCGACCAAATGGCACGAGCGTTGGAGCGTTGTCACAGCACGTGTCGGACGCCGTTCCTACCCAGTATGACTTCGCTTTATGGCGTTTTGCGCCGGTACGCATTGGTACCTCGAGTGCTCGAAACCATGCGTTGGGGTGTGCTCTCCGGCTTGCTTGCGTGCCTACCGAGTATCTCCGGTGCCGACCTACGCGCACGTTAACCCGATAGGTGGTGGCCTGGGCCCTTTCATCCGCACGTTAACCCGATGAGATGCGCGTGGGCAGCCCCGCCCAGGCGCATATCTTGGGGTTTACGTGCGCATCAAGGGGTTAACGCGCATGTTCAGGAGCTTACATGCGAACAACACACACGATAGACGCCGCTGCGTCCACAACGCAGACCACCTAGCCCACAACACCCCATTTTCAACGTTTTTGCCGAGGTGGTCTGCACTTTGGGCACCACACCATCTCACGTCGGGGCCTCACTGCCGCCAATCGGGGGGAATTGCACGACATGAGGGTCAGACACGCCGATGACACGCTCCTAGGGGCTTCATGTAGTGCCCCCATTGCCGCCGGTGTGGAGGGGGCGCGTCGCCGACGAAACCTGGTTCGTCGGTTGGCGCGAAGAAACTCGCCCAGCACGGAGCTTCCAGCGGCTTATCCGCGAAAAAGTTCGCCCTGCACGCCCAAAAACGCCAAAATTGGGGTGTTGTGAGCACGCTGGACAACCTTTTTCGCGCACAGAACGTAGCCACGTGGCGACGTTGCAACCAATGACGCCTCTGCGGCCGCTGATGCAGGCGGGCGTGAAACCGCCATCACCACTGCTCACCCCTAAACAGCAACCATTGAAACCGACAACACCTCTGCAACCGAAAAACACACGAAAAACACCCATTTCTCGCCCGCAAAGGCGATGACGGTTTCAGTTGAGCGACGCCCCGCACGAGCAAAGGCGATGACGGTTTCAGCTGAGGCTCAACCTGCATGAGCAAAGGCGACATTAGTTTCAGACAACCGCGCCGCGCGCAGCCACACGCCCACTCCCCAGAAAACTCGCACGTAATTTATCGCGGTCACTTTTCGAGATGCCACAAGAACGTTGAAATACCAACAAACACAATTCAAATCCTGAAACAGCCCCAGGGGAATTACGTGCGAAATTGAGGGTGGGCTCAACAACGCGACAAGCGAGGGCTGGATGCGAGGCCGGCGGGATGGAGGGGGCCATGCCGCGGCACCCGTGGCCTGCGGGGCCTGGCCGGGCAACACACAGACACCCCCGACCGATTGGAGGCCGCCGCGAGGCCTGCGGGGCCTGGCCGGGCTTCGAGCCGACGCGCCGAGCGCAGCTCGCAGCGCGGACGGCGAGCGGGCGGGCAGGCCGCGCGGCGGCCGGAGATCTGTCGGGGCAGCAAGTAACACCACAGATCAGGCAGGAATTAGACACAGCACAGCATTGGGGGCGCAGGCCCGCAGGCCCGCGCCCCCAGCGCTACAGCTCAGACGCTCAGAAGTACTTGCGTCCCGTTTCGCTCAGCTCGCGCAGCTCGTCGATCGAGGCGATCCAGCCGCAGCCCTCACCTTCGGCGGCGAGCAGGTCCACGCCGCTGATCGCGAGCATGTCGCCACCCGTGGTGCCAATGCGCACGGCGTCCACGCCCTCGGCCTCGGCGGCCGCGAACACGGCCTTGAGCGCCGCCTCCGGCACCGCGACAAAGGCGCGGGCCTGGGACTCGGACAGGAGCATCTCGTGGTCGCCGACGCAGTCGCGGCGGGCGGCCCCGGCCACGTCGAAGACGCCGCCGATGCCGAAGCGCAGCGCGGAGTCCACGAGGGACTGGACGAGCCCACCGTTCGACAGGTCGTGTGCGGCGCGCACGAGGGGTCGGCCATCCGGCCCATCTGCGGCACTCAGCGCGCGCACGACGTTACCGAGGGCGACCTCGGCCTTCAGGTCGACCTCGGGCGGGAGGCCACCCAGGTGCGAGCGGGCGATGCGCGCCCACGCAGAACCGTCGAACTCCTCGCGGGTAGTGCCCAGGAGGATGACGGCCAGGCCCTCTTCGGTGAAGCCGGAGGGGTTGGCGCGCGTAACGTCGGGGAGGATGCCGAGCATGCCGATGACGGGCGTCGGGTTGATCGACGAGTTCGGCAGGCCCTTCTCGGTGCCGGACGAGTTGTACAGAGACACGTTGCCGCCGGTCACGGGGATCTCGAGCTCGATGCAGCCGTCCGCGAGCGCGGTCATGGCGGTCACCAGCTGCCACATGGCGTCCGTGTCTTCGGGGTTGCCGAAGTTCAGGCAGTCCGTGATGGCGACGGGCTCGGCGCCGACGACGGCGACGTTACGGTAGGACTCGGCGAGGGCCTGGCGGGCTCCCGCTGCCGGGTCGAGCTTGGTGTACCAGCCGTTCGCGTCGGTCGAGAGCGCAACGCCCAAGCCGGTGGCCTCGTCGATGCGGATGACGCCCGCGTCGTCGGGCTGGGCCAGCGCCGTGTTGCCCTGCACGTAGCGGTCGTACTGGTCGGTGACCCACGCCTTGGAGGCCTGGTTGACGTCGGAGAGCACGGCGCGCACGTCGGCAATGAGTTCCTCGCGCGTTGCGGGACGGGCAAGCGACTCGGAGGTTGCGGCCTGCAGCTCGTCCTGCCATGCGGGGCGCGCGTAGGGACGGTCGTAGACGGGGCCCTCGTGGGCGACGGTCTTCGGGTCGACGTCGACGATGCGGTGGCCGTGGTGGTCGATCGTCAGGCGTCCGTCGCCGGTCAGGTGACCGATGACCGCGGCCTCGACGTCCCACTTGTCGATGATCTCGAAGAAGCGCTCGCGATCCTGCGGGGTCACGATCGCCATCATGCGTTCCTGGGACTCGCTCATGAGGATCTCGCCCGCGGTGAGGGTGGGGTCGCGCAGGAGCACGTTCTCGAGGTCGACATGCATGCCGGAGTCGCCGTTGGAAGCCAGCTCGGAGGTCGCGCACGAGATGCCCGCGGCGCCGAGGTCCTGGATGCCCTGGACGACGCCGGCCTCGAACAGGTCGAGGCAACACTCGATGAGGACCTTCTCCATGAAGGGGTCACCCACCTGGACGGAGGGACGCTTGGCGGGCATGCCATCTTCGAAGGTCTCGGAGGCGAGGATGGAGGCGCCGCCGATGCCGTCGCCGCCGGTGCGCGCGCCGAAGAGGACGACGAGGTTACCCTCACCGGTCGCGTTGGCCAGGTGGATGTCGTCGTGGCGCAGCTTGCCGATGCACAGCGCGTTGACGAGGGGGTTGCCCTGGTAGGAGGGGTCGAACTCGGTTTCACCGCCGATGTTGGGCAGGCCCAGGCAGTTGCCGTAGCCTCCGACGCCGGAGACGACGCCGTGGACGACGCGCGCCGTGTCGGGATGGTCGACGGCACCGAAGCGCAGCTGGTCCATGACGGCGATCGGGCGCGCGCCCATGGAGATGATGTCGCGGACGATGCCGCCCACGCCGGTGGCCGCACCCTGGTAGGGCTCGACGAAGGACGGGTGGTTGTGAGATTCCACCTTGAAGGTCACGGCCCAGCCGCCGCCGATGTCGACGACGCCGGCGTTCTGGCCCATGCCGACGAGGAGGTTCTTCCTCATCGCGTCGGTCGTGCGCGCGCCGAACTGTTCGGCGAGGTGCTTCTTGGAGGACTTGTAGGAGCAGTGCTCGGACCACATGACGGAGTACATGGCGAGCTCGGCGTTGGTGGGTCGGCGCCCGAGGATGTCGCAGATGCGCTGGTATTCGTCCTCTTTGAGGCCGAGTTCCTTCCAGGGCATGTCCTGGCCGGGGGTCGCGGCGGCGTTGCCGACGGTGTCGGGCAGCTCGCGGGTGTTTTCGGAGGTCATTCGTGTTTCCATTCGAAAGGTCTGGGACGAGGCCGGGGCGCCCTCACGCGTGAGGGCGCGGTGGCGTCGTCAGCCGACGAGGGATGCGAGGACGGAACGGAAGATGCCCAGGCCGTCGGTGCCGCCGTGGTGGCTGGCACCCTCGGGTCCGAGGGAGAGCGGGCCGAAGCCGGCCTCGGTCGCGTGCTCGGGGTGGGGCATGAGGCCGACGACGTTGCCCGCGGCGTTGGTGACGCCCGCGATGTCGTTGGCGCTTCCGTTGGGGTTGAAGTCGACGTAGCGGAACACGACGCGTCCTTCGCCCTCGAGCCGTTCGAGCTCGGCGGGGGACGCCTGGAAGTTGCCTTCGCCGTTCTTGAGGGGGACGGTGATGGTGTCTCCGGCACTGTAGGCGCGCGTCCACGCGGTGTCCGCGTTCTCGATGCGCAGCACCTGGTCGCGGCACAGGAACTTCTGGTGGTCGTTGCGGATGAGCGCGCCGGGCAGCAGGTGCGACTCGCACAGGACCTGGAAGCCGTTGCAGATGCCCAGGACGGGCAGGCCTCGTCCGGCTTCGCGCACGATCTCGCTCATGACGGGGGCGGTCGCCGCGATCGCGCCGCAGCGCAGGTAGTCGCCGTAGGAGAAGCCGCCGGGGATGACGACCGCGTCGACGCCGTGCAGGTCGGCGTCCTTGTGCCACAGGGACACGGCCTCGGCTCCGGCGATTTCAACCGCGCGGGCGGCATCGCGGTCGTCGAGGGTGCCGGGGAAGGTGACGACTCCGATGCGGGTCACTGCGCGCCTCCCGCGTAACGGGCGTCGGCCTCGTCGATGGCCTCGACGCGCACGACGTCCTCGATGATCGGGTTGGACAGGACCTCTTCGGCGGCCTTGCGGGCCTGGTCCAGGAGCTCGTCGGTGACGGGACCGTCCACGCTCAGGTGGAAGCACTTACCCTGGCGCACGGCCGTAAAGCTCGTGATTCCGAGCCTGGGCAGCGCCGAACCGACAGCCTTACCCTGGGGATCCAGAATCTCCGGCTTCGGCATCACTTCCACGATGATTCGCCCCACGGCGTTCCTCCTTGTGTTGTTGGTGAGGATCCCGCCGCGCATCTTGCCCGGCGGGCAAGTCTATTTACAGGATGGGGTCCGACCCGGTGAGTCGGCGGTAGGCCTCGACGTAGCGCGCGGCGGTCGCGGCGGCCACGGATTCGGGCAGCGCGGGCGGGTTGGTGCCCGAGGCGCGGTCCCAGCCGGACTGCTCGGAGACCAGCCAGTCGCGCACGTACTGCTTGTCGAAGCTGGGCGCGACCTGGCCCTCCACCCACTGGTCAGCGGGCCAGAAACGCGAGGAGTCCGGCGTGAGGATCTCGTCCGCGAGCACGAGCGCGCCCGTGGTCACGTCGATGCCGAACTCGAACTTGGTGTCCGCGATGATGATGCCGCGCTGCGCCGCAATGTCGCGGGCGGCCCGGTACAGGGCGATCGACAGGTCACGGATCGCGGTCGCGAGCTCCTCGCCGATGCGCTCGGCGGTCTGCTCGAAGGTGATGTTCTCGTCGTGCTCGCCCAGCTCGGCCTTCGCGGCGGGCGTGAAGATCGGCTCTTCGAGGCGCGAGGCCTCGGTCAGGCCCTCGGGTAGCTTGATGCCGCACACGGAGCCGGACTCGCGGTACTCGGCGAGACCCGAGCCGGTCAGGTAGCCGCGCACCACGCACTCGATGGGGATCATGTGCAGGCTGCGGCACACGACCGCGCGCCCGTCCACCTCGGCGGGAACCGTGAAGCGTGTGGGCTGGGCACCCTCCAGCGCGCGCGAGGCCTCGGCCGGGGCCTTCGTGCCGACGGCCAGCAGGTGGTTTTCCACGAGGGGACGCAGCTGGCCCATCCACCAGATGGCGAGCTGGTTGAGGACCGCACCCTTGCCGGGGATCAGCGTGGGCAGCACGTAGTCGTAGGCGCTGATGCGATCCGACGTCACCATGAGGAGCGCTTCCGGTCCCGCCTTCGCGTGGCGCGGGCGACCCGCCGGGGTGGCGGTCTGCGGCGCGGGGCCGACCACGGCCTCGTCGGGAGCGTAGATGTCGCGAACCTTGCCCGCGCTTAGCGGGGTCCAGCCGTGGAGGGTGGCGGTCATGATGCTCCTCAGGGGGTCTCAGTCGAGGGTGACGGCCAGGTCGGCGGGCCACGTCGCGATGTCGCTGCGGTGGTATTCCCCGTCGAAGTGGATGAGGTCGACGGCCCGGTAGGCCAGGGCACGGGCCTCGTCGAGCGTGGCCGCGCGGGCGACGACGTCGAGGACTCGGCCGCCGGAGTTCACCAGCGCGTAGGTCGGTTCGAAACCGCAGCATCCCGCCGCAACGTCGGTCGGGTCGTCGGTGATCTCCTCGGAGGTGCCGGCGTGGATGACGTGGACGCCGTCGAGCTCCTCGGCCGCTTCGATACCGGTGATCTCGTGCCCGGTGTCGGTGGGGCCCGGGTAGCCGCCCGAGGCCATGACGACGGTGACAGCCGCGTCCTCGCTCCACACGGGGGCGGGGACCTTCGCCAGAGTGCCAGTGGCGGCCGCGTACAGGATGGGGGCCAGCGGGGAGTCGAGGCGTTCGAGGACCACCTGGGTCTCCGGGTCGCCGAAACGCACGTTGAATTCGACGACGCGGATGCCCTTCGAGGTCATCGCGAGGCCGCAGTACAGCAGGCCGCGGAAGGGGGTACCGCGACGCGCCATCTCGGTGATGACGGGCTGAGCGACCTCGTCGACGATGCGCTGCGTGGCCTCGTCGGGGAGCCACGGGAGGGGGCTGTAGGCACCCATGCCGCCCGTGTTCGGGCCCTCGTTGCCGTCGCCGACGCGCTTGAAGTCCTGCGCGGGCTGCAGCGGCACGACGGTGGCACCGTCGGCGAAACAGAAGAGGGAGACCTCGGGGCCGTCGAGATAGTCCTCGATGACGACCGCTCCCCCGTCGCGTGACAGGCAGGCGCGCGCATGCTCCGAGGCCTGGGCGCGGTCGGCGGTCACGACAACGCCCTTGCCGGCGGCAAGCGCATCATCCTTCACGACGTAGGGGGCACCCAGGTCGTCGAACGCGGCCTCGACCTCGTCCATCGTGGTGCACGTGAAGGCACGAGCGGTGGCCACGCCGGCATCGGCCATGACCTGCTTCGCGAAAGACTTGGAGGCCTCGAGGCGCGCCGCATCTTTCGTCGGACCGAAAACGGGGATCCCGTAGTCGAGGACCGCATCCGCGACACCCGCGACGAGCGGAGCCTCGGGGCCGACGACCACGAGGTCGACGTTCTCGGATGTGGCGCGACGGACGACGTCCTTCGGATCCAGGGGATCCATGGTCAGGGAGCGGCCCAGCTGCTCCAGCGCGGGATTACCCGCCTGGACGACGAGAGATACGGGATGCTCGGCGGTGGACGTTCGTACAAGCGCACGGGCGATCGCGTGTTCGCGACCCCCGTTACCAACGAGAAGAACCTTCACGATTCAAGCCTATCGGTGTTTGGTGGCCTTCCGGGCCGCCGTTGGGTTTTATGGGTACACGTCACAGCGAAAGTGAGACGGACTTGCAGCCCTCACCAGGCACCGTTCGGGTTGCCGCTGCGGCGGTCATCCTTCTGGTCGCGTTGGTCCTTGTTGCGCTGATCGTTCTTGTGCTGCAACTCTTCGCGGCGCTGCTTTTCCTCCGGGGTCTCTCCCTCGTAGGGGTTCTGCGTGGGGCTCGGGCTGGGGCTCGGGCTGGAACTCGGGTTCGTCTGCTGATCCTTCGATCCCTTGTCCTGCTGATCCTTCTGCTGATCGCCCTGCTCCTCGGACTGCTCCTCAGCCTTCTGCTTCTTATCCTCGACGCGTTCCTTGTTCTGGTCGGCGGGGTTATCGGACTTGTTGCCCGACTGCTGCTGATCGCCGGACTGGTTCTGATTGCCCGACTGATCCTTGTCGTCGGACTGGTTCTGGTCGGACTGGTTCTGGCTGGAGTTGGAGGCCGTCTGACAGGGGGCGACCGTCTCTTCGGCTTCCTGGTAGGTAGTCGCGGCACCTGCGTACTCACCGGCGGCAGCCTGCGCGTCGCCCTGAATCTCGATGCCGATCGCGAGGTTGACGCGAACGCGGCATTCGTAGGAGAAGGGCTCGAGTCGGCCGGGCTTGACCTCGGTGGCCTTGGGGACGAGGTCGAAGGCGGTACGCAGCTCCGTCACGCCCTCGTCAGTCTGCCCCTGACGCACGAGAGTGGTGCCGCGGTTGTAGTGCGCGACCCAGCGCTCGATACCGATCTTCGTCCACGTCATCTGGCCTTCGTAGCCCGTCTGCGCGACGTCGTATTCCTGAGCCTTCCAGTGGCTCAGGGACGAGCGCGACCAGAGCGACAGGCCGATCAGGTACGCGGCGACGGTCAGCACGATGACGAGGATCGGGATTGAGTACCACAGGGGGCGCAGCGCCCGCGGGTTGCGCTCGATCTTCTGCTTACCCGACGAGGCCTTGGCGAGCTTCGCACGAACGGAGGGATCGACGGGATCGACCTGGGGCGCGCCAAAGGGGAGAAGGTCTGCTTCAGGCTGCGAGTTCTCAGATGGCATGGGAGTTCCTCAGCTGTTGGGCGCGCAGCGCCAGCGTGGCGCCCTCCCACGCGAGGAGGCCCCCGAGAAGGAGCGCGAAAGGCCAGATGATGTAGCGATACGTGTCTTTCAGATTGCGCGACTCGGCGAGCGTCGACGCCTTGTCGAGCACGGAACGCGCGTGCGATTCGATCGCCGACTTGTCGGGCGAGTGCACGTAGTCGACGCCCACGCGTGAGGCGACGTCCTTGAGGGCGGCCTCGTCGATCTTCGAAATGGCGATCGGGTTACCGGGCTGCGACAAGTCGCGGATGTACTCGGGTTCACCGCCGCTCTGGGAGCCGCTGTCGCCCAGGCGCAGGACCTTCATGGGGCCACCTTCCTCGGTGCCGTAGCCAAGAACGAGGCCGCCGTCGATGTACTCCTTGACGGCATCCCAGTCGCTGGCTTCGCCTGCGGGTGCGCTGGTCCAGTGGTTCTGGTTGGAGGTCTCGCCGTCGGAGAAGACGAAGAGGGCGCGCACGTTCTGGGGGTGGCGTTCCTTGTTCTTCTTCAGGAGCTTAGCGAGGTCTTGGGCGGGTCGGTTCACCGACGATCCCTGGGAGGAGCTGGAAAGCTCGCGATCAAAGGAATCCATGTACGCGACGACCGCGGACGCGTCGGAAGTCAGCGGCAGGTCCGTGTGGACCTTCGAGTCCCAGGACATGATGGAAAAGCGCGAGCCGGTGAGGATGTTCATCATGATCGAGATGTCGTTGCGTACACCGTCGATGCGGGGCTTGTTGCCGTCCCAGTCCTCGGCGGCCATGGAGCCGGTGCGGTCGATGACGAAGTAGACCTCGAGGGTCGAGGTCACTTCCTGGGCCTCGCCGGGGATCGACGGGCCTGCGCCCATGATGATGACTGTGACGACGATGAGGAAGCGACGTAGGATGTCCATGACGTTGCGGCGGGTTGCGCGCTTGGCCGACAGGAACACGAAGAGCGCGCCGAGCATGGCGATGATGCCCAGGACGACCACGTGAAAGACGGGGCGAAAAATCATGTCAGAGCCTCCCGAACGCGAGCAGACCAAGCAGGGACACGACGCCGACGAGTGTCCACCCCAAGGCGGCAGCGGGGCGGTCCGTCTCTATCATCTTTCCAGCCGAGTCGAGCTCTTCCTTCTGTTCGGCCTCGATCTGGCGCACGACGCTATCCACGGCTGACGGGGATGAGGCGTCGTAGAAGTCGCCGCCGGTCTTACGCACCTCGTCACGCAGCTGTAGGGCCTGATAGCTCAGGCTGACATCCGATCCCGGGTAGAGGGCGGTGACCGTCACTCCCTGGCTCTTCGCGAACTCGATCGCCTCGCTCAGGTCGTAGACTCCGTCGCCATACACCTCGTTGTCGGTGGCCAGCAGGATGGTGCGGGAGCGCTGCTTGTCGTTATGGTCGAAGCCCATGATGCACGAGGCCAGACCGTCGCCGACGAGCGAGGAGACCTCCTGGTTCTCGTCCATGACGGGCGCCAGGTAGTCGAAGAGTTCCTGCGTTCCAGACAACCTTCCACCGTACTGGATGAGGCCGGTGTCGATCGTGTCCGACATTTCCTGGAGGACGTCGGTGGCCATGTCGTAGTCGTCGGTGAGCGGGAACATCGTCATCGAGTAGGCATCCCACAGCTGCAGCGAGATCCTCTCACCCTCGAAGTGGGAGATGATTTGCCGGAAGGCCTCGCCGATCTTTGAGTCGTAGGGCAGCATCGATCCGGACGCGTCCAGGCACAGGACGATGTCGCGGCTCGCGGACTTGTCGTGCTTGACGTAGCGGTCGACGGGCGCGCCCGCCGACACGGAGGTCGCGATGACGGCGATCAGGAAGCAGACGAAGGCCATAGCCAGCGAGGCGCGCGTGCGACGCACGAGCGCCTGGTACTTCGGCAGACCTCGCAGGTAGCCGGTGTTGGCGACCCAACCCTTCTTTCCCGAGCGCACGCCGGCGCGACGCGCGAGCAGCCAACCAACGACCGTCGCGATCGCGACGACCGCCAGGACGACGGGGATTAACCACCAGAACCTCATACGTTCACCGCCTCCACGGCCATGGTCAAGACGTTGGTGACGGCCTCGTGAGAGGGCTGCCCCTGCGGGATGTCATCGCCTGAGAAACTGGGGACCTCGCAGGCCTGCAGGACGTCCGCCAGACCCGGCCACACCGGGACGAGCTCGCGCACCTCGGACACGGTCGCGACCTCGAGGTCTCGGCCCGTTCGCTCGGTGCCCAGGGCGCGCATGAGGCCCGCGAGCGCCAGGTGAACGCCGCGCGCATCCAGGTCACCGTCGGCGTAGCGGTCGGCGATCTGATCGACGTACGTGAGGTACTTCTTGCGGCGGGCATCCGTGATCGTCTGGAGTTCCATGACCTCGCCAATGCGCGACGTCCACCAGCGCCAGATGCTGTAGACAATCCACCCCAGGACGCCGGCGACGAGCACCGTCCCCAGGATCCACATCCAGTTCGGGTAGACCGCAGGATCGTTCAAGCTACTGCTGAGATCACCGGACATGTGCTCCCCTTTCGAGGGCTCGCATGAGTGCGCGCGGGACATCCTCGCTGGAGCCCACGTCCACGCGGATCACCCCACGCTTATCGAGCATTTGGGCGACCGCGTGTCGGCGCATCGCCACGAGATTGGCGGCTTCCCCGGCCAGCTGCGAGTCGCGTAGCAGGAAGTCCGGGAGAGGCCCTTCGGTGACGTCGACCACGTTCGTGCCCTCGTCGAGGGAGGTCGGGTCGATGTCCTCCACGCTCACCACGATGACCTGGTGGCGCACGGACAGGGATTTGATGAGGTCATCGGACAGGCGCGTCGGCTCCGGCTGGGTTGCGTCGGTGACGAGGACGATGAGGCTGCGGCGTCGGGTCACCGTCCGCGCGCGTGCCAGGAGCTTAGGCACGTCCGAGTGCGGGGATGACAGCGTGATGTCCTCCTCGATGCGGCGCATGATCGTTTCAGCGTGGGCGTTTCCGGATCGGGCGGGCATGAAGCGCACGCGCTCGGCATCGCCGGCGACGAGGCCAATCTGGTCGCCGCGCGCGACGCTCAGCCATGCGATCGCCTCGCACGCCGCCAGGGCGATCTCTTCCTTCGTCTCACCCGACGGGGCGAGGGCACCCATCTCGCGGCCCGTGTCGACGACGAGCATGACCTGCAGGTTCGCCGTGGCCTCGTGCCTCTTAATGACCGGCGAACCGGTGCGCGCCGTCGCCGCCCAGTCGATTTCACGCACGTCGTCGCCCGGCTGATAGGGAGCCAGGTCCATGAACTCCCAGCCGCGTCCCTGCCGCAGCGCGGAGTGCTGTCCATCCATGATGGACAGTAGCTTGCGCATGACGGGCAGCTGGATGCGCGTGGAGAGCGCGTGGATTTCGCGCGAGCGTACAGGCATTGCGTTCCTTGAGGGCGTTGGCGGCGGGCGGGAGAATCGTTACGGCACGGGCACCGCGTTGAACACAGCGTCGATGAGGCCCTCGATGGAGACGTTGTCCGCCAGTGCGTCGAAGGTGCGGATGATGCGGTGGCGCAGGATACCGTAGCGCATCTCCTTGATGTCGTCGGGCATGACGTGGTTTCGCCCCGACATGAGGGCGATCGCCTGCGCGATCTGCATGAGGGCGATGCCACCACGGGGAGAGGCACCCACGCGCACGTGCTTGTTCCATCCGGGCAGCGGGTTCGGGCCGGCGCCACGGGTGGTGTTGACGATGTCGACGATGTAGGCCTTGAGGGTCTCGTGCACGAACACGCGTCGGCGCGCTTCCTGCAGGGTACGCACGTCGTCGAGAGTGATGGGTGGGACCGATGCCGACGAGGTCATCTGGCCGGAGTCGATGCGGGTGAGAACCTCGAGCTCCTCAATGGGCGTCGGGTAGGTGATGACCTCCTTGAGGAGGAATCGGTCCATCTGAGCCTCGGGCAGCACGTAGGTGCCTTCTTCTTCGATAGGGTTCTGGGTGGCCATGACCATGAAGGGGTTGGGCAGCTTGTGGTTGACGCCGCCGATCGTGGTCTGTCGTTCCTGCATGGCCTCGAGCATGGCGGACTGAGTCTTCGCCGAGGAACGGTTGATCTCGTCGAGGAGCACCATGTTGGCGTGGACGGGGCCCAGCTGGGTGACCATCTCGCCACGCTCCTGGTTCCAGATCTGGGAGCCGACGATGTCGTTGGGCATCAGGTCGGGCGTGCACTGGATGCGGTGGAACGTTCCGGACACCGCGGACGCGAGGGTCTGCGCGGCCGTCGTCTTCGCCAGGCCGGGCACGGATTCAACCAGGACGTGGCCGCCGGCGAGCAGAGAGGCGGTGAGCGCGCGTCGCAGGCCTTCCTGACCCACGACGGTGTGCTGATAGATGGTGGTCATGCGATCGAGCAGGCTCTTCGCGTGGGCCAGCTCGTCGTTCGTCAAGTAGTTGGGCACGGACTCTCCTTGCGTGCGCGGTCGGATGCTGTTCCAGTGTAGCCCGCCGACTCCTCGTTGACGCAACCCGGTCAGTTTTCGTCTCTCGATCGACGAGGCGGGGGCTGGGCGGAGCTCGGAATCTTACTGCCGTGCTTCGGCAGTCACCCCACGGGGAGAAAAAGGGGTGAGCCCCGGAGTATCCTCCGGGGCTCACCCTCAGATTCGCATCAATCAGGCCTGCTTCGCGGCGGCGATGCGCTCGCGGAACTTGGCCAGCTGCTCGGTGATGGCAGCGGGGAGCTTATCGCCGAACTGCGAGAAGTACTCCTCGGTGTCGTCCATCTCGGCGGCCCAGGCGTCGGGGTCGATCGCGAAGAGCTTCGCCCAGATGGCCTCGTCGATGTCCAGGCCCTCAAGGTTGAAGTCCTCGAACTTCGGGTAGCGGCCGGTCACACCATCGATGGCCTCGACCTCGCCGGCGGCGCGGCGAACGATCCAGTCCAGGACGCGGGCGTTGTCACCGTAGCCGGGCCACATGAAGTTGCCGTCTTCGTCCTTACGGAACCAGTTGACCTGGTAGACCTTCGGGAACTTCTCGCCCAGCTTGTCCTGCATCTCCAGCCAGTGGCCCCAGTAGTCGGCCATGTTGTAGCCGCAGAAGGGCAGCATGGCGAAGGGGTCGTGGCGCAGCGAGCCGGCCTTGACGTCGGTCGCAGCAGCGGTGACCTCGGAGGCCACGGAGGCGCCGATGAACACGCCGTGGGCGGGCTCGTACTGCTCGGCAACCAGCGGGACGTTAGTGGCGCGGCGGCCACCGAAGAGGATAGCGTCAATGGCGACACCCTCGGGGGCTTCCCAATCGGGGCAGATGATGGGGCACTGCGAGGCGGGGACGGTGAAGCGGCTGTTCGGGTGAGCAGCCTTCTCGCCGGACTCGGGGGTCCAGTCGTTGCCGTGCCAGTCGATCAGGTGCGCCGGAACGTCACCGTCGATGCCTTCCCACCACACGTCACCGTCGTCGGTCAGGGCGACGTTCGTGAAGATGGAGTTGGCCTTGCCGGTCTCCATGGCCATGGGGTTGGTCTTGTAGGAGGTGCCGGGGGCAACGCCGAAGAAGCCAGCCTCGGGGTTGATGGCGCGCAGGCGGCCATCCTCACCGGGACGCATCCACGCGATGTCGTCGCCGACGGTCTCGACCTTGTAGCCGGGGATCGTGGGCTGGAGCATGGCGAGGTTGGTCTTGCCACAGGCGCTCGGGAAGGCGGCGGTGACATGGAACTGCTGGCCGGTGGACTCGCGGGTCAGGCGCAGGACGAGCATGTGCTCGGCCATCCAGCCGTCGCGGCGGGCCATCGTCGAGGCGATGCGCAGGGCGAAGCACTTCTTGCCGAGCAGAGCGTTGCCGCCGTAGCCCGAACCGAAGGACCAGATCTCGTTGGTCTCGGGGAAGTGGGTGATGTACTTCTCGTCGTTGCAAGGCCAGGTGGAGTCTTCCTGACCGGGCTCGAGGGGAGCGCCGACGGAGTGAACGGCGGGAACCCACACGCGGCCCTCGTTGATGAGGTCCATGGCGGCAGCACCCATGCGGGTCATGATGCGCATGTTGACGACAACGTAGGGGGAGTCGGTGATCTCAATACCGAGCTGGGAGATGGGGCCGCCCAGGGGACCCATGGAGAAGGGCACCACGTACATGGTGCGGCCCTTCATGGCACCCGTGAACTTCTCACGCAGGGTGGCCTTCATTTCCTTGGGGTCGGCCCAGTGGTTCGTCGGGCCAGCGTCCTCTTCCTTCTCACAGCAGATGAAGGTACGGGACTCAACGCGCGCAACGTCGGACGGCTTAGAGCGAGCCAGGAACGAGTTGGGGCGCTTCTCCTCGTTGAGCTTGGTGAACATGCCGCTCTCGACCATCTGAGAGGTCAGGCGATCCCACTCCTCCTGGGAGCCGTCGGAGAACTCGATGGCGTCAGGGGTGGTCAGCTCAGCAATTTCAGCAACCCACTTGATGACATCTTCGGGAGCGTTCGCCGGAGCGGCTGCACGCACGTCCTGTTCGGTCACGGACATTTTGCCTCCTGAGGCATTTCGGATTGTCGAGGCCGCGTCTGCGTCCCCGATTGACAGAATCAATCATGCCGGACCCCTCACCCGCGCTTACGGGCGCTTGGTCCCGGTCACACCACAATCGTAGTCGAACGAGTCACACCCCGCCCGACCGATAGGGACCTTCAACCCACCCACAAGGGTCTCTATGAACGCCCGACTCCGCCCCGACCTCGCGAATGCGACGGAAGTCGTCCATTCACCCATCGCCGTGAGATAGAACACCGAATATGGGGTCACAAATCCATATCTGAACTTGAAGTCTCACCGCCCCATGACCGACGATTACAGATAGCACAACAGTGCTGTTCACCATTGGAAGGACCGAGTACACCATGGGATTCCGAAACAAGACCCAAGGCCCTGACTTTTTTGAAGACTTCACCTCCCAGGCCCGCCAGCTCGTGCAGGCCGTTGAGTTCCTGACGCACATCTACGCCGCCTCCCCCGAAGAGCGCATCGCCCTGCGCGATCAGCTCCACGAGGTTGAGCACCGCGGCGACGAGCTGAACCACGCGATCGTTCAGCGCATCAACTCCTCGTTCATCACGCCTTTCGACCGCGAGGATCTGCAGTCGCTGGCCTCCCACCTGGACGACTGCCTCGACTTCATCGACGAGGCCGGCGATCTCCTGGTCGTCTACGGCATTGCCGACATTCCCTCCTCCCTGGTCTCCCTGCTCAACGAGCAGATCGCGGTCATCAAGCACTGCGCGGACCTGACCGCCGAGAACATGCCCAAGCTCAAGTCGCCCGTGGACATGCGCGACTACTGGATCGAGATCAACCGCCTTGAGAACGAGGGTGACCTGGCCTACCGCCGCACGCTGACGGCCCTGTTCGACTCGGGCCTCGACGCGGTCACGATCATCAAGCTCAAGGACATCGTCCAGAGCCTCGAATCCTGCGCCGACGCCTTCGAGGAGCTGGCCAACGTCATCGAGTCCCTCGCACTGAAGGAATCCTGAGCCGTGGATCTGAATCTGATCCTCGTCTGCGTCGTCATCGTCGTCGCACTGTTCTTCAGTTACACGAACGGCTTCCACGACGCGGCGAACGCGATCGCGACCTCCGTGTCGACGCGCGCGTGGACTCCCCGCGCGGCGCTCCTCATGGCGGCGACGATGAACGTCATCGGCGCCATGATGGGCACGGGCGTCGCCAAGACGGTCGGTAAGGGCATCATCTCGATCAGCGACTACGCCGAGTCTCCACTGCCGGAGATGCAGCAAAAGGGCCTTATCATCATCCTGGCCGCCCTGCTGGGCGCCTGCATCTGGAACCTGATCACCTGGTGGTTCGGACTCCCGTCGTCCTCCTCGCACGCCCTCATCGGTGGCTTGGCGGGCGCCGGCCTCATGAGCGGCACGGTCGTTCACTGGTGGGGCATCATGAGCCACGTCGTGATCCCGATGTTCGCCTCCCCGATCATCGGCTTCGTCGTCGGCTACATCGCCATGACGATCGTGCTGTGGGCGCTGCGCAAGGCGCAGTATCACCGCACGATGCGCCGCTTCCGCGCCGCGCAGCGTTTCTCCTCGGCGGCCATGGCCCTGGGCCACGGCATCCAGGATGCGCAGAAGACGATGGGCATCATCGTCATGGCGCTCATGGCGGGCGGTTACGGCCAGCATCACAATATCCTCGATCCGATCACGGGCGAGATGAACGTGCCCCTGTGGGTGAAGATTTCGAGCGCTCTGGCGATTTCGCTGGGTACCATGGCCGGCGGCGGGCGCATTATGCGCACGGTCGGCCGTAAGATCATCGACCTGGATCCGGCTCGCGGTTTCACTGCCGAAGCCGTGTCCGCCTCGATCCTGTACCTGTGCTCCTACGTCATTCAAGCCCCCATCTCGACGACGCAGGTCGTGTCGACGGCGATCATGGGCGTGGGGTGCACGAAGCGCTTCTCAGCGGTTCGCTGGGGCGTCGCTGGCAACATCGTCACCGCATGGTTCCTCACGCTGCCTGCCGCCGCGCTGGTGTCGGGCATCGTGTACCTCGTCGTGGCGCTGCCTCTGGGAGTTCACTGATGCGCGGTCGCCTCGTTGCGACGGCTGCGGTCGCCGCTCTTCTCGCAGCCCCGCTCGCGGCATGCTCGGATTCGTCCGTCATGCACATGCGGGTCGGCCAGTGCATCCTCCTGCCCGAGGGGTCGGAGGAGACCACTGCGACCACACTCGAGACGACCAGCTGCACCCGCGAGCACGACGCCGAGGTGTTCCACATCGACTCGATGCCCGACGGGGATTTCCCGGGTGCCGACGCGCTCAACCGGCAGGCTGAGTCGGTGTGCATCGCGGCGTTTGACGCGTACGTGGGGTCGGATTACCTGACCTCGACCCTGGATGCGACATGGATGATTCCGACGAAGGAATCCTGGGCACAAAACGATCGAGCGATCGTGTGCCTGGCGCGCCCGTTGGATCATTCGAAGCTGACCCAATCGGTGAAGGAATCGGGCCTGTAGGGCCCGTCGAGTCTCCGAACGACATCGGGTGGTGCTTGGCTGAGGCCGGGCGCCACCCGATACTTTTACCTTCTACCTACTGCGATGACGACCGATGTGGATCGCGCTTTATCGCCGGCTGCTCTCCCACACAGCGGCCCCGCGAATGGAGCGGAGGCAGCTCGGTAACAGCCGGGCCGCTTCAGTGCTTCTTGGAGGCCTTGCGTGCGTGTACGGTGGGGTCCTTCGTGGTGACGCCGTGGGTTTCGAGGGCGGCGACGACCGGCCCATCGGGACCGTGTTCGACGTGGGCGACGAGGACCTGGCCGCGCGTCAGGCGCGGGGCCTCAGCACCGGCGACGGGGGCCGACGCGAAAGCGCGGATCTCCTCGATGATCGCGTCGCGCGCGGAACCCGCGACTGACAGGACCGTGGGGGCCGAGTGCTCGCGCAGGCGCTGCGCCGCGAAGGCGCGGACGCGTCCGAGGCGCGCCTCGGCATCAACCTGCGCATCCGGGCCGGAGGCAGACAGGTCGAGAGACTCGACGAGGGTCACCGCTCCCCCACCCATCGACGCCCACGGGGTGAGGCTCTGGCGCGAGCGGGCAGCCGGCGACGCGAACGCGCGCGCCACGCCGAAGCTGGACAGCAGGTCGATGAGGTCAAAGGCCTGGCGCACGCCGAATCGGCTGAGCGGCGGGTCGATGGGTTCCGGCGCACTCTCAATCTTCTTCGCCGAGGCCCGCTCCACCTGGGCGGCCCTCCTGGCCGCGGCGGACGCCACCATCGCGGGGGTCGGCGCGGGGCGAGGCTTGGCGGGAGCCGCTGCCTCAGCAGGCGCAGCGGTGCCGCCGGAAGAAGCGGAAGGAGAGGCGGGCGCGTGGGCGTCCCCGGCCTCGTCGAGGCGCGGGGTGAGGCCCTGCCCGGGACGCAGGACGAGGAGCGTGGTCGTCACGAGGCGACCCTCGCGGGCGCGGGCGACGATGTCGGCGAGGAGGCGGCGATCGCCTCGGCGCGTGAGCATGTCGGCGGCGCGCTCGGGCGAGGTCCACGCGATCTGGTCGATTTCGGTGCGCGGGGCGCGCGCGACGGGGGCACGCAGGCGCTCGGAGGCGTGGCCTGCGGGAACGGGGGTGCCCACCCAGTAGTGGACTTCCTTGGTCTGCCCGCCGCCCAGGCGGTAGCGCTGGGTCGTCAGGGGCGCGCCGAGCGTGATGATCTGGCCGGTTTCCTCCTCGACTTCGCGCACGGCGGCGGCCACGAGGGACTCACCGTTTTCGGTCTTGCCTTTGGGCCAGGACCAGTCGTGGTAGCGCGGCCGGTGGACCATGAGGACTTCGATGTCCGCGGGGTCAATGGGCTCGCCGGGGACGGCGACGCGCGCGGGGTCCGTGAAGCGCCAGACGAGCGCGCCCGCGGAGCGAACGAGTCGCTGGGGGCGTGGGGCTGGCATCGGACGCATAGGGACAAGGGTAGTCGCCCGCGCGCGCCCGTGCCCTGGTGGGCGCGCCACGTCACCCCGCTTCGGGCCTTCCACGAGGCCGTCCAGCGCCCGCCGGGATCAGCCCGGGTGCTACCGACGCGGGGTCAGTCGAGGGTGCCGACGGCCGCCTCGCGCGCGGCGACGTCGAGTTCGTCGGCGGTGACCAGCAGCGCGGAGTGGCGCATGGTGACGCGGTGGGCGAGCGGGTCGGCGGGGTCTTCGATCCACAGGGCGCCGGCCTCACCTGCGGCGAGTACGCGCATGGCGCGGGAGGCCTCTGCGAGCACGTACTCGAGGTCGTCGTCGGTCAGGTCGCCGCGCAGCAGTGAGTCGACCTCCTCCATGATGAGGCTCAGGGGCCGCAGCTCGACGGGGGCTTCGAGGCCCTGGATGATCGGGGCGCGCGAGCCCTCGGCGTAGCGCTCGGCCACCAGCAGCGGATCGCGGTGATACCACTCGTGCAGCAGGTAGACGCGCCACAGCGCGCCGGGGAGGGTGAACTCGGGGCTGCGCGACCACACGTACGCAATCGCGTCCACCCCGCTGGTGCGCACGGTCTCGCGCAGGCGCGCGACGAAAGCGTCGGTGAAGGTCTCGTCGCCCACGCCCATGAGGGCCCAGGCGGCGGTGTGGGCGACGGCCGCGCTGGCCGCGGGGTCTTCGTCGCCGATGATGGCGTCAGCCCGGGCGGCGTCGAGCATGGCTGGGCGTCTCGGCATCTTCGATTGGGCCATGGGGACTTCTTCCTCCTACAATGGGGCTGCTGGGCCTATAGCTCAATGGTAGAGCAGCGGACTTTTAATCCGTAGGTTGGGGGTTCGAGTCCCCCTGGGCCTACTGCTCGCCTCGGAACGTTCCGGGGCGTTCACGCTATCTGCGGGCGCGCCCGCGTTCGGAGGTGCAGCATGGATCCTCGTTTTTCTCGCGCCTACGGCGCCCTGGCGGGCCTGGCGTTCGGAGACGCGCTGGGCATGCCGACGCAGGAGATGTCCCCAGAGCAGATCCGCGCGGTGTACGGGCGCATTACCGGCCTCGTGGACGGGGACGCCTCCCAGCCCTACGCGCCGGGGATGCCGGCCGGGTCGGTCACGGATGACACGGAGCAGGCGCTCCTGGTCGCTTCCCTCCTGGTACGAGGCCGGGGCTCCTCCTCGGGTCGCGTGGCCCTGGACGCCGGCGAGTTCGCCCACGCGCTGCTGGATTGGGAAGATTCGATGATAGAGCGCGGGTCGCTTGACCTGCTGGGCCCCTCCACGAAGGCGGCGCTCGAGCGCGTGCGCGCGGGCGAGGACCCGCTGACCGTGGGCGGGGCGGGTACCACGAACGGCGCGGCGATGCGCGTCACCCCGATCGGCATTGCGGTCTCGACGGAGGATCCGGAGGCCTTCGCGGACGCCGTCTGGTCGTCCTGTCAGGTCACCCACGCGACGCGCCAGGGCTTCCAGTCGGCGGCCCTCGTGGCGGCGGCCGTGTCCATGGGTATCGACGCCGCACGCCCGCCGTCCCTGGACCTGAGGTCCCTGCTGTGGAAGGCCCTGTCCTACGTCGATTCCCTGCCCGAGCGCGGCGCGCGGACCCCCGACCCGGACGTCGTGGCGGCGACGCGCAGGGCCATGCAGCTGGCTGCCAACCCCGCGTCCTCATCCCTGGAGTGCCTCGTCGAGCAGGTGGGCACGTCCGTCGCCTCAGCGCAGGCGATCCCCATGGCCTTCGCGTTGCTCGCGCGCGACCCTTCGCCGCGCGCCCTCCTGGACGCCGCCAACATCGGCGGCGACACCGACACGATCGGCGCGATCGCGGGCGCCATCCTGGGCGCTTCCCTAGGCGTTCAGGTTCTGCCCACGGACAGCCTCTCGATGATCGAGGAGGTCTCCCACCTCGGCCTGCCGTCCGTCGCCCTCGAGTTGCTGGAGCTGCGCGATCAGGCGCTTGACGGCCGCCAGGAGGAGGCTCCCACGAGCACTTCGCCACCCACCTCCCCTGCGGGCCGCGTCGTCTTCATGACCGAGCTGACGCTTCGATACAACCGAAACTCCGCGGAGGACACCATTCCCGCCGGGAACGAGTGGACCACCCGCGAGGGCGTCTATCTCTCACTGCCCTTCACAGCGATGCGCGCCGCCCGCGCCATGGGTGTCGAAGTCGTCTCCTTGAGCCCGATCATTGAGGGGCCTCAGGCCTCGGTCATCACCGAGGCATTGGCGCGCGAAGGGATCGTCGACGCTGGTCCTCGCATCGCGGGATACGACAGCAACTTCCTGTCCGTCCTCACGACGCATTTTGGCAGGACCAAGAAAGCTGCCATCACGGGGATACACGAAGATGCGTGGGACGAGGCGATCCGCATGCTGGCCCCCTCCGACGTGCTGTACATCGATGCGAGCATTGCGGAATCGCCAGAGGTTCTGGCGGCGGCCGAGCATGCGCTTGCTCACCTGCCCCATCAAGTGCGCGTCATCCTCGACGTGTCGGAGGGGCGCATTGGTCCGCATTGTCTTCCCAGCGACAACGTTCTCATGGTTCTGGACCATGGGGCGGCGGAACGTCTCTGCCTACAAATCGTGTGCGACCGGTCTTCCCACGATTCCACAAGAAATCCCAACCACGCTGCGTCGTACGTCCTGTCGCTGTTTGAGCGACAGACGCTGGTCATGGCACAGACCCATGAGTCGTTTCTCGCACGACCGAAGTCACGGAGGGAGGACGAGGTCATCTACTTCCCTGCCCCGACGGTCATATCCACCGATACCGTCGGGACGCTGCACGTGTCGATCGGCGTCCTGGCAGCCGGATTCGTTCTGGGGTACAGCATCGAGCGGAGTATCATCCTGGCCAACAGCGCGGGGGCCTTGGCCTCGACGCTGCCCGGCCCAGCCTCGTGCCCCACGCGAGCCGCCGTCGAGGCCGCGGCGGATACCATCGCGGACCGCGCAGACGCATCTTGGCAACGACGCGGCCGGGCCTACGGGGCGTTGGCCGGGGTCGCCGTAAGTGACGCGGTTGCGCTGCCCGTCCGAGGCATGTCCCCCACACAGATCGAGAGACACTACAAGAGGCGATGGATAATGATCGACGCCGATGCCTCGCACCCCACGATGCCGGGCGCGCCCGCCGGGACGCTCACAGAAGTCACGCGCGAAGTTCTGGCGGCGGCCTCTCTCCTGCTGGACAACGCCCCCTCCACGAACGAGGTCGGGGCTAAGGACCAGGATTTGCTGGCAGGGTCTTGCTACCCGCTTCGAGCTATCCCGGTTGGTATCGCATGCTCGACAGCAGATCCACAAGCCTTCGCCGATGCCGTGTGGAAGGTCTGTGGAAACGACGACCTCAGCAGGCAGGAGTTCCATGCGGCCGCTCTGGTCGCCGCAGCGGTCTCCTTGGGCATCGACCATAAGGCGTTGTGGCTCAGGGGGATGCGCGATGTCCTGGACGAAGCTATCAGCTACGTGTCGGAGCTCCCCGCACGGGGTGCTTGGACTCCCGGACCGGATGTGCTGGCCGCGGCCCGAGCGGCGATCGACATCGTCACCAACTACCGGAGCGATGCCCTCGAGCGCCTGCGCGATCAGATAGGCACGTCGGCCGATCCAACTCAGTCGGTTCCTGCTGCCTTCGGCCTCGTCGCACACTACTCGGACGGTTTTTCCGCTTTCTTGTCCGTCTCTCTCGGCGGAGAATCCAGCATTATCTCAGCGATTGCAGGATCCATCGTCGGTGCGGCATGGGGGGTCACTCACTTCTCATCGTACGACCTCGCCATAATCGAGAGGGTTTCTGGCCCGGGCGTAGCTCCCCTGGCCGAGCGCCTCGTCGAACGGCGGGTGTACGTCTCCGATGACACGGCGTCCAACTAAGGAGAAAACAGCATGATTCCGTTCTCTGACACCGCCCATCGGGTGCCGACCATAGAACCGACTCCCCCTAGCCGTCACGACTCCACCGACGGTAACAATCCCGCTGGCCGGGTGGTCCTCATGGGGCAGATCCTCGTGGACCTCGCCGTGCGCGGCGAGGCTCTGCCCACGCCGGGCGGCGACGTCTGGGCCATCGACGAGGGAATGCACGTGGGCGGCGGCTTCAACGCGCTCGTGGCGGCGCGCCGCATGGGGGCCGAGGCCGTCTCCCTCAGCCCGATTGGCGACGGCCCCTACTCCTCGCTCATCCAAGCAACGCTGGCGCGCGAGGGGATCACGGACCTCGGGCCACGCATCGCGGGCATTGACAACGGATTCTGCATCGCATTCACGGACCGCACGGGCGAGCGCACCTTCATCTCCACGAAGGGTGCCGAGACGATGGCCCCCGCGAGCGCGTGGGCGGACTTCGTGCGAACGATGAGCCCGGGAGACGTGCTGTACGTCGACGGTTACCTGATGGACCACCCCGAGAACCACGAGGCGGCGGAGGCTGCGTTGCGCGTCCTGCCCGAGGGCGTGCGCGTCGTCCTGGACGTCTCCCCCGTCATCGGTATCCCGTCCGCTCTGCCCTCCAACGACGTCATCGTGTCGATGAACCACCGGGAGGCCCAGGAAATCGCTCAGCAGAGCGGGGATTCGAGCGTCCGCGACCTGTGCGGCCGGCCTCGCGAGGCCGCGCGCGCGATGCTCGCCCTGCTGGGCCGGCCCGTCCTCGTGCGCGCAGGTGCCGAGGGCGCTTACTTTGTTCGCCCCGCCGGGACAGCGCGGAATGCCTGCACTGAGGACGCGGCCCACATCCCAACGCCTCGGGTCGAGGCGATCGACACGAACGGCGCTGGCGACGCCCACTCGGGCGTCCTGGCTGCCTCCCTCGCACAGGGGATCCCCCTGGAGAGGGCGCTGCTCCTGGCCAACTGCGCGGGCGCGCTGTCCACGACGGTGGTCGGGCCGGCCTCGTGCCCGCCACTCGAGGAAATCGAGGCCGCGGCGGATGCGCTGGAGGCACGTGCCGACGGGGAGTGAGCACAGGCAGCGCAGACCCGGTTGACCGCCAACGAGCCGACCCCAGCGGCACCGCATCTGCGCAGGTCGGGAGACGCACACGTGCGAGATTCGTCAAAGATTCAACCAGACCATCTATTTCGCGCCCCTACGGGTGCACAATCACATCATGACGACTAACGACACCAAGGACCGCGACGGCATCGTCGGCGGGGCGCTCACTGTTGCCCTGCTGATCACGCTGGCCGTGCAGAACGCCGTGCCGCCGATGGCGACCGACATGTACTCGGCCGCATTCCCGCAGATCACGGCGGACCTGGCGACGAACTCGACGATGCTCGGGTTCACGCTCACGACCTTCTTCGTGGGCTACGCGACCGGCCAGGTCCTGGGTGGCGCTATCTCGGACCAGATCGGACGCCGCCGCCCCATCGTTGCGGGCGGCATCATCGCCCTCGCCGGCTCCATGATCTGCGTGTTCACGCCCAATATCTGGGTGCTCCTCGTGGGCCGAGTCTTCCAGGGCCTCGGCGGCGGCGTCGCCTCCTCGGTGGCGCGCGCGATCCTCGTTGACGTCGCGCACGGCAAGACGCTGGCCCGCGCGATGAGCCTCATCCAGGCGATCGTCGGCTTCGCGCCGATGCTCGCCCCGGTCCTCGGCGCCTTCATCATCACGCACACGACGTGGAGGATCATCTTCTGGGCGCTCGCCGCCTTCACGCTGCTCATGGCGGCCCTCGCGTGGTTCGTCGTGCCCGAGTCCCTGCCCGAGGAACGCCGCCACCCCGGCGGTATCCCCCGGTTCTTCCACGGCCTCATCCAGGTCGTGCGCATTCGCCCCTTCATGGGCTTCATGCTGACCAACACCTTCTCGAGCTTCTGCATGTTCGGCTACATTTCGAACGCCACCTACGTGCTGCAGGGGCCGCTGGGCCTGTCCCCCATGGCCTTCGCGTGGGTGTTCGCGTTTAACGCGCTGCTGTCGACCGGCTTCGCGCTGGTCAACGTGCGCCTGATCTCGCACTTCACGCCGCGCACGCTCATCATCACGGGCCTGACGATCGCGGCGACGGGCGTGGTGACGCTCGCGGTGTCGACGTTCCTCCTCGACCTGCCGCTGATCCCCACGTGCGTGGGCTTCGCGCTCATCATGACGGCGACCGCCTTCATTTTCGGCAACTCGGGCGCGCAGGCCATGAGCGAGGCGCGCGAGCAGGCGGGCACGGCCTCGTCCGTGATGGGCGTGTTCCAGTCGATCGCGAACAGTATCGCCGCTCCCCTGGCGACCTCGGGCGGCGACAGCGCCGTGCCGATGGTGCTCGTCATGATCGTCGGCTCCGCCGGCGCGTGGTTCGCGTTCTGGGTGATCGCCCGCGGCGGCAAGCACACGCCTCGCCAGCTCAGCCTCGACTGAGGGGCTTCAACACCCCATCCGCCATGTTGTGGTGCCTCCCGGACCTCACGCGCCGACATGTTCTGGATAGGTTGTGCGCTTCCGGATAGGAAATCCACTTCTGGATAGGTTAATGAGCTATCCGGATCGCAATAACCTATCCACATCGTCGCAACCTGTCCAGAACGCGCGCCTCATTGCGATGACATCAGCGAACGGCGCTCCCCTTTGCCACCAACAGGCCGCCCCTGACGCCTGACACCCACAGCGCCTACAACTCGCGCCATACGTAGCCGCATCCGTCGGCTGACGAGGCGCAGCGCGCACCACATAGCCCCTCATTCACTCCCGCTCGCGCGACATCAGCAAGAGCGCCGAAACATCCAGCATCCGGTTCCTCCACGCACCCAACACGACACTCATAGGAACCCGTCGAGAGGCTCACGCTCCCGGAGGTTGTGACAAACGTCGTCAATCTGCAGCATTTTCAACGCGTCTCCGACCCCGGATGTTACAAACGTCGTCAATCTGCGGGTTAAAACACCAGAAATAGCCAGTTTTGGGTTCGGATTGACGACGTTTGTAACAATGAGCTCGAAACCCCCTGGAAAAATGGGGTGGAGTGACGACGTTTGTAACAAAACAAGGTGGACGAACGCCACCGCCGGCACATCGGCAGGCGTCAGACCACGCTGACGGGCGCCTGAGGGGATGGCGAGGACTCGCAAGCACAGAGATCCAGGAAACAGCCCCGCCGAAAACCCCTAGTCCCGCGAGGCCAGCCAGACCGCGATCGACACCAGGATCAGGCCGATCAGCTCGTAGACGCCGGGAATCTGGCGGAGCATGACGGCCCCGACCAGGGCGGACGTGGCCGGCAGGATCGCGGCGAACAGCGCGAAGGTCGACGCGGCCAGCCGCCGCATCGCGAGCGCCTCGAAGGTGTAGGGAATCGCGGTGGACAGCAGTCCCACGCCGATGACGATGGCGATCAGTTTCCACGAGGCCGCGGCCGCCATCGCTCCCGGTCCGAGGATGGGCGCGAAAAACAGCGTGCCCCACGCACATCCGAGCGCCAGGTTCGTCACCCCATCGCCCGTGGTTGAGGCCTTCTGCCCGACGACGATGTAGGCCGACCAGGCGAGGGCCGCGAGGAGGATCCAGGCGACGCCGACGCGCACGCTCGGCACGCTCAGATCGAGGGCGAGCCCGCCGATGCACGCCACCCCGGCGAACGCGAGGACGGCGGCGATGCGCGGCCGCCAGCCGTGGCCCCTGATGACGGCGACGGCGACCGGGCCGATGAACTCGATGGACACGGCGGTGCCCAGGGGGATGCGCGCGATCGACTCGTAGAACGAGGAGTTCATCGTCAGGATGATGATGCCGAACAGCGCGGAAATAGCCAGGTCGGAGCGCGTGAGGCCGCCGCGCCATGGGCGCTTCCAGGCCAGGAGGACGACCGCGCCGGTCAGGACGCGCCACCAGGCGACGGAGGCGGGTTCGACGGACGCGAAGGCGATGACCGCGAGCGCCGCGCCCACGTACTGGATGAGGCCGGAGCCGACGATGTAGAGCTGGGGCGGGATGCGGTCGGTGACGGGGCGCTGGGCGGGTGCCTTCACTGGGCGGGCTTGAAAGTCAGGGCCGCCGAGTTCATGCAGTAGCGCATGCCGGTGGGCTGCTCGGGCGCGTCGGGGAAGACGTGGCCGAGGTGGGAGTCGCAGGTCGCGCAGCGCACCTCGGTGCGGATCATGCCATGGCTGGTATCGACGCTCTCGACGGTCGCGCCGTCGTGGGCCTGGAAGAAGGAGGGCCACCCGCAGGAGGAGTCGAACTTCGCGTCGGAGTCGAAGAGAGCGGACCCGCAGGCCGCGCACGAGTACGTGCCGACGCGCGCCTCATCGAGGAGCTCACCGGTGAAGGGACGCTCGGTGCCGGCCTCGCGCAGCACGTGGTAGCGCATGGGGCTCAGGAGCTTCTTCCACTCGGCGTCGGTGCGGGCAGCGGGATCGGTAGCGTTCATGGATCTATTGTCCCGCGCCACCCGCGCCCTCGCACGAGTGCATCCGCTCCCCTCGTGTGGATCCATGGACGAGGCGGGGGCTCAGTCCGCGCTCACCGCTGTGGATCCGCGTCTGCCGAAGAATCGCCGCGGGCGGTGGGATCTGGAGCGGTCATGCCTCTATTGTCGCGGACCGCCCGCGCCCGTGCACGTGTGTGCGTGGGCGCGGGCGGTCCGTTTTCCTCGCGCTGGCCTCAGTGACGAGGCCGTGGCCCGTTCACCTGTCCCCATCACTCATTGGTGGCGGGCCCTGCATCTGAGGTCTTCTTCTCCGCCGCCTTCTTGGGAGCCGCCTTCTTGGCGGCGCCCTTCTTGGCGGCAGTCTTCTTCGTGGCGGCCTTCTTGGCGGGGGCCTTAACGTCCTTGGCGGGGGTCGCGTCGGTCGCCTTGTCGGCGCCCTCCTCTTTCACGGTCTTCGCGGCTGCGGAGGAGGACTTTTTGGTGTCTTTCTTCGAGGTCGAGACCTTCTTGGTGGCCGCCTTCTTCGCGCCGGCCTTGGTGGAGGCTGCCTTCTTCGCGGGAGCCTTCTTGGCCGGGGCCTCCTCTTCCGCAGTGGCGGCCTCAGACTCGGCGTCCAGGTTCGCGGCGTCCTCGTCAGCCTTCACGGCCTCAGAAGCCGGCTCGGAGGTGGCCGCCGCGGGCATCACGAGGGTCTCGTCCACGGGCTCGTCGGCGGCGGGCAGCACCTGCGTGGCCTCGGAGTCGAGCGCACCGGCCTCTTCGGCCTCCACGGGATCCATGACGACGGTCGCGTCGACATCCGCCTCGGCCACGGTCGCGGCGTCAGCAGGGGTCTCGGTGCTCGCGTCAGAGTCGGCGGCGTCCTTCTGCGTAGCCTCGACCTCAGGGGTCGCATCCTCCGCGTCAGAGTTCTCAGACGCCGCGACCTCGTCCGCCGCAGACTCGGCGTCCTCGGGCTCGGGCTCACCGGGTTCGACGACCGGGACCTGGCCGGTCACGGCGCGCAGGACGTCGGCCTCTGCGCCGGTGGGGGCGACGGCAGGGAAGAAGTCCATGATCGACACGCGCGCGGGCTTCACCGCGGGCGTGGGGCGGGTTTCCGCGTCGAGGCGCGCCTCTTCGGCGACCGCGTACCAGCCGGGGTGGACGGTGGGCTCGTCGGGGGTTTCCTCGTCGGCGAGCGACGCGGCCATCTCGGCGGGGGTCGGCTCCGGCGGCGGCACGAGCGCGGGGGCGATCGCCTGGACCGTGTCGGTCATGACAGGCCGGCCGGTGCGCACGGGCGGGGGCACCTGCACGGGATGTTTCACGGATGTTTCACGCGCGGGGATCGGCGTGGTTTCTTGCTCGTCCGGGGAAAATTCGACGTCCGACGAGGCCTGGGCCTCCTCCTCACCGCCCGTCTCCTCGGGCGCGTCGGGGGCGGGCGCGCCCTCAGGATCAGCGTCCTCGGCGGGGGCGCTGTCCTCGTGAGCATCGGCGGCGCGCGAGTCGCCGGAATCGGCGGATGCGCCAGCATCGATTGCCACGTCGGAGGGGGCCTCGCCCTGCGCGGCGTCGAATTGCTCGTCGGCGGCCGCATCGACAGAGCCAGACGTGCCCTCCTTCGCGGTCGCCTCGTCCGAGCGCTCGGCGCCGGCACCCGCGACCTCCGCAGAATCGGCGGCCGCAGAATCGGCGCCGGAACCCGCAGCTTCGGCCACATCCTGGGCCGCCTCGGACGACTCGTTGTCGCGCGACTCGCTGTCGGCAACGACCGGCTCGACACCGACAGCCGCCAGGGCGAGGGTGGCCTCGGGGTCGAGGGCCTCGGCGTCGCGGCGCTTGTGAGCATCGCGGCGTTCCTGGGCGCGACGGGCCTCGGCCTCGCGCTCGGCGAAGGCCTCTTCGCCCGGGCCCTCAAGGGCGGCGGCGCGCGCCTCGGCCTCGGCGGAGCCGGAGAAGAAGCGCTCGCCTCGGCCGATAGAGGTCGCGGTGAGGGTCTGGGTGAGCTGCGGATTCGCGTTGCCGGCGGCCTCGATGATCTTGCGCAGCGCGCTCTTGGAGATCACCTGGGTTTCGTCGCGGGAGGCGCTGGGGCCTCCCTCGGCGAGTTCGCGCTGGCGGTCGGCCATGGCGCGGCGGCGGGCGCGCTTGGCCTTGCGGCGGGCGGCGACCATGCGCGCGGCGTGGGCGGGGTCCTTGGGGGCGGCGGCCGCGGTGCCGGACGCGGAGATCGCGGAGGCGGCGCCACCCGTCGCGGCGCCGGACTTCTCACCGGCCGACGCGGGCGAACCCACATGGGAAGCCGGCGTGCCCGTGGCGGCCACGGCCTCGTTCGTGCCGGAAATGCCGGCGAGCTCAGCGGCCAGGCGCGCGACGCGTTCGCGGCTCATGTCCTTCTCGACGGTCACGGTCTCGCGGGGCTCGATGCGCTGGGCGGGGCGCGCCCACGGCTCTTCGGTGACGATCCACGAGATGAGCTGCTCGCGCAGAAACGCGCGCAGGTCGGCGAGGTGGCCGGAGTTCTTCGCGGACACCAGGACTTGCACGGTGACCGTGTACTCGTCGGAGTCGGTAATCTGCACGCCCCACGTGCGCCCGTCCCACAGGTCGGTGGCGGTCAGGAGCTGTTCGACCTTGGCGCGGACGAGGGTCATGGGTGCGGACCAGTCGAGCTTGAGCTCGACGGTGCCGAGCTGGGCGGCGGCGCGGCGCGTCCAGTTCTCGAAGGGCGTCTGCGTGAAGTAGCGGCAGGGAATGATGAGCCGACGCTCATCCCAGATGCGCACGACCACGTAGGAGAGCGTGATTTCCTCGACGGAGCCGGTCTCCTGTTTGTCGCCGGCGACGACGACGTCACCCACGCGGATCGCGTCGGTGAAGGCCAGCTGCAGGCCTGCGAGGACATTGCCGAGGGTCTGCTGGGCAGCAAAACCGACGATCACCGAGATGACGCCGGCGGAGGCCAGGACGGTGGTCATGGCTTGGCGGGCAACCTCGAAGGTGCCGATGATCGCGACGGTGCCCACGGCACCGACGATCGCCTGGGTGAGCCGGCGCAGCACTTGAGCCTGGGTCTCAAAGCGGCGCGAGCGTCCCTGGTCAGAATCCTGGCGCGCCTTGGCGGCGTCCTCAAAGACCCACGCGGCGGCGTACGCCATCCAGGTCAGGCAGGCGAGGGCGACGATGAGCAGCACGTGCATGAGAATGGTCGTGATCGACGTGCCGTTCCAGTCGGACAGATGGGGGTTGACCAGCGCGATGCCGAGGCCCGCCCACGCTCCCCAGGCCGCGAAGGTGAAGTGCCCCGGGCGGCGCACGCGCGCCAGGATCGACGAGGCCGTGGCCGCCTTGGAGAACGCCTTGCGCGCCAGGGCGGAGAAGAGGACCGAGACGACGATACCCACGAAGGCGCCGATGATCGGGCCGAGGATCAGGAGGGTGAAGTCGATGGTCGTGGCCACGGCGGCCTCTGCCCCGGATTGCGGGTCGGCGACCGCCCGCGTGAGGGCGTCCGAGGCCTGGGCGAGGGCACCGAGTTCTGGTGTCATAGTCATGCATCAAGCCTAGGTCGCAGAGCTGATGAATTCCTGGGAATTCCGCACAATTGCAACGTTTTTCGGTAATGTGTCACCTGTCACTTAATTTCGTTTTGACGCACCACGCGCGTTCTGCCTAAACTATCTCCCGTCTTCGGACGCCAGTTCGACGGCCAGACAGGCCCCCATCGTCTAGCGGCCTAGGACACCGCCCTTTCACGGCGGCGACACGGGTTCGAATCCCGTTGGGGGTACCACCGGTCGCACTCGTGATTGGAACAATTCAATAGGTCTTACCTGTTGTAAGGCCCCGTAGCGCAGTTGGTTAGCGCGCCGCCCTGTCACGGCGGAGGTCGCGGGTTCAAGTCCCGTCGGGGTCGCAAGACCAGGCCAGCAGGTTTCGGTCCTGGCTCTGTAGCTCAGTTGGTAGAGCGTTCGACTGAAAATCGAAAGGTCACCGGATCGACGCCGGTCGGAGCCACCAGCAAGTCCCCGAAGCTTACGCTTCGGGGCTTTTGTTTTACCTGCGGCGGGTCCGCTTTCAACGATGCCATTCGGCAGTTCCGCGCGCGCCCGACTACCCGCACGCGGGCCGCCAATTCCGCATATTAACCCGCCTAGTGGAGTGTGGGCCCTACAGGTGGCCGCCTAGGCCCCTTCATGCGCACGTTAACCCGTGAGGTGGCTACCTGGGCGGGCTGCCCACCATGCCACCAATAGGGTTTAGCCGCGCATTGAAGGGTTAGCACTGCCAGTAGAAGGGCCCAGCTGCCAGGACCGTGGCGAGCACACCGCCTCAAGTCGGGCATTACCGCCACCAAACGGGGGAAATGGCGTCATTAGAACCACGACACGCCGGCGACACGCCGACAGCCAGCTCCTAATGCTGCAAAACCCCCACCGCCGCCGACCATCGGCACTCCGCCCCGGCCCCACAACAGGACGCAGATCATATGAGCTTCACCACTCCCACAGATGGGCGACAAGAAGCGACAACTTCAGCCAATTAATTACTGAACAACCCAAACACCACAGAACTACTCACATTTTCAACCAGCTTAATATCCGGCGAAACACTGGACGACCAAAACAGGCTCTCCACAACATGGACAGATCGCAGAAATTGAACATGCGGACTATTACAGGCAGGCGTAGCCTTCCCATCAGCATCTTTACTTGCTAACCACAGCGGATGGATGGACGCCCCGACGCGCACGCCACGGCCTCGTCCCCCATCCATAACGAATGGAGATTCACGTGCACCCACGCAGTATCGGGCGCCTTTTCCCGCTCGTTGTCGGACTGATCGTCGCAGGCCTGCTGGCCGCGTTCATCGCGATCGCCCCCACCTACGCCGCGCCCGTCAGCGTCGTCAGCAACATTTCACTGACGCGCGAGGACAAGGAAACCACCGCCCCCACCGTCGGCATCCACGTCATGACCATGTCCTTCGACATCGACACGACCGGCAAGGACGTCGCGCCCGGCGACACGTTCACCATTCAGATTCCGCCGGAGCTCGAGATTGTCTCGGACTCGGGCAGCTCGACGCTGACCTTCAGCATGCTCAACGACGAGAAGGTCCCGGTCGTCGACTGCTCCGTCCCCGCGGGCGAGGGCGTGTCCATGACCTGCACCTTCGGCGAGTACGCGAAGGACCATCACAGCATCATCGGCCACGGCACCGTGCGCACGAAGGCGGTGCACGCCACGACCTCGTCGACCGTGTCCTTCCCGGTCAACGGCACCGCGATCATCGTGGACCTGCCCGGCGGCTCGATCTCCGGCACGTACGAGCGCATCCTGCGCAACACCCAGAAGTGGGGCCTGCCCAAGCAAGGCGACTCCTCGCGGATCATCTGGGAGATCGACATCAAGGGATCCCAGCTGCCCGAGGGCGCGACCGAGGTCGAGATCGTTGACACCTTCGACATGAGCTCCGGCGGCTACTCGCTGGTGCCCGGGTCCGAGAAGCTCTACTACTACAACAACGACACCGAGTACCAGGCCGATCAGGCGCCCGCCCTCAAGGCCGGCGCGTCGATCGGGGATGGCACCTTCACGATGGAGGCCAGCGCCGACGGCAACGGGTTCACCGCGACGTTCCCGCGCCTGACGAACAACGGCACCTACGTCCTGCAGTACGAGGCCACGATCAATAACTTGGCGACTGTGCGCAACGGCGTCACTTTCCACAACAACGCGCTCATCAACGCGAAGCTGTACACGGGCGGCGTGGACATCCACTCGGACGGCTCGGGCGACGCGAACGGCGATGCGAATCCGACGCCTACCCCGTCGGTGACGCCCACGCCGGAGCC
>CAUTRF010000017.1:0-33023 GCA_963540795.1 uncultured Actinomyces sp.
CCCCGCACGAGCAAAGGCGATGACGGTTTCAGCTGAGGCTCGACCTGCCAGAGCACAGGCGACAAGGGTTTCACCCCCACACGGGCACGAGCAAGCAAAGGCGACATTGGTTTCCAACAACCACACACCTGGCGCACGAACTCCGGCAGCGCCACCAGCAGGAATCGATACACCCACCCCCAGAAAACTCGCACGTAATTCGATTGAGAGAAGTTTCAACATAGTGAGAAAACGTTGAAATACCAACAAACACAATTCAAATCCTGAAACAGTCTCAGGGGAATTACGTGCGAAATCGGGTGTGGGCTCAGCAATACGGAGGCAGGGCCTGGCCAGACAACACACGGACAACAAGCCCGGAGGCCGCAGCTTGGCCTGCAGGGCCTGGCCGCGGTGTCGGTGGGCGGTGGCGGGCCCTGGCCGGGCAACGAGTCGACGCGGCCAGCCACAATCAGCAACAAAGGCACCACTGGTGTGGAGGGCGCCGGAGGGACCAGAGGGCACGGGCGGGCTTCGAGGCGCGGCGACGAACGAAGTGAGGACACCTAGCCTCGCGGGCGGCCGGGCCCTCCGGCGCCCGCAACACCCGTGGGGCAACAAGAAACACCATCAACCGGGCGGGCCGCCGCCCACGGCGCAGCACGGCCCGGAGGTTAGGCATCCGGCGCCCGAAACACCCGTGGGACCACAAGCAGCCCGGCCCGCCAACACACCACGCGGCGCCCGGAACACCAGCGGCACCACAAACGCAAGCAACAGCCACAGGACAACCCGGGTACACGAAAGGGGCGGGTACCGAAGTACCCGCCCCTTGTCGGCTCACTCAGCCACTGCCTCGTCGAGGCTTAAGGCCGGACCTTCAGTCCTGGCGACGGCGACGCATCCACAGGAACATGCCGCCCACGACGGCCGCTCCCAGGCCCGCTCCGCCGATCAGGCCGTCGAAGCCGGTGCGGGCGAGGCCCTGCTTCGGCTTGGTGGCCGGGACGTCCGGCGCGACGTAACCGAAGTTCACGCCGGTGACCTTCTGATTGTCGAAGCCGATCGTGATCTCACCGGACATGGAGTCGGCGATACCGTCCGGGTCCTCGGTCTGGTCGAGGCCGGCGAGGTCGCCGTCCGGGTGGACCTTGACGCGGTAGGTGCCGGCGGGCAGCTTCTCGAAGGAGTAGTTGCCTTCCTTATCGGTCGTCGTGGTGGCCACGACGTTGCCGTCCTTGTCGAGCAGGTCGACCGTCACGCCGGAGAAGGTCTCTTCACCGTCGGTGTAGGAACCGGACTTGTCGGAGTCGCGGTAGACGCGACCGGCGATCGAGTAGTCCGGCACGTAGCCGAAGTTGACCTTTTCCTGCAGGGAGTGCTCCGGGCCCATCGTGTACACCGCGGAGGTGTCATCGATCGTGGCGTCGGGATCCTCGGTCTGGTCGTAGTCCTTGATGGACGAGGAGCGCACGACCTTGACGGTGTACTTGCCGTCGGGCAGGTGCTGGAACGCGTAGTTGCCGTCCGCGTCGGTGTCGAGGGTCTGGATGACCTTGCCGTCCTCGTCGAGGAGCTGGACGCTCACGCGCTCGAGGCCGGGCTCGTCACCGTCGATCATCTTGTCGCGGTTGTCGTCGCGGTAGACGGTGCCCTTGATGGTGTTGTTCGGAACGTAGCCGAAGTCGACGTCGCCCTTGGTGGGGTTCTTCTCGTCGAGGGTGATCGGCTCGGACGCGTTGTCCAGCTTGTTGTCGGGGTCGCCGGTCTGGTCGGTGTCGGTGAGGACGCCGTCCTTGACGACCTTGACGGAGTAGGTGCCGTCGGGCAGATGCTCGAAGGAGTACTTGCCGTCCTTGTCGGTCGTCGTGGTGGCGATGACCTTGCCGTCCTTATCGAGGAGCTGGACGGTCACGCCGGAGTAGCGTCCTTCGGTGTCGCCCTTCTTCCCGTCGCGGTCACCGTCGCGGTAGATGGTGCCGTTGATGGAGTTGTTGGCGATGTAGCCGAAGTTGACGTCCGTCTCGGTGCGGTGGTCGTTGCCGAGCGAGATGACACCGGAGGTGGAGTCCTTGGTGGAGTCCGGGTCCTCGGTCTGGTCGAGGTTGGTGAGGGCACCGTCCTTGACGACCTTGACGGTGTAGTCGCCGGCGGGCAGCTTCTCGAATGAGTAGGCGCCGTTCGCGTCCGTCGTGGTGGTCGCGACGACCTTGCCGTCCTTGTCGCGCAGCTCGACGGTCTGGTTGGCGTAGCCCTTCTCGGTTGCGCCGTGCGTCTCGTTGCGGTCACCGTCGCGGTAGACGAGGCCGTGGATCGAGTAGTCGGGAACGTAACCGAAGTCGATGTTGTCCTTGGAGGGGTTGTCCTCGCCCAGGGTCACCGGTTCGGAGGCGTTGTCCTTGTTCGCGTCCGGGTCCTCGGTCTGCTCGGTGTCGGCGAGTTCGCCGTCCTTGACGACCTTGACGGAGTAGGTGCCGTCGGGCAGCTTGGAGAAGGAGTACTTGCCGTTGGCGTCGGTGGTCGTGGTGGCCACGACGTTGCCATCCTTGTCGAGGAGCTGGACCGTCACGCCGGAGTATCCGGGTTCGGTGCCGTCCTGGTCGCCGTTGCGCGAGTCATCGCGGTAGACGGTGCCCGACAGGGAGTTGTTGTTCACGTAGCCGAAGTTGACGTCCGTCTTGGACGGGTTGTCGTTGTTCAGCGTGATGGGCTCGGAGGCATTGTCCTTCGTGGCGTCCGGGTCGCCGGTCTGCTCGAGGGAGGCAATGGGGCCATCCTGAACGACCTTCACGGAGTAGGTGCCCGCGGGGAGCTTGTCGAAGGAGTAGTTGCCCTTCTCGTCGGTCGTGGTGGTGGCGACGATGTTGCCGTCGGCGTCCACCAGGTTGACCGTCACGCCCTCGTAGAGCTTCTCGCCCGTGTCCAGCGCGCCGGAGCGGTTGCCGTCGCGGTAGATCGTGCCCTTGATGAAGTAGTCGGGCACATAGCCGAAGTTGACGTTCTTCTTCGTGGGGTTGTCCTCGTTCAGGACGATGGGCTCGGAGGCGCTGTCCTTGGTGCCGTCCGGGTCCTCGGTCTGCTCGAGGTCGGTGAGGGCGCCGTCCTTGACGACCTTGACGGAGTAGGTGCCGTCGGGCAGGTTGTCGAAGGAGTAGTTGCCGTTGGCGTCGGTCTTGGTGGTCGCGATGACCGCCCCGTCCTTATCGAGGAGCTGGACCGTCTGCTCGGGGTAGCCGGCCTCGCCCCCGTTCAGGGAGTTGGAGCGGTTGTCGTCACGGTAGACCGTGCCGGAGATCGAGTTGTTCGAGATGTACCCGAAGTTGACGTTCTCCTTGATCGGGTCGTTCAGCTCGAGGGTGATGTCGCCGGAGGTGTTGTCCTTGGTGGCATCGGGGTCCTCAGTCTGGATGAGGTCGGCGATGGGGCCTTCCTTGCGGACGCGGACCTTGTAGGTGCCTTCCTCGAGGTTGGTGAACGCGTAGGCACCCTTGGCGTCGGTGGTCGTGGTGGCCACGACGTTACCGTCCGTGTCGAGGAGGTCGACGGTCACGCCCTCGTAGAGCTTCTCGCCGTCCTCGAGGGTCTCGGAGCGGTCAGCGTCACGGTAGACGGTGCCCTTGATCGTGTAGTTCGTGGCGTAACCGAAGTTCACGTTCTTCACGGAGGGGTTGTCGTGGCCCACCTGGACCACGCCGGAGGTGTTGTCCTTGGTGCCGTCCGGGTCCTCGGTCTGCTCGAGCTTCTTGAGGAGGTCGGAGGGCTCCACCTTGACGGTGTACTTGCCGGCAGGCAGCTTGGAGAAGGAGTACGTGCCGTCTGCCTTCGTCGTGGTCGTCGCGACGACCTGGCCGTCCTCGCCGAGCAGGTTCACGGTGATGCCGTCGAAGCCGGGCTCGGAGTTGTTGAGGGTCTCGGAGCGGTCCTTGTCGTAGTAGACGGTGCCAGAGACGGTGTAGTCCTCGGCGTATCCGAAGTTGACGTTGGTGACGTCCGGGTCGGTGCGCGTGAAGGTGATGGCCTGCGAGCGCGAGTCCGTCTTACCGGAGGGGTCCTCGGTCTGCTCCTTATCAGCCAGCGGGCCGGTCTTGTCGACCTGGACGGTGTAGGTACCGTCGTTCAGGCCGGTGAAGGAGTAGTTGCCGTCCGCGTCGGTCGTGGTGGTACCCACGACGTTGCCGTCCTTGTCGAGCAGCTTCACGGTGACGCCGGACAGGTCGATGTCACCCGTGTTCTTCGTCTTGTCGCGGTTCTGGTCGAGGTAGACGTTGCCCGAGATCGCGTGCTTCTTGATGTAGCCGAAGTTGACGTTCTCGCGGACTGGGTTGTCGGCGTTCAGGGTGATCGCGCCGGAGGCGTTGTCCTTCGTGCCGTCCGGATCCTCGGTCTGAGTCAGCTCGGCGAGCTCGCCGGCCTTGGTGACCTTGACCGTGTAGGTTCCGGCGTCGAGGCCGGTGAAGGAGTAGTTGCCGTCCGCATCGGTCGTGGTGGTCGCGACGACGCTGCCGTCGGAGCCGAGCAGCTCGACCGTGATGTCCTTGAAGGGGTCCTCACCGTTGTCGAACGAGGAGGAGTCGTTCGCGTCGTAGTACACCTTGCCGGACAGGCGGTGCTTGACGGAGATGGACGCCGAGGAGGAGTTGTTGCCGGGCACGAGGTCGTACTCGGGCGGGTTCACGAAGGCGGCCGTGTTGTTCAGCGTCTTGCCTTCGGTGCCTGCATTCAGCGTGACGGTCACGAAGAGCGAGGCGTATTCGCCGGCGAGCATGTCACCCATGGCCCACGTGGTGCCGTCGAAGGTGCCGGCCTCGTCGGTGCCCTTACATTCCTGCGGCAGGCCGGACGTGTAGCCGGAGGCGCACTTGTGCGTCTCGGCGGACACGAAGGTGGTGCCGGCGGGGAAGGCTTCCTTGACCTTGAGGTCGGGGGCCTTGCCCTGGCCGATGTTGCCGGCGTCGATGCGGTAGGTGACCTGGTCTCCGGGATTCAGGTTGGAGGCGTCGGAGACGACGGTCTTGTTGAGGGCGACGTCGAGCGCGAGGGCCATGGCGACCTTGATCGGCTCGGCGGGCAGGATTGCGCGGTTGTTCGAGGCCTGGGTGGCCGCGATCGCGACGGACGCGTAGGCGATGCCGGTCGCATTATCGGGGGCCTTGATGGGCGCGATGATCGGGATCGATGCACCGGCCTTGATCGGGGTGGCCGTGCCGTTGATGTAGATGCGGTAGGACTTCACGTCAGCCCACGAGGACGGGGTGGTGGTCCAGTTGTTGTCGCATCCGGCGGGGCCGGCTGCCATGGCATCGCCCTGGTTCATGACTTCGCCGCGGCAGGGGTTGTAGGAGGTGGAGTACTCGATGGTGACCTGCGAGGGGTCGATGCCCGAGCCTGCGCCGACCTGGAGGGGGCCGGTGAGGATGGGTGCCCATTCGGAGCCACGAGGATCAGAACTCTGGATGGCGGTGTCGCCGACGTGGGGCAGGATGCCGTAGACGGTCATGTCGGACAGGTCCGCATTACCGGAGTTGGTGGGGGTGATACGGTACTGGCCGTCTTCACCCTGGCGGATCATGGATACGCCGTCGGTGTACTTCTTGTAGGTCGAGCCTTCCACGGAACCGAGGCCCTCGAGGACGACGTCGGCACCGGCCTGCTCGGAGACCGTGAAAGTCGAGGAGACGGGGCAGACCTGGTCGGCCGTGTTGCCGTCACCGTTGACGTCGTAGGTGTCGTCGGTGGACCCGTAGAAGCAGATCGTGGTCTTCTTGGAGGTCAGCGCGTACTCGGGTTCGGCCGCGGAGATGTAGGCCTCGTTCTTGTGCGTGCCGGCGCTCATCGAGGGGCCGACCTTGCCGCGCAGCTGGATGGTGGTGCCACCCTTGGTCTGGTAGCCGGGCCAGGTGACCTGGACGAGCTGGCGGGTGCAGCCGGTGGCGTCGGTGACGTCGCGGACGGTGACGGTCTTTTCCTTACCTGCGGGTCCGCCGGTGACGGAGCCTTCGACGAAGGTCATGCCGCAGGGCAGCAGGTCGGAGATGACGGGCTGGGAGTCAACGACGGTCGAGGTGTTGTTCGCGGTGACGCTGAAGGTGACCTCGGAGCCGGGGGACGCCAGGTTGCCCCTGATGGTGGACTTGGCGTTGTAGTACTTGGGCAGCGCGGTGCCCAGGGTGAGGATGTCGCAGTAGTCGTCGGCGGGGATCTGGATGGATCGGGAGCCGTCGAGGGACTTCATGGACCAGTCGGAGACACAGTTCTGGACGCGCACGTACTGGTCGGACTTGCCGGCCTTCCATGCGGCGGAGTTGGTGTCAGCCTGGACGTAGGTGGTGCCGTCCTCGGTCGTGGGGGTACCCGCGCCAACGGGGCCGGCGACGTTGAGGATGGAGGACTCACCGGCGGGGATCGTCTGCTTGTAGTGGAAGACGGTCAGGTACTCGTCGGCGGCGAAGGAGGAGAAGTCGAATGCCTTGCCGCGGTAGATGGTCTGAGTACCGGTGTTACCCTTGTTGGTCCAGTAGGTGATCTCGATGGGCGTCGTGGTCTGGGTGTCCATCGTGTGGACGCGCATGAGGGGCTTGTCGCAGTCCTTGGAGCCGTCGGTCGGGGACACGAGGCCACAGGTCATGTAGTCGGTGTACTCCATGACGACCGGGACGTTGGAGGTGTTGGAGTAGCTGTATAGCCAGTTACCCTGCTTGCCGCGCTCGAACTGGCTCATGGCGCGCTTGTTGAAGCCGCCACCGTAGCGGATGTCGCTGTCGAAGCGGTGCGTGAAGGAGGCGTCGGCGGTGACAACATTGGTCTCGTTGTGCATCTCCTTGCCGGTGAGCTTCGCGGTGTTGGTGACGGTCTCGTCCGTGCAGGTGTCGTCGTAGTGGACGGTGACGGACAGGACGATGTTCATGAACGCGGGGTTAACCTCGCCGACGTTCCAGGTGACGGTGTGGGTCGCGGAGTCGTAGGAGCTCTCGACGGTCGCGGCCGTGTTCGTCTTGGTGTTACCCGAGGCCGAGGAGGACACGTACTTCGCGCACGTGGGCAGCGGGTCGGTGATGACGACATCGGTCATGTTGGACTTGCCGTTGAGGCCGTCCACGTTGGTGTCGTACGTCGGCGTGATCTGGTAGGTCACGTCGACGTTCTTGGGGGTCGCGACCGGTCCGGTCTTGCTCAGGAGGGGCGTCGGCTCGGACTTGATCGTGACGGTCGTCTGGGAGGTTTCCTTGCTCTCGCCCGAAGTGAAGGTCGCGACCGGTGTGACGGTGGAGCCGCCGGGGGTCACGCCGCGCGGGGCGGTGAAGGTCAGGACCGTCTGGAACGAGGAGCCAGCGGCGACGGTTCCGAGGTTGTAGGTGACGAGGCCGTCGGCGTTGGCAGTCGGAGCCTTGATCGTGGGGGTGACGGCCTTCTTGCCGGCGGTGGCCGTGGCGTTGACGCTCTCGGGGGCCGAGTCGAGGTTCGAGTTGCCCCCGGGGGTCACGGTGTGGGGCAGCGTGATGGTGACGACCGAGTCAACGCAGTCCTCCGTGGTGGAGGCGCAGGCGAACTCGACGACGTAGCGCTGCTCGACACCGGAGAGGTACGAGGTCTCGTCGGGCGTAATAGCGAGTTTGAGCGTCGGGGCCGCCGCATATGTGGGCAGCGTCGAGACGCCGAGCATAGCGAGGGCGGTCGTGACCAGCATGGCAAGCAGCTGGGCCGGCTTGGAGGCCTTCGACCACGTGTGGTTGATGTGCACAGCCTTCTCCTGAATGTGCGAAAACAGTATATATCGGGCCAATTCTACGGGTTTCGCAACAAGTGTGAAGGGAGTATTTCCCGAGCTCGGGAACCCTCTAACTTCTCCTGTATAGGTCAGTTTTAATGACGACGGACGGTTACGACAAACCACCGTCCACACGGTTTATACACAACTGTGCATAGCGCTGTGGATAAATACGGCATTTCAGCACAGTTAATGGGCCACTTTGCAGAATTTCTGTGATGGAGCACCCTGAATCCTCACGTATAACCAGGTGGTCGGACAAATGTTATCCGAGCGCACAATATAGCCTCAGCAGCTCCAGTGAGCTGATCATATTGTCGAAGCTCACAAATAAAAAACCCGCAACCATCAGGTTGCGGGTGAAACGTGGAGCTAACGGGACTCGAACCCGTAACCCCCTGCTTGCAAAGCAGGTGCGCTACCAATTGCGCCATAGCCCCAAAGGGGTTCCCCCAAGCTTACGCCTGTGAGACGTCATCCGTAACGGATGTCCACAGTTCCTCATTGTCGGAAAGATCCTGGCAAACCTGCCGGACCACGAGCCCCACAACAGCAGCACATGCCACTAGCGAAAGAGTTTTCACAAACTTCTTCATGGGAGCCTCCGCTCAATTGTTCCTGCGGATGGTGGGCCTAGGTGGGCTCGAACCACCGACCTCAGTCTTATCAGGACTGCGCTCTAACCTACTGAGCTATAGGCCCAACCGGCACCCTTTCGGGCACTCGGATATAGTACACAGCACAGGGCCATCCGGCAAAATCGAGCGTTGGTGACGTCCAACACGACCTCGATCGTCCGGGCTTCGAAGGAAAGGAAGATGCCTCGTGACCACCGTCGTCGAGCACGTCCGAGACTCGCTCACACCGCTGCGAGCGGACCTCTCCCCCGCCGATGCCCTCGCTCTCTCCTGCCTCGTCTGCGTGGATTTTCACGCGTTGCCGGGGCCTCGTTCCCCGCGTGGGTGCCTGCTCCGAGAGGTCGCCCAGGCCTCGTCGATCCCATCTCTGTATCGCTATTCATTACCATCCCATGCCGATCGTCCCCTCCTCGAGGCTGCCGGTGCGAGCACGCGCTTCGGGGGCCTGCGCGTGCGCGATGCAGTCACGCGGCTGACGTCGAGTCCTCTCGCTCAGTTCGGTGCGGTGACCTTTCTCGACGAGGCCGGGGCAACGTACGTGGTTTTCCGCGGGACCGATGCGAGCGCGGTTGGGTGGGCGGAGGATGCCCGCTTCGGTCTTGATTTTCCGACGGATTCGCAGCGGTGGGCCGCAAACTACCTGGCGCACGCGGCGTCGCGTGCTGATGGGCCAATCACCGTGGTCGGTCATTCGAAGGGCGCGAATCTCGCACTATACGCTGCGGGGGCGGCCACTCCCCCGGCGCTTGAGCGTGTCTATGCGTTCGATCCCGTGGGTTTTCCCGCGGAGGTCGTTGAGGGTGGTTTTTTCGAGGGCATCGACGGGCTCATGAACATCTACGTGACGGCGGGATCGTGGGTGAGTCCACTCCTCCCCCTGCCCGCACCGGTTACCGTCGTCGCGTCGTCTTGGCCGGGGCCACTCAGCCACAATCCGTATGCGTGGCGGACACAGGGGCCTTTGCTTGCTCCCGATCACCGTCCGCCGTCACGTTCGGGAGCCTTGCTGCGTCGGCTTCTTCGGGCGGCTCTGAGGGTTCGCCCCACGCGGATTGGAACTTGCTAGCGAACCGGCTCCGCTGGTGAACATCTGGGCCCGCCAATGTGCACGTGGGCCCTTTGATGCGCACGTTAACCCGATAACCTGCACGTGGGCAGCCCCGCCCGCATGCACATCTAGGGGCTAACGTGCGCATCAAGGGGTTAACATGCAGGCCAGCAGGTTTACGCGCGATCTATCGGGTGAGCACTCGAAATACTGGCCTCGCCTCATCCGTGATACCTGGCAGCGGTGCCGGTAGACGCGAAAAAGTTCGCCCAACACACCCTCTCCCCCACTTAGCCCGCGAAAATACTCGCCCAGCATCGGGCTTCCAGCGGCTCCTCCGCGAAATAGTTCGCCCAACGCGCCATAAAACGCCGATTTTGGGCCATTTTTCGTTCGCTGGGCGAACTCTTTCGCGCTCGCACCCTCATCAGGCCGCGCAGGTCGAACTATTTCGCACACAAGACACAGCAACATGGCGACGTTGAAACCAATGACGCCTCTACGACCGCTGATGCAGGCCACCGTGAAACCGCCATCACCACTGCTCACCCCTGAATAGCAACCATTGAAACCGACAACACCTCTGCAACCAAAAATCACACGAAAAACACCCATTTCTCACCCGCAAAGGCGATGACGGTTTCAGTTGAGGCTCGCCCCGCACGAGCAAAGGCGATGACGGTTTCAGCTGAGGCTCGACCTGCCAGAGCAAAGGCGACATTGGTTTCCAACAACCACACACCTGGCGCACGAACTCCGGCAGCGCCACCAGCAGGAATCGATACACCCACCCCCAGAAAACTCGCACGTAATTCGATTGAGAGAAGTTTCAACATAGTGAGAAAACGTTGAAATACCAACAAACACAATTCAAATCCTGAAACAGTCTCAGGGGAATTACGTGCGAAATCGGGTGTGGGCTCAGCAATACGGAGGCAGGGCCTGGCCAGACAACACACGGACAACAAGCCCGGAGGCCGCAGCTTGGCCTGCGGGGCCTGGCCGCGGTGTCGGTGGGCGGTGGCGGGGCCTGGCCGAGCGTTGAGCCGACGCGCCAGCCACACACCAGCACACCGGGCCCCACAGGTGTGAAGGGTGCCGGAGGGACCGGAGGGCACGGGCGGGCTTCGAGGCGCGGTGCCGAACGAAGTGAGGCCGCCTAGCCTCGTGGGAGGCGGGGCCTGCAGGGCCCGGCTGCGGCACCCATGGGCGGTGGCAGGGCCTGGCTGCGGTGCCCGCGAGCGGCGGAGGAACTGCTGGGCCAGGCTGCGGTGCCCGTGGGCGGTGGCGGGGCCTGGCCGGGCTTCGAGACGACGCGCCGAGCGAAGCTCGCGGCGCGGACGGCTCGCGGGCGGGCCGCCGCCCACGGGCACATCAAGCAGCCCGGCCCAGCAGGGCACATCAAGCAGCCCGGCACGGCATAGCAAAAGGGGCCGGCATCAGCCGACCCCTTGCGCGAGTGCCCTCACTCATCCATGAGGGACACCTTGACGCCACCCACCAGCGAGGCGACGACGTTGTAGAGCATGGCTCCCAGCGTCGACAGGGCGGTGAGCAGAACGACGTTGATGACCGCGACGATGGTCGCGTAGGAGATGACGCGCGGCAGGCGAGCGTAGTCCAGCAGGTCGGCGTAGCGGCCGGCACCCATGGTATTGAGGAATTCCTCAAGCTGGCTGAAGACGTGCATGGCGTCGACCATGAGCCACAGGACGATAGTGGCGACAACCATCGCGATACCCAGGGCGACGGACAGCAGGAACGCCACCTTCATGACGGTCCACGCGTCGATGCGCGCGATGGCCAGGTCAACTCGGCGGGGAGCGTCGCTGCGGGTGCTCGAGACGTGGTCGCTCATGGGTTTCCTTCCAGGTCGCACTTCCTACCTGCCAGGCTACCGCATCGCCTGGCACCGGCGCTGGTCCCGCGCCGCTTTGGCAGATTGATCACGGGACGAGGCCCTCGCCTCGTCCCGTGATCGTGCGTCACTTGTCTGCGTCTGCGGTGTCGTCGCCGCCTGCGGGGGCCGAGGCCTCGTCCGCGGGGGCGTCGGTCCCCTGCGCGGTATCCACGGCCTCGGTGGCCTCGGTGTTCTCGGACTCGTCGGTCTCGTCGTCGCCCGAGTCGGAGTTGCGGGTGATCGCGATAATGCGGTCGCCGTCGTCCGGGCGGGCGAAGATGACGCCCATGGTGTTGCGGGCGGTGGGTCGCACGTCGGAGGCGTTGACCTGGACGAGCTTGCCGGACTCGGTGATGACCATGACGTCCTCATCGGGTCGCACGACGAGGGCGCCGACGAGGCCGCCGCGTTCGTCGACGAGCTTGCCGACGCGTACGCCGAGGGTGCCGCGCGACTTCGTCGGGTATTCGTCGACGGGGGTGCGCTTGGCGTAGCCGGACTCGGTGACGATCAGCAGGTCGGTGTCCTCACGCGGGACCTCCATGCTGAGGAGCTCGTCGTCGCCGCGGAACTTCATACCGCGCACGCCGGACGTGGAGCGTCCCATGGAGCGCAGCTGGTCGTCGGTGGCGGTGAAGCGCACGGCCTGGCCGTCGCGGGAGACGAGGATGAGGTCCTCGTCGGCCATGATGGTCTGTGCGGAGACGAGCTCGTCGGTCTTGCCGTCCTCGTCCTCGCGCAGGTTGATGGCGATGATGCCGCCGGAGCGGGGCGAGTTGTACAGGCTCAGCGGGGTTTTCTTGACGAGGCCGCGCTTGGTGGCCAGGACCAGGAAGTCCGCGTCCTCGTAGGTGCGGATCGCGAGGACCTGCGCGATGTGCTCGTCGGGCTGGAAGGCCAGCAGGTTGGCGACGTGCTGGCCCTTGGCGTCGCGGCCGCCCTCGGGAATCTCGTAGGCCTTGGCGCGGTAGACGCGGCCGAGGTTGGTGAAGAAGAGCAGCCAGTTATGCGTGGTTGTGACGAAGAAGTGTTCGACCACGTCGTCGCCGCGCAGCTGGGTGCCGCGCACGCCCTTGCCGCCGCGCTTTTGCGAGCGGTAGTTGTCCGTGCGGGTGCGCTTGGCGAAGCCGTCGCGGGTGATGGTGACGACAACATCCTCTTCGGGGATGAGGTCTTCCATCGACATTTCCCCGTCGAAGGGGAGGATGCGGGTGCGACGCTCATCGCCGAACTTGTCGACGATCTCAGCGAGTTCGGCGGAGATGATGGCGCGCTGGCGCTCGGGCTTGGCGAGGATGTCGTTGAGGTCGTCGACGCGGGCCTTGAGTTCGGCGTACTCGTCCATGATCTTCTGGCGCTCGAGGGCGGCCAGGCGGCGCAGCTGGAGGGCCAGGATAGCGTCGGCCTGGATGGCGTCCACGTCGAGCAGGTCGATCAGGCCTGCGCGGGCCTCGTCAACCGTGGGGGAGCGGCGGATCAGGGCGATGACCTCGTCGAGGGCGTCGAGGGCCTTCAGGTAGCCTTCGAGGATGTGCAGGCGTTCGAGGGCCTTGCGCAGGCGGAACTTCGTGCGGCGCACGATGACGTCGATCTGGTGGTTGATCCAGTGGCGGATGAAGCCGTCAATCGACAGGGTGCGGGGCACGCCGTCGACGAGCGCGAGCATGTTGGCGGAGAAGTTCTCCTGCAGGCTGGTGCGCTTGTAGAGGTTGTTGAGGACGACCTTGGCGACGGCGTCGCGCTTGAGGACGATGACGAGGCGCTGGCCGGTGCGGCCGGAGGTCTCGTCGCGGATGTCGGCGATGCCGCTGATCGCTCCGTCGCGCACGAGCTGGGCGATCTTGTCGGCCAGGTTGTCGGGGTTGACCTGGTAGGGCAGTTCGGTGACGACGAGGCACTGGCGGCCCTGGATTTCCTCGACGTTAACGACGGCGCGCTGTGTGATGGAGCCGCGGCCGGTGCGGTACGCGTCTTCGATGCCCTTGCGGCCCAGGATGGTGGCGCCGGTGGGGAAGTCGGGTCCGGGGATCAGCTTGATGAGTGCTTCGAGGAGTTCCTCGCGGGACGCATCGGGGTGCTCGAGGGCCCATTCGACGCCGCGCGCGAGTTCGCGCAGGTTGTGCGGCGGGATGCGGGTGGCCATGCCGACGGCGATGCCTTCGGAGCCGTTGGCCAGCAGGTTCGGGAAGCGCGCGGGCAGGATGGTGGGTTCCTGGTTGCGGCCGTCGTAGTTGTCCTGGAAGTCGACGCATTCTTCGTCGATGTCGCGGACCATCTCCATGGCCAGGGGCGCCATCTTGCACTCGGTGTAACGGGGTGCGGCGGGGCCCAGGTTGCCGGGGGTGCCGAAGTTACCCTGGCCGGCGACGAGGGGGTAGCGCAGCGACCAGGGTTGCACGAGGCGCGCGAGGGCGTCGTAGATCGCGGAGTCGCCGTGGGGGTGGTAGTTACCCATGACCTCGCCGACGACGCGGGAGGACTTGGAGAACGAGGAGGTGGGGCGGTATCCGCCGTCGTACATGGCGTACAGGACGCGGCGGTGGACGGGCTTGAGTCCGTCGCGCACGTCGGGCAGGGCGCGTCCGACGATGACGCTCATGGCGTAGTCGAGGTAGGAGCGCTGCATCTCCTTTTGCAGGTCGACCTGGCGGATGCGTTCGGTGTCCGAGATGTGCCGCGCGTCAGTAGTCTGCTCGTCGCTCACGTTTTTCCTTACGTTGTTTCTGCTCGATCAGCCCGCCCGGTACGAGGCCGGGGCTGGGCTGGTCGCGGTGTTGTCAGATGTCGAGGAAGCGCACGTCGGTGGCGTTGCGCTGGATGAACGTGCGGCGTCGGTCGACGTCGTCGCCCATGAGGATCGTGAAGGTCTCGTCGGCGTCTGCGGCCTCGTCGAGGGTGACCTGCTTGAGGATTCGGTGTTCCGGATCCATGGTGGTCTCCCACAGTTCGTGGTCGTTCATTTCGCCCAGACCCTTGTAGCGCTGGATGCCGCCTTCCTTGGGCAGGCGGCGGTTCGCGGCGGCGCCGGCGGCGAGCAGTTCGTCGCGTTCCTTGTCGGAGTATGCGAATTCGTGCTCGGCGTTGGTCCACTTGATGCGGTACAGCGGGGGCATGGCGATGAAGGTGTGACCGCCCTCGATGAGGGGTCGCATGTAGCGGAAGAGGAGGGTCAGCAGCAGCGTGGCGATGTGCTGGCCGTCGACGTCGGCGTCGGCCATGATGACGATCTTGCCGTAGCGCAGCTTCGAGATGTCGAAGTCTTCGCCGATGCCGGTGCCGAAGGCGGTGATGAGGGAGCGGATGGTGTCCGAAGACAGGGCCCGGTCCAGGCGCGCCTTTTCGACGTTGAGGATCTTGCCGCGGATCGGCAGAATGGCCTGACGCTCGGGGTCGCGGCCGCCGACGGCGGAGCCGCCTGCGGAGTCGCCCTCGACGATGAAGATTTCGCACTCCGAGGGCGTACGCGAGGAGCAGTCGCGCAGCTTGCCGGGCATGGAGGCCGATTCGAGGACGCCCTTGCGCCTCGTGGCCTCGCGGGCCTTGCGGGCGGCGACGCGGGCGGCCTGGGCGGCCTGGCCCTTGTTGATGATGGCCTTGGCGTCGGCGGGGTGGGCGTCGAACCAGTCGGTGAGCTTGGAGTAGACCTGCTGGGCGACGAAGGTGCGGGCCTCGGTGTTGCCGAGCTTGGTCTTCGTCTGGCCTTCGAACTGGGGCTCGGTGAGCTTGATCGAGATGACGGCGGTCAGGCCTTCGCGGACATCGTCACCGGTGAGGTTGTCGTCCTTGTCGCGGATGATGCCCTTTTCGCGGCCGTAGCGGTTGACGAGGGAGGTCAGCGCGGTGCGGAAGCCCTCCTCGTGCATGCCGCCTTCGGTCGTGTTGATGGTGTTGGCGAAGGTGTGGACGGACGAGGAGTAGGCGGTGGTCCACTGCATGGCGATTTCCACGCTCATGGTGCCTTCGTCGTTTTCGGCTTCGAAGTCGATGATCTCGTTGTTGATGGTGTCGGACTTCTTGGCGGAGTCGAGGTATTCGACGTAGTCGCGCAGGCCGTGCTCGTAGCAGTAGGTGACGGTGCGGTGGCCCTTGGTCTTCTTGTCCGAGGTCTCCTCGCCGCCGGCGATCTCGTCGCCTTCGTCGGTGGCGAACTCGCGCTCGTCGGTCAGGGTGATGCGCAGGCCCTTGTTGAGGAAGGCCATCTGCTGGAAGCGCTGACGCAGGGTCTCGAAGTCGAATTCGACGGTTTCGAAGATGTCGGGGTCCGGGTAGAAGACCTGGGTGGTGCCGGTTTCGTCGGTTTCTTCACCGCGCTCGAGGGGGGTGATGGGGGTGCCGCCGTTTGCGAACGACATGCGCCACACGTAGCCCTGGCGGCGGATCTCGGTGTTCACGCGGGTGGACAGGGCGTTGACGACGGAGATGCCGACGCCGTGCAGGCCGCCGGAGACGGCGTAGCCGCCGCCTCCGAACTTGCCGCCGGCGTGGAGGATCGTCATGACGACCTCGACGGTGGGCTTGTGCTCGGTGGGGTGCTCGTCGACCGGGATGCCTCGACCGTTGTCGACGACCTTGATGCCGCCGTCTTCCTGGATCGTGACCTCGATGTGGTCGGCGTAGCCGGCCAGGGCCTCGTCGACGGAGTTGTCGACGACCTCGTACACCAGGTGGTGCAGGCCGCGTTCACCGGTGGATCCGATGTACATGCCCGGGCGCTTGCGGACGGCTTCCAGGCCCTCGAGGACGGTGATGTCCGATGCGCCGTAGGACTGCTCGCCTTCGGCGGTCTTCTCGTTGTCAGCCACGTGGCTCCCCTCGCAGTGCGCGAAAATAGATGTTTAACCTTGTAGATTCTACCAAAAGTGGCGCTTGTACCCGGGATTGACAGGCTCGGAGGGTTACTTTACAAACTGCGTGATTCCAACGAAAACTCGACTGTGACCAGTCGCATGCCGATTGTGGTTGTGGCTGGGACGCACGGGGCCGCCCTCCCGGCTGGGAGGGCGGCCCCGTGATTGGTGCGCGAAGCGCCCGCAGACGCGCGTGTGGCGGCTTGGAGAGACACCTGTGATGACTCCCTGAAGAGTCATCGATCGTGCTGCCTCAGACGGTAATCACTTCGGCTGCCAGGTCCATTTTTGGTAATCCTGGCCCTGTCCCTGAAGCAGCGTCCAGCTCGGGTCACGGAATTCGATGGGGTCCCTCTTGTTTGGGATCACCCAATAGACAACGTACTGAACAGACTGGCCGGCTGGAACGTCCACGGCACCGGGCACGTACTCGAAGTCATCGGGCTTCTGGGTCGAGAAGAAGTTGGGCGGGGCAAGCTGTTCATTATTCTGGTACGCGCGGGGATACATGCCACCGAATTCTGGGGCATTGCCCTTGTTGGTGACCTTGAAGGTCACCTTCAGCGTCTGCTCGTTGTTGTCGGCCTTGGGGCCGTAGGAGATGTCGGTGATCTCGTAGAGATTGGTGGCACCGTACGGGGTCATGCTGAGCATGCCGTTGGCTCCCGTTCCGTTTCCCTGCGTAGGTGCGGCGGACGGGTTGGCGTTGTTCGGCGCCTGAGAGTTGCCGGGCACGGGGTTCGCCGGGGCTGTGCTGCCACCCCCCGGGTTCGCGGGGGCGGAGGCGCCGGGTGCCGGGGCGGAGTTGTTGGAAGAGTCGTCGGAATCCGATCCCGACATCGCCCAGATGACGATACCGACGATGATCGCGATGACGACGACGCCGGCGATAATGCCGATGATGAGCGGCGTCTTGGACTTGCCGCCCTGCTGGGGCGCACCCTGAGGGAATCCACCCTGCCCGCCGTAGCCGGCCTGCGGGTTCCACTGGCCGTAGGCCTGCTGGGGCGCACCCTGAGGGAATCCACCCTGGTATTGGCCGGGCGCATATCCGCCCTGCTGGCCAAAGCCCTGCTGGTATCCGCCCTGGGCGGCACCGGGGTATCCGCCCTGCTGACCGAAGCTCTGTGCGCTTCCTTCGTTCCTGGCGAATGGATTGCTCATGATGTCTCCTTAACAAGCCCTCACGCGCGGGCTAACGGAACAGCGTATCAGAAACCGCGCGGTCAGAAACAACATGTGGACGCACAGGTCTCCCGCGCTGTCACCCGTAGTCGGCGCGCGGGCCACGCCCTCGCACCACGTAGGGGCCTTTCTTCCACGACGGGGCGACGGGGCCTCGGATGATGACCTGCTCGACGACGCCGGATCCGACCTCTTCTGCGATGCGCCGCTCGATGGTGGGCAGGAGCAGCTGGAGCTGTTTCGCCCAGGCGGTGGAGTCGGTGCGCACGACCAGGCGGTGGCCTTCGAAGGTCTCGATGCGGGCATGCTCTGCGATCTGCGGGCCGACGATGTCGCGCCATTTCGCCATGATCGACCCCATCTTGGTGGGGGTGTCCCATTCGCGCGCCTTGATCGTGCGCGCAAGGATCGCGCCCAGGGAGTTAGCCCTGCGATAGCGCGGGCGCATGGCGGCCATGCCGGGGGAGCGGCTCCACGAGGCACCGGTTCCTTTCAGCGCCTGGCGCAGGGCCGCGAGGTCGCCCTCGGGGTCCTCCTGCGTCGACGAGGCCGGGGCTTCGATCCCGCCTCCGTGGCGGTACGCGGCGGCTCGGGCTGCGGCGCGCGCGGCGACGCTCTCCTCGTCGGCGAGGCGTCCGAAGCCGTCGGTTTCGATGGCGGCGTATTCGCTGGATCCGTCGAGGCTGCGGCGGGGACGTGTTTCGTCGAGGCCCCACGAGGGCAGGGTGGACCTCGTGTAGCCGTGCGTGCGGGCGACGCTCTGTGCTCGCTCAAGGGCGCGGACGACGAACTCGTCGGCGTCGGCTTCTTCGCCCGGGGAAGTAAGGCCGCTCAGCTCGTCGGCGGGCATGTCCTCGCGCTCACTCATGGCCGACCTCGTCGATGACGGTGCCGCGCTGCGGGTCGAGGCGCACGTGCAGGGCGTGGTGGTCGAGGGAGGGCGGCAGGTCGCCGGCGACCGCGCAGGTGACGATGATCTGCTCGGCCTTCGAGGCCAGGGCGGCCAGGCCCGCCCGGCGCGAGGAGTCAAGCTCGGCGAAGACGTCGTCAAGGACGAGGATCGGGGTGTCGCCGTCGTCGCTGAGCAGCTCGAAGGCACCCAGGCGCAGCGCGAGGGCGACCGACCACGATTCGCCGTGGGAGGCGTAGCCCTTGACGGGCATCGCGCCGAGGCTGAGGGTCAGGTCGTCTCGGTGTGCGCCGACGAGGTTGACGCCGCGCTCGGTTTCCTTTTCTCGTACCGACGCGAGGGCGGCGAGCATGCGCTCGGTCTGGGCCTCCACGTCGGTGAGGTCCGCGGTGGCCGGCTTGTCGGGGTCGGTGCCGATGACGCGGTCGACCGAGGCATCGAAGGCGAGGCGCAGGTGGCGCGGCGAGTCCGCCACGTCGTCGTAGGAGCGCGCGGCCGGCTCTTCCAGGCGCGCGGCGATGGATGCGCGCGTCGCCGTGATGCGCGCCGACAGCGCGGCGAACTGCTGGTCCCAGATCTCGAGGGTCGACAGGTCGGGGGAGGAGCCGCGGCGGAGCGAGGCCTGGGCTGCCTTCATGAGCGCCGCGCGCTGGCGCGCAACCCGGTCGAAGTCGGAGCGCACGGAGGCGTGAATCGGGGAGAGCTGCGTAGCCAGGTCGTCCAGGAAGGATCGGCGCACCGACGGGTCGCCGCGCACGAGGGAGAGGTCCTCGGGTGCAAACACGATCGTACGCACAATGCCCAGAATCTCGCGGGGCCTCACCTGCGCGCGATTGATGCGCGCGCGATTAGCCTTGCCGCGTACGATTTCCAGCTCGATGACCTGCTCGCGGCCCGAGGCCACGACCCGCGCGCGGATGACGGCACCGCCCGGGGCTGCCTCGTCCTCGTCGATGGGGATGCGCACGAGGGCACCCTCCGCGCCGACCCTGTGCGACGAAAACGTGGACAGGTAGGCGAGCGCCTCGACGAGGTTCGTCTTTCCCTGGCCGTTCGCGCCCACGAGGACCGTGGGGCCCTCGGGCAGCTCGACGACCCCGTGCTTCCAGGAGCGGAAGTCGTCGAGGGCCAGGTGGGAGACGCGCACGTCAGATGCCGAAGCGGATAGGCATCAGCAGGTAGCGGAACTGCGTGACCTCGCCCTCGTCGGCCTTCTTCTGGCCGGTGATGACGGCCGGCTTCGTGGGGTGGGTAAAGCCGAAGCGCACGTAGTCGGTGTCCAGGACCTGCAGGCCGTCGATGAGGAACTGCGGGTTGAACGCGGTCGAGATGTCGTCGCCGTGCAGGGTCGCCTCGATGGCTTCGGAGGCCTGAGCGTTGTCGCCCTGGCCGGCCTCAAGGACCAGCTGGCCCTCGGTGAAGGCCAGTCGCACGGAGGTCTTGCGCTCGGCGACCAGCGACATACGCTTGACGGCCTCGAGCAGCGCGTGGCGATCGACGACCGCCTGAATCGGCGTGGTTTCGGGGAATAGGCGACGCACGGCGGGGTAGTCGCCGTCCATGAGGGTCGAGGTGGTGCGGCGTCCCTGGGCGGTAAAGCCGATGAGGGACGAGGCACCGGGCTGGGACTCGCCGGACAGGCCGACCTCGACCTTTGCGCCCGAGGTCATCGACTTGGCGACGTCCTGGAGGATGCGGGCCTTGACCAGGGCGACCTCTTCGATCGAGGTGTCGGTGGGCTCCCAATCCAGCTCGCGCATGGCGAGGCGGTAGCGGTCGGTGGCCAGCAGCGTGATCGCCGGGCCGTTGATCTCGATGCGCACGCCCGTCAGCAGGGGCAGCGTGTCGTCGCGCGACGCGGCGATCGACACCTGGGACACGGCCTGCGACAGCGTCGACGAATCGATCGCGCCGATACCGGTGGGCTGCGCGGGCAGCAGGGGATACTCGTCGAGGGGCATGACCGCGAGCGTGAAGTGCGAGGAGCCACAGACCAGGTTCACCTTCTGGCCATCGAGCTCGACGGAGACAGGCTTGGAAGGCAGAGACTTGGAGATGTCCGCCAGCAGACGACCCGACACCAGAACCTCGCCGGCCTCGTCGACCGTCGCAGGGATGTGCGAGTTCGCGGACACCTCGTAGTCGAAGGAGGACAGGGTCAGCTCGTCGCCTTCAGCCTTGATGCGCACGCCGGCCAGGATCGGCGATGCCGGACGCACGGGGAGCGCGCGGGCGGTCCACGACACGGCTTCGGCCAGAACATCGCGGGCGACGGTGAACTTCATAGCTGCCTCCAAAACACAAAACGGATCGGACACTACTTTACCCACAAGTGTGCCCACGTGGGGCAGGAAATTTGCCTCGCGTGCGCCATCGCGTAGCGTCGACGGCGCCGCTGTTGTACGGAGGCCTGTGAAAAAATTTTTGTCATTTGACTTCCCTTCCATCATAAGGGCTGTGAGTTCTGTGGATAACTCCCTTATGTGGCGAAATTTCAGTCAAATTTCTGTGTTGTCATTCCGGGACGAGGCTGTGGATTCGTCACGTCGCCCTGTGCACGAAGCAAATGACAACTTTTTGAGATCCACAGGCCAGGCCCTTTTCTCCACAGCGTGAGCGTATTCGTCCACCATCTGTGCACAACTCCTGTGAATCCCGCGCGGGCGCCGACTTTCGTCAGCGCCCGCGCCATTTTTACGATTCCCTGGCCTTCTGCTTGATCCTGTTTGTAAGCTCCGACACGTGGTTGAAGGTCTCGCGCTTTTCTTTCATGAGCTTCGAAATCTTCTTGTTCGCGTGCATGACCGTCGTGTGGTCGCGCCCGAAGGCCTGCCCGATCTTGGGCAGCGACAGGTCGGTGAGCTCGCGGCACAGATACATGGCGATCTGACGGGCCTCGACGACGTTATGGCTACGCTCCGACGAACCCATCTGCTCGATCGTGACGCCGAAGTAGACGGCGCACTGGCTCATGATGAGGCTGACGGTGATCTCGTTGTCGTCCGGGTTGGACACGAAGTCTTTGAGCATCATCTGCGCGAGGTTCAAGTCAATGCGCTCCTGGTACAGCGACGCCCACGCGCCGATGCGCACGAGAGCACCCTCCAGCTCACGGATATTGGAGGAGATGCGTGACGCCACGTACTCAAACACCTCAGGGGTGACCTCGAGGCCCTCGGCGTCCGCCTTCTTATGCAGGATCGCGATGCGGGTCTCCAGGTCCGGCGGCTGAACGTCGACGAGCAGGCCCGAGGAGAAGCGTGACCGCATGCGGTCCTCGAAGCCTTTGAGCTGGGCCGGGGGCAGGTCGGAGGTCAGGACGATCTGCTTGTTGGCGCTGTGCAGCGCATTAAAGGTGTGGAAGAAGCCTTCGACCGTCTGTTCCTTGTCGCCGATGAACTGGATGTCGTCGATGAGGAGGATGTCGAGTTCGCGGTAGCGGCGGTGGAAGGCCTCGACCTGGGAGTTGTCCGTCTTATTGAGACGAATCGCGTTGATGAACTCGTTCGTGAACTCTTCGGAGTTGACGTAGCGGACCTTCAGGTGGGGCATCATCGACAGCGCGTTGTGGCCGATGGCCTGGAGCAGGTGCGTCTTGCCCAGTCCGGAGTCGCCGTAGATAAAGAGGGGATTGAACGCGGTGCCCGGGGTTTCCGAGGCGGCCAGCGCGGCGGCGTGCGCGAAACGGTTCGACGGGCCGATGACGAAGGTGTCGAAGGTGAACTTCGGGTTGAGGTGGGTCGGGCCGGAGTCGGTGGGCGCGGTGACGAGGGCGGGGGAGTGGTGCTCCTCGTCCTCATCACTCGACGAGGCCGGGGCCGCCGCAGGCGCGTCGGGCGCGGCAGGGGTCTGCTCCTCCTCTTCCTCGTCGTCCGTGACGACCTCGAGCGTGGGGTCGACGGTGATGGCGATGCGGACGGTGCGGCCCAGGTGCACGGACAGGGCGGTCGTCAGCTTCGACTGTGCCTTGTCTTCGATCCACTGCTTGGTGAAATCGTTGGGGACGGCGAGCAGAATCGTGCCTTCGATGTCGCCGAGGGGGCGAGCGGAGCGCAGCATCGACGTGGCGACGGGCCCCAGCTCGTCGGTGGGGACTGCGTCCAGGGCCGCAGCCCACGCGCGTGTGAGGGAATCCGACTCCACGGCAACCTCCGGTCACAAATACTGGTGAGTTCGGTCACGACTTCTCGGTGATGTGCGTGACGCTCGTACATTGTCGCAGTGTAGTCCGCGCACATGTTATGCACAGACTGGGGATGAAGCTGTGGAGAACTATCACAGAATCACAGCTTTGTAGTTACAACTTTGGGTCCGCAGCAACCTGCGGAAAGCAAAAATACTCACAGCCTGTGGATAACTTCCGTCATCCACCCTCTGTGGACGGATGAGATCCACAGTGATTTGCACAGCTGTGGATACTGTGTGTGACGCGGTGGGTAACTCTGCCGCGTTGACGTACGGCCCCAATCCGCTTAGTCTTGGTCTTTGTTTGCGCCCATTTCGGGCGTGCGTCCCCGCTATCGCGCCCCCGTGTGTCGATAGCCCAACCGATACCGAGTGGGAAACCACTCCCCGCCGAGGAGAATTGCCGTGACCACCAAGCGGACCTACCAGCCCAACAACCGTCGTCGTTCCAAGACGCACGGCTTCCGTCTGCGCATGTCGACCCGCGCCGGCCGCGCCATTCTGGCCGCCCGCCGCCGCAAGGGCCGCGCCAAGCTGTCCGCCTGAGACACACCGGTGCTGCCGCGCGCGCACCGCATGGTTGACCCAGCGGACTTTATCGCCGCGATCCGACAGGGAACGCGAGCAGGGGATCCGCTGGTCGTCGTCCACGTCCGAGCCGACGAGGAACGCAACAGTCGCCTCGTCGGTTTCGTCGTACCCAAGCGGGAAATCAAGCGCGCCAATGGACGTAATCGCGTCAAGCGGCAGCTGCGCCACCTCATGCGCGAAAGGATCGCTGACCTCCCCGAAGGAGCACGGGTCGTCGTGCGGGCCTCACACAAGGCCCTCGGCGTCCCCTCCAAGGAACTCGGCGAACACCTCGACCGCGCAATGGCGCGAGCGTGGCGTAAGTGGGACGCGCGATGAACCTCGCGGGCCGGGCGCTGCGCGCTCTCGTGTCCGCACCCATCGTCGCCTACCAGCGCTACATCTCCCCAGCCCTCGGCCCCCGGTGTCGATACGCACCCAGCTGCTCCACCTACGCTCTCCAGGCCATTCGCGTCCACGGACCCATTAAGGGACTCGTCCTCGCGACCTGGCGGTTGCTGCGATGCAACCCCTGGAGCCACGGGGGAGTGGACCACGTACCAGAGCGTGGACGCTGGAAGCCCGACCCCTGGATTCCACCCGAGGATTGGGCTGGGCACGACAACTGGGTTCGCCCCGCCCCCATGGGACTCGACCCGGAACACGACTTCACCGAGTAACCTGCCACGGCCTCGGGAATATAAGGAACAACGAAACAGCGGCGCTCCCGCGCCACGGCGAAAGCGAAAACTATGTTCGACGCAATCCTCCACCCCTTCGCGTGGGCGATCTCCTACGTGTGGGTCTGGATCCACGACTTCCTCGTGCTGCTCGGAATGTCCTCCGGCTCGGATATGGCGTGGGTCCTGTCCATCGTGCTGCTCACCATCCTGGTGCGCATCGCCATCATCCCGCTGTTCCTCAAGCAGATCCGCTCGTCGCGCGCCATGCAGGCCATTCAGCCCGAGATGCGCAAGATCCAGGAGAAGTACAAGGGCAAGAAGGACCAGGTCAGCCGTCAGAAGATGATGGAAGAGACCCAGGCCCTCCAGCGCAAGCACAAGGTCTCGCCCTTTGCCTCCTGCCTGCCGATGCTCGTGCAGATGCCCGTCCTGTTCGGCATGTACCGCGCCATCATCGCGGTCTCCTCCATCTCCGCCGGCACCTACACCTACCGCGGCGTGGCCACCAACCACCTCGGCCCGCTCACCGAGTCGGTCTCCTCCGAGATCGTCAACTCCACCGTCTTCGGCGTCCCGCTCTCCCACACCCTGCGCGATTCCTGGGGGCAGCCCGCGGCCGTCACCGTCTTCATCTCTGCAATCGTCCTCATGGTCGTCCTGCAGTTCGCCTCCATGCGCCTGTCCTTCTCGCGCAACATGCCCGACATGGGCGACAACCCGATGGCTCAGTCGCAGCGCTCCATGATGTACGTGATGCCGCTGATGTTCATCTTCTCCGGCGCTTTCTTCCAGATGGGCGTCGTCGTCTACACCGTGACCGCCTCCTTCTGGGCCCTCGCCCAGTCCTTCTGGACCATCAAGGTCATGCCGACCCCCGGCTCGCCGGCCTACGCCGACCTGCTTGCCTCGCGTGAGTCCGCCTACCAGGAATGGGCCAAGCCCTACTTCCAGAACTACGACCGTGAGCGCGCCGCCCTGGGCACCAGTGGCTCCGATCCGCGCGTCGACGAGCTGAACGAGCGCACGCTCGCCGAGCTGCGCTCCAAGGCCAAGAAGCAGCGTGTCGCGTCCGACTTCCCGGCCTCCATGAGTGCCGGCGAGATCGTCACCGTCTACCGCAACCTGGCCACCCAGAAGTGGACGACCCTGCCCGACGAGCAGTGGATGCACGGCCTCACCCTGGCCGTCGAGAAGCGCATCGCCAAGCAGGAAGCCTCCGCCCAGCGCGCCGAGCTCCAAAAGCAGGTCCGCGACCGCCGCGCCCTCGAACGCGAGGCCGCCAAGGCCTCGTCGAAGGATGCATCCGAGGCCAGCGATTCGAAGTCCGGCCACGGCTCGCTCAGCGCCGAGGAAATTGAGCGTCGCCGCATCGAGCGCCGTAAGGCGCGCCGCCGTTCCGGCAACAAGCGCTGACCACCATAGATTCACGGTTCCAGGCCCTCAGCCGGTAACCTGGACACCAGCAAGACCCCATTCCCCACTACGGAGGACACGTCATGAGTGACGACAACGCAGACAAGCTCACCCGCCTCGAAGAAGAAGGCGAAATCGCCGCCGACTACCTGGAAGAGCTGCTTGACATCGCCGACCTCGACGGCGACATCGAAATCGACGTCGAAAACGGCCGCGCATCGGTCGAGATCGTCGCCGACGACCCCGACGCCCTCGACCGCCTCGTGGGCGACGACGGCGAGGTCCTGGACGCCCTCCAGGAGCTGACCCGCCTGGCCGTCCAGACCGAGACCGGCGAGCGCTCGCGCCTCATGCTCGACATCGCCGGCTTCCGCGCCGAGCGCAAGGAAGAGCTGCAGGACATCACGCGCGAGGCCATCGCCCGCGTGCGCGCCACCGGTGAGGCCGTCAAGCTCGACGCCATGAACCCCTTCGAGCGCAAGGTGTGCCACGACGTGGTCGCCGAGGAGGGCCTGACCTCCGAGTCCGAGGGCGCCGAGCCTCACCGCCGCGTGGTCATCCTCCCCGAGGACACCGACGGTGAGTGAGAACCCGAACGGGACAGGAAGGGGTCGCCAGGTTGGCGACCCCTTCGTCCCAGAAGAACCCACGCAGGCCGTCCGTGACTTCTTCGGACCGGCCTTCGCCGAGGTCGCCGAATACGCGCGCATGCTTGAGGAGGAAGGCGAGATTCGCGGCCTCCTGGGCCCGCGCGACATGGAGCGCATCTGGTCGCGCCACATCGTCAATTCCGCCGCCGTCCTGGACTTCATGCCTCGCAAGGACGGTCGTCAGGTTCTCGACGTTGGTTCCGGCTCGGGCCTGCCCGGCATCGTGATCGCCGCCTGCCGCCCCGAGCTCGACGTGCACCTGGCCGAGCCCATGGCGCGTCGCGTCGAGTGGCTGATGGACGTTGTGGAGGACCTGGGCCTGGACAACGTCACCATCCACCAGGCGCGCGCCGAGGAGCTGCGCGGCAAGGGCAAGGCCGACGTGGTCACAGCACGCGCCGTCGCCAACATGAGCAAGCTCGTGCGCATGACGTCGAAGCTCATTGCCCCCGGCGGCTCGCTCGTGGCCCTCAAGGGCCGCCGCGCACCCATCGAGGTCGACGAGGCCGGGGCCGAGCTGCGTCGTCATCACCTGCGCGCCGAGATCCACGAGGTGCCCTCCATCATGGAGGACGAGTCCACGTACGTGGTCGTCTGCACGCGTATCAAGTAACGCGTCCCCAGCGGGGGAGAGGAGCGTCGTGGCGGGTGCTGCGGCGCTTCTCTCATATAGTGATGCAGGCCACATAGATATGGTGTTGCGTCAAATCGATTCTCTCGATTGACGGTTTGTCGCTTCCTGCATCGTCGCTGGGAGAATCGATCCTACAGAACGGAATTTTCGGCGTTGCGCGGCGGTGTGTGGCGATTGTGTGCGCCTGGATGCATCCGGGGCTTTTCGTGCTGGAAGTGTGTGCGTCTGCCCGTAAACTAGGGGCAGTATCTAGGAAGGTGTCACGTGAGTACCAACAACACCCCTTTGTCGAATCAGATCGAACGCAACATGGCCGATCTGGCCATGCTCGAACGCGCAACGTTCCCGCGTCCCAAGCACACGCGTATTATCGCCGTTGCAAACCAGAAGGGTGGCGTCGGTAAGACGACGTCAGCCGTCAATCTAGCGGCCGGCCTCGCGATAGGCGGATTGTCCGTCCTGGTCATCGACGCGGACGCCCAGGGAAATGCCTCGAGCGCGCTCGGCGTTGCGCACCCCGCCGGTACTCCGTCTACCTATGACGTTATTATCGGCGGCGCCAGCTTCGCCGACGTCGTGCAGCCGTGCCCCGATATTGACGGCATCATGGTCTGCCCGGCCACGATCGACCTGTCTGGCGCCGAGATCGAGCTCGTCGACGTCGAGCGTCGCGAGTACCGACTGCGCGAGGCTCTGCGTGAATACGTTTCCGAGCACGCCGAGATCGACATCGTTCTCATTGACTGCCCGCCTTCCCTCGGCCTCGTGACGCTGAACGTCATGGTCGCCGCCGACGAGGTCATGATCCCGATTCAGGCCGAATACTACGCCCTGGAGGGCCTCAGTCAGCTGTGGAACACCGTCGAACGTATCGGCGTGGACCTTAACCCTGGCTTGCGCGTCTCGGGCATGCTGCTCACCATGGCGGATAAGCGTACGAGGCTCTCCGAGGAGGTCGAGGGCGAGGTCCGCTCGCACTTCCCGGACCACACGTTCGAGACTGTCATTCCGCGTTCCGTGCGCATTTCTGAGGCTCCGAGCTACGGTCAGACTGTCGTGACGTACGATCCCCGTAACGTCGGCGCGATCGCGTATCGGAAGGCCGCGCTCGAGCTGTGTCAGCGCGTCGCAGCCTCCGAGGAGTGACTGTTTCACGTGAAACATTCGGAGCTTTCCGCATGTTTCCGCAGATCGGCACGTATTAGTCACCGTGCGTGAGCATTGGTGCAACAAAGTGATCAACGACGCTTACTAGCTGAGCGCATGCAATTGTTTCACGTGAAACAATGAACCGACGCAATTGAAGGAGTATTGCAATGGCGGATGCATCACCGAAGTCCGAGGGTCGCAAGGGCGCCCGCAAGCACACAGGCCTCGGCCGTGGTCTTGGCGCTCTCATTCCTCAGGCAGTAGAGCAGACGCCGCAAAACGCACCCTCCGCGCCCTCCCGTCCCCTGGACGTGTTCTTCCCCGAAGGCGGCTCCGCAGGAAAGCGTGGAGGTTCTGCAAAGGATCTTTTGCAGCCCAAGCGCGGCACTGCCTCGTCGAAGAAGAAGCGCCCGACGATGCCGTCCGTCGAGGCGGCTGGCGCACGACGCGGTAGCGGCTCCCGTAGCGCCCTCGGCGGTGGAATCAACGGCTCAGATTCCCGGAAGGCCACTCCGCGCGTGCCCGCTCAGGGTTCTACCGCGAACGATGCAGATAAGCGCGAAGAACAGATTGTTTCACGTGAAACATCCGTCGATCACGAGCTCCTTCCGGTCCCAGGTGCATCCTTTGCTGAAATTGCGATCGATCAGATCGTTCCCAATACGAAGCAGCCTCGCGAGGTCTTCGACGAGGATGATCTGAAAGAACTGTCGGCTTCTATCAAGGAAGTCGGTGTTCTCCAGCCCGTCGTCGTTCGTAGTATTCCTGCGAAGGGTCGGTCCGAGAAACTCAAGGAGTTCCTCGCCGAAAAGCCCGACGCGCGCTACGAGCTGATTATGGGTGAGCGCCGCCTGCGTGCTTCCGAGCTCGCCGGCGAAACCACGATTCCGGCAATCATCCGAGAGACCGAGGACGGGGATCTGCTCCGCGACGCTCTCTTGGAGAACCTCCACCGGGCCCAGCTCAACCCGCTGGAAGAGGCAAGCGCATATCAGCAGCTCATGGCCGATTTCGGAGCGACTCAGGAAGAGCTCGCAAAGCGAATCGCCCGCTCGCGCCCGCAGATTGCCAATACCCTGCGTCTGCTCAAGCTCCCCCCGTCCGTTCAGAAGAAGGTTGCCGCACAGGTCATCACCGCGGGCCATGCTCGCGCCCTGCTGTCCTTGTCGACTGCGGAGGAAATGGAGCGGCTGGCTGAGCGTATCGTCGCCGAAGGTCTCTCCGTGCGTACTACCGAAGAGATCGTTCGCCTCGGTAAGGCGAAGGCAACGCCTCGCCCGCGTGCGCGCCAGCAGCGTCCCTTGTCACCACTGGGAGAGAGCGTCGTTTCCGCGCTCTCCGACGCGTACGATACGCGCGTGACCATTACGGAGGGACGCAAGAAGGGACGGATCGTCATCGAGTTCGCTGGATCCGAGGATCTTCAGCGAATCGCAGACCTTATTCTCCACTGATCTAACTTCATAGTTCTTTTCGCAGATCACGCGCAGTATGTTCCTTACGCGACATTTTCTGAGCTAATCTCCGGATGAATTAACGCTTAAACTACCTTTAAAGGGTCCGCCGTCGGGCCCTCGCAGTACCAGAAGGAGCGAAAGGCATGAACGCCCAAGGCAGTTCGCGCACCGTGCTTTTCGATGTCGGTGGCGTCCTCGTCGATGCCCACCCGGACCCGCACGATATCGCCGAGTTGTTCGGTGATGGCTCTCGAGGTCTGACTACGCTCGTCGATCAGGCGATGTGGACCCATCGTGGTGAGTATGACGCTGGAATGTCCGATCGTGAATTTTGGGATCGTATCGCTGGCGATTGCGGGCAGCCGGAGCCTTCGACTGCACTGTTGAAGCAACTCGTGGCCCTTGACGCGTCACGCATGGGCACGGCTAACGAGGACGCACTGGGCCTCGTGCGTCAGCTACGCCGTCAGGCGGTGCGCGTCGGTATTCTGTCGAACGCTCCGTATCCCATTGCGAAGGCAATTCGTCGCTCGGAGTGGGGGAGCCTCTTCGACTTTTTTGCGTTCTCGTGCGACTACGGCATCTGCAAGCCGTCACGTGGTATCTACCGCGACGTGCTGGTGCGTCTCGACGTGCCACACGAGGACGTCGTCTTTATCGATGATCGCCGCGAGAACGTTCGCGCCGCCGAACTGCTCGGCGTGAAGGGCATTGTGTGGACGGGTGCCGAGGATGCCGAAACGCGCCTGAAGGAGCTCGGAATCCTTTTCTGAGAGGCTCTGTGTCGGCGAAACTTCTATTCGCGCGGAACCTCCAAAACGACACAGAGGCGTACAGAGAACGAAAATTCACCTCGATATGGTGTCTCCGTAGCATCGCGCGCACGAGCAATCGCGCCAGGCCATCGTCCGTCGCAGCGCGCATGAACGGCGGACGATGTTTCACGTGAAACGATGACGGACATGAGTTGCGTCGTATATTCGTGATTGGCATGGTGCTACTACTGTTTTCAATTGAGTACTACCCGTGCTACGCTGGCACCTGTAGGGGTCAGAAGGCAGTCCACCCTATGTGCTCTGCACCGGATCGCCGCAGCGCCCTACAGTGAGGACATTGGGCAGCCCCTTCGGGCAGCCTAATGTCCTCACTTTTTATTGCGCGAATTCTCCGACCGTCGGCACAGAGATGGATAGGCAATGTCGCCTTGATATCGTTGCATTCTGTAATGGACACGCGATTGTTTCACGTGAAACATGTGGGCCCGGGAGAACTCTTCTCCCGGGCCCACAGTGCGTTGGATGAGCGATTACTCCTCGGTTGCCTCGGCGTCTTCGTCGATGATGATGGCGGAGTCTTCATCATCGATGATGATGCCGACCCCTTTGTCGTCGATGACGTATTCGAAGCCGTGCACGTCGCGGCCACCAGCCACGAAGTCGACGATGTCGGCGCACAACTGCGCAAAAGAGGAGTCCTCAAGGGCGTCGGCAGCCTGGGGGAGAAGCGACGTATCAGTCATGCCGGGTGCGACGTTCGCGTCGATGAACCAGCAGGTACCCTCGTCGTCGACCACGAAGTCCATGCGGGACAGGTCGCGCAGACCCAGCGTCGTGTGAGCCTCGACGGCCGCGGCCTGCAGGTCAGCGAGCAGCTCGTCGGAGAGGCGTGCGGGCACGAAGTACTCGGTCTCATCCGTGGTGTAGCGGGCGTCGTAGTCGTAGCGGCCTCGATCCGTGGCCACCTCGACCGGCGGGAGTGCCACGGGGCCATCCCACAGATCGACGACGGAAACGGCCACATCGCGGCCGTTAATGCGCTGCTCGACCATCAGGCGCTGGCCGTAAGCGAAGGCATCCACCATCGCGCGGCGCAGTGCCTTGGCGTCCTGAGCGGTCGAAATACCGAGCGCAGAGCCGCCATCCGTCGGCTTGATGACGACGGGGAAGGACACCGAGCCCTCCAGAGCAGACAGCACGTGAGAGGCTCCGAGCTGGCGAAATATAGCCTGCGGAAGCGTCACCCAGCCGGGCGTCGCAAGGCCCGCAGAGCCGAGCAGCGCCTTTGCAGTGGGCTTGTTGAAGGCGAGCATCGCCTGCACAGACGACGAGCCCACGAAGGGGATTCCGAGCGACTCGAGGAAGGATTGCAGGGAGCCATCCTCGCCGATCGAGCCGTGCACGAGCGGCCACACGACGTCAGGAGAGAAGGACGTAATGGCTCCCGCGAGGGAGGCGTCGGCGTCGGAAATGCGCACCTCGTAGCCGAACTGCGTCAGAATATTCGCGACGCGACGGCCCGAACGAACCGAGACGTCACGCTCGTGCGTCAGACCGCCAGCGATGATCAGAACTTTGGTAGCCATGGGGTGTCTCCTCAGGTATCTCTTAGCGATCGAACCCGGCCCCGGCCTCGTTGCCCGAAGCCGTACCGAACATGTCGACGATTTCCTTCTCCGCGTTGACGACCGTCGAGAGGCGGCGCACGCCCTCGCGAATGTCCTCGGGAGTGGGGTAGCAGAAGGACAGGCGCAGGTGGCTCGAGCCTGAGCCGTCGTAGTAGAACGCCGTGCCCGACACGTACGCGACCTGGGCGCGCACGGCGCGCGGGAGCATGGCCTTCGCGTCGAGGCCTTCGGGTAGCGTTACCCACGTGTAGAAGCCACCATCCGGCACCGTCCACGTGCATGAGGGCATGTACTCCTCGAGTGAGGTCAGCATCGCGTGGCAGCGCTCCGCGTACATCGAGCGGAAGGACTTTACCTGGCCGTACCAGTCGTAGTTGCTCAGGTAGTCGGCGATCGCCATCTGGCCCACCATCGACGGGCACAGGATCGCGGACTCAAGGGCCAGGACCAGCTTCGCGCGGATCGCGTGCGGGGCGTACGCCCAGCCGATGCGGAAGCCGGGGGCGAACATCTTCGAGAAGGAACCCAGGTAGACGACGCCCTCTGGGCTGTACGAGGCGATTGCCGGCAGGGGATCGTTGTGGAAGCCGAGCAGGCCGTAGGGGTTGTCCTCGACGATCAGAACGTGCTCGCGCAGGCAGATCTCGGCGATGATCGGGCGGCGCTCGGCGGAGAGCGTCACTCCGGCGGGGTTGTGGTAGTTCGGGATGATGTAGATGAACTTGATCGTGCGTCCCGAGGCGCGCACGTCACGGATCGTCTCTTCCAAGGCCTCGGGAATGATGCCGTGCTCGTCCATCGGCACGTGCACGATGTCCGCCTGGCGCGCGCGGAACACGCCCAGTGCGCCCACGTAGGAGGGGGCCTCGGCGAGGATGACGTCGCCCGGGTTCACGAAGAGCTCCGTGACGAGGTCGAGGGCCTGCTGGCTGCCCGTCGTGACCACCACGTCGTCCGGGTCGGCGCCGACGATGCCGTCGTAGCTCATCACCTCGGTGATGCGCTCGCGCAGCACCTCCCAGCCCTGGCCGCTGCCGTACTGCATGGCCTGCGCGCCATGATTGCGGATGAGCTTCTCCGCTGAGGCCGCGAGCTTATCGAGGGGCAGGTCCTTCAGGTTCGGCATGCCGCCAGCGAGGGAGACGACCTCGGGGCGCGACACGACCGAGAACAGAGCTCGAATCTCGGATGCGCGCAGGTTGTGTGCGCGGTCCGCGTAAGCGTCGTACCAGGGGTCGAGGCGGTTTCCCTGCGCGGGCGTGCGCCCGGACGAGGCCGGGGTGCCGCCGTTGGTCGAAGGCTGAGTCAAGGCATGCCATCCTTTGCATGAAGTTACATAGAACCGTATAGGTCAAGTGTGCCACCTTCCAGGCCATACGGGGTAACGAGGCCGGTGGTTGGGCAGATGTTTCACGTGAAACATTGTCTGTGGCGCTGCTGGTGCCGCTGGTGTTCTGAGCGCCGCGCGTAGTGTGCTGGCGGGCCGGGCTGTGGGGCCGGGCTGCTCTGTGTGCCCGTGGGCGGCGGTGCTTGGTGGCCCCACGGGTGTTCCGGGCGCCGGAGGGCCCGGCCGCCCGCGAGGCTAGGCGGCCTCACTTCGTTCGGC
>CAUTRF010000018.1:0-32035 GCA_963540795.1 uncultured Actinomyces sp.
AAGAACGCGCGCAAGCTCAAGGTCGGCGCGAAGGACGGGCGCCCCGAAAAGGACGACGTCCAGGCCGGCATGACCGCCGTCATCACCGTGCGTTTCCCCGAGCCGCAGTTCGAGGGGCAGACGAAGGAAACCCTGGGCACGCCGCAGATCCGCACCGTCGTCAACCGCGTGGTCTCCGACTGGCTGAAGGCCAAGTTCGCCTCCTCCAAGCGCGACGATAAGCAGCAGACTTCCCTCCTCATGGAGAAGGTCGTCGGCGAAATGAAGGCCCGCGTCTCCGCGCGCATCCACAAGGAGATTTCGCGTAAGAAGAACGCGCTGGAAACCTCCTCGCTGCCCGCCAAGCTCGCGGACTGCCGCCTCGAGGACGTCGAGGAGACCGAGCTCTTCATCGTCGAGGGCGACTCCGCGCTGGGCACGGCCAAGGCCGCGCGCAACTCCCAGTACCAGGCGCTGTTCCCGATTCGAGGCAAGATCCTCAACGTGCAGAAGGCCTCGACCGCGGACATGCTGGCCAACGCCGAGTGCGCCAACATTATCCAGGTGATCGGCGCGGGCTCGGGCCGTACCTTCGACCTGTCTCAGGCTCGCTACGGCAAGGTCATTCTCATGACCGATGCCGACGTCGACGGCGCGCACATCCGCACTTTGCTGCTGACCCTGTTCTTCCGCTACATGCGCCCCATGGTCGAGGCCGGCCGCATCTACGCTGCCGTCCCGCCCCTGCACCGCATCGAGGTCGCGGGTAAGGGGCGCAAGAAGCGCGAGTACATCTACACCTACTCCGAGGATGAGCTGCACCGTAAGCTCGCCGCACTGCGCCGCTCGGGCCGTACCTGGAAGGAACCCATTCAGCGCTACAAGGGCCTGGGCGAGATGGACGCCGACCAGCTGGCTGAGACCACGATGGACCGGGCCCACCGCTCGCTGCGCCGCATCACGCTGGCCGATGAGGAAGCCCTGCGCCAGGCCGAGGATGTGTTTGAGCTGCTCATGGGATCGACCGTGGGTCCGCGCAAGGAGTTTATCGTCGAGGAGTCCGCGGGGCTGGATCGTACGCGCATCGATGCGTAATGACGGCAAAAAATGGCCGCGCGCTGCACAAACGTTCATGCGTGTTGGCCATATGTCATGCGCCAGTGTGACTAAAGGCCCGAATAGCCGGTAGGATATCTGCCATGACAGGACTTGCGCAGCGACTCACGCCGCCCGGGTCCGTCCCGTACCCGGGCAATCACCTCGGGTTGCGCTGGCGGCCCATGATCGGCCGCGATGCCCCCGCCGTGTACGCACTCATCTCCCTGATCGAAGACGATGACAACGCCATTCGGCGTACCTCCGTCGACGACATCGCGGACATGATGGAGGGCGAGAACGGGCGCGACTGGGTGGACACGATCGTCGGCCTGGATGCGAAGCGAAACATCTGCGCGGTGGCGTCCGTTCGCGTCCTGCGAGGCATCCACGAGGCCGCGACCGCCGTCGTCAGCGCCTTCATCCACCCGCACTGGCGTGGCCGAGGCGTGGGCCGGGCTCTGCTCTACTGGCAGGACGGGCGCGCCCGACAGATGCTCGTCGAAGCTTTCGGCGCCGAGTCCGAGGTGCCCGCTTCGATCTCGAATCTCGTCGATGCACACATGACCGATCGTCGCCGCCTCTACATTGCGGCCGGCTTCTTCGCTAAGCGCACGTATCAGGTCATGTACCGCGACCTGGCTGGCGGCGAGGTGCCCGTGCCCGCGCGCCACGGATACCGCGTCCTGCCGTGGAGCGAGGTTCCGCAGGAGCAGATCCGCGCCATCCACATGGAGGCCTTCCAGCAGGCGTTCCGTTCGCCGCTGCGCGCGCTGTGGTGGGACGATGCGATGAACCACTTCGATCCGCGCTGGTCGTTCGTGGCCGTGGACGCTCAGGGCGAGGTCGTCGGCTACGCGATCACCGGGCGTCCCGCGCAGCGCTGGGTGGCCACGGGCCGCTCCGAGGCGTACATCTACCTGCTCGGTGTCGCCGAGGCGCACCGCGGACGCTCCATTGCGAGCGCCCTCGTCGGGCACGCCGTCGCCGCAGCGTCCGCCTCCGGCGCGTCGCGTATTGGACTCGACGTTGACATGTCGAGCCCGGACGGAGCGCATAAGATTTACGAACACCTGGGCTTCGTGGATGAAGCCGCCGAGGTTTACTACACGATCGACCAGTAGGGACGGAAGGAGGCGAGCATGAGCATTCCTCTCGCGCAGCGAGCAAATGCCCCCGAGTTCGTCCCCTTCCCGGGCGAACATCATGGGATTGAATGGGAGTCGCTCACGGCTGCCCACCACGGTGGCTTGTCCGCCCTTTTCGCCCGCATGGAGGCCCGTGATAACCCGCCGTATCGCACCAGCCCGGACGAGGTCGAGGAGATGCTTTCGAGTGCCTCGCAGTGGCGAGGCCTCGTCGGGGTTGCCCGCAGGGGTATCGCGGCGGGTCGCATCGTCGCCTTTGCTCAGGTGGTCCTGCGTTTTCCGGGGCGCGTGGAGTGCGTGTGCGTCGGGGGAGTGGACCCCGACTTTCGGCGCATCGGCCTCGGCAATGCGATCGTCGACTGGCAGGAGGGTACTGCCCGCCAGATGCTGGCCGAAGTTGAGGGTGACGCTCCCGCCCAGATCACCTGTCACGTCGAGAGTGGCCAGGATGATCTCGAGGCGCAGCTGAAGGTTCATGGCTTCCGCTGGACGCGCACCTACTACGAGCTGCGTGCCTCCCTGGAGGGGCTTCCGCCGGTTCCTGATCTGGGCTCGTACATGAGCGTCGAGGCCTGGGGTCCCCAGTGGGAGGAACCCGCCCTGCGCGCGGCGAACCGCCTCAACGAGTCCGAGTGGGGCCGGCCCCCGCTCACTCAGGAGCAGTGGATGCAGGGGCGCACCGCCTTCGCTCCCGAATGGTCGTTCGTGGCCGTCGACCGGACGGGGGACCGCCCCCGCGTCGCCGGTTTCCTCCTGGCCTCGCGCTACGAGCAGGACTGGGCGGCCCTCGGCTGGCGCGAGGGCTACATCGACCAGCTGGGCGTCCTGTCCCAGTGGCGCGAGAGCCGCGCGGCGGACGCGCTGATCCTGGCGTCGATGTGGGCGCAGAAGCGCGACGGCATGGATCGCGCGGGCACGGGCGTAGGCTCCGCAAACCACACGGGCGCTCTCGCCATCTACGACTACCTCGGCTTCCGCACGGTCGGCCAGACGAGGCTCTACGCGATCGAGGTTTGATCGTCGTTTCGCATGGCGGATGTTTCCGCGCATCCTCTTGTGTTACCGTCGTTACTTTTTTCTTCTTGATGGGCGGGAGTGCGTCCGATTTTCTTGAGGTTTTCACATAACCCCTTCTTAGGTCCTAATCGTCCGACCAATTATTTTTTTAGGCTCGCGGCTAGAGGCAGGAACGGCCTCGGCGCCATGCGCGTCCCCTCTCCTCAGTGCGGAGCCAGCATGACATCTCAGTCGTCAGCACCATCTCGATCCATTCCGCCCCTGGTCATTCGAAGCGCCATCGTCGCCTCCCTCGGCGGCCTGCTCTTCGGCTTTGACACAGCCGTCATCTCCGGCGCGGAAGAAAAACTCACCGAGCTCTACGCCCTGTCATCCACGGGCGAAGGCATGCTCGTCGCGATCGCGACCATCGGCACCATCGTCGGTGCGATCGTCGCCGGCAACCTGGCCGACCGATTCGGCCGTAAGCCCATCCTCTTCTGGATTGGCATCCTGTTCGGCGTGGGCGCCCTCGCCACCGCCCTGGCCCCGCTGCCCGCGCTGGTGACGGCAACGGATGGAACGGTGTCGGCCTCGTCCGCGTTCCCGATCACCTTCTTCATGGTCTTCCGCTTCCTCGGCGGCGTCGGCGTGGGCCTGTCCTCCGTGGTCGCCCCCATCTACACCGCCGAGATCGCGCCCGCGCGCGTGCGCGGACGGCTGGTCGGCCTCGTCCAGTTCAATATCGTCTTCGGTATCCTCCTGGCCTACGCCTCGAACGCGGTCATCCGCGAGATCGCGCACGAGGAGACCGCGTGGCGCTGGATGCTCGGCGTCATGGCCGTGCCCGCCGTGTTCTTCCTGATCTTCCTGGCCACCGTCCCCGAGACGCCGCGTTGGCTACTTGCTCACGGACACGAAGAACGAGCCGTGCAGATCTCCGAGCGTCTGACGACCTCTCAGGCCGAGTGCGACGAGCAAATCAGTGAGATGAAGGCACAGATCGCCGAGGACGCCGCGGGCGGCAAGGTTGCCTTCTTCACGCGCCGCTACCGCAAGGTCATCCTCATGGCCTTCTGCATCGCGATGTTCAACCAGCTCTCCGGCATCAACGCGATCCTCTACTACGCGCCCAAGGTCATGAAGCTCGCGGGCGGCGCCGCCGTCCTGGGCGACGCCTTCCCCTACATCGGTTCCGTCATCGTCGGCCTCATGAACCTGGTCGCCACGATGGCCGCCCTGACCGTCATCGACCGCATCGGCCGTCGCCAGCTCATGATCGTCGGCTCGATCGGCTACCTGATCTCGCTCGGCTTCCTCGCGGGCATAATGTTCGCCTACGAGAGCGGCTACTTCGAGGAGGGAAGCGCCGCGCCCGTGTGGCTGATCCTCTTCGGACTGCTCGGCTTCATCGCCTCGCACGCATTTGGCCAAGGCTCCGTCATCTGGGTGTTTATCTCCGAGATCTTCCCCAACCGAGTGCGCGCCCGCGGCCAATCCCTGGGATCCCTCACGCACTGGGTGTTCGCCTTCATTACCACCTATGCCTTCCCCGTGCTCACCGATAAACTCGGTGGTGGCTACGCTTTTGGAATCTTCTTCCTCGCGATGGTCGGTCAGCTATTCTGGGTGCTGAAGGTCATGCCCGAAACCAAGGGCATTCCGCTCGAAGAAATGGAAGAGAAGCTGGGGTTGACCAATGACTAGGATCGTGAACATCGGGGAAGCTCTCATCGATGAGATCACCCGCCCAAACAGTGAACCCGTCGAGGTCGTCGGGGGATCGATGCTCAACGTCGCAGCCGGCCTGACCCGGTTGGGTCATGAATCTGAGCTGGCGACGTGGTTCGCCCGCGATGCTCGCGGCGACAAGGTCCGCGCTCACGCCGAGGCCGCTGGCGTCACCCTGACGCCCGGCAGTGACGGCGCCGAGTTCACCACGGTGGCTCATGCCGCCGTCGATGAGAGGGGCCACGCCACCTACGAGTTCGATCTCTCGTGGGACGTGCCCTCCGTCGAGGATCCGGACACCGTCGGACACGTGCACACCGGCTCCTACGTGGTTGTCGTCGAGCCCGGCGCCGACAAGGTGTTGGCCGCCGTCAAGCGCCAGGCTATCCGAGGAACTGTCTCCTACGACCCGAACATTCGCCCGGCTCTCCTGGGTACGCCGGACGAGGCTCGCCCCCACATCGAGGCGATCGTGGCCCTCGCGGACGTCGTGAAGGCCTCCGACGAGGATCTGGAGTGGCTCTATCCGGGTCGCCCCGTCGAGGACGTCATCCGCGAGTGGTCGCAGTCCGGCCCGTCGCTGATCCTGTGCACGCGCGGCCCGTGGGGCGTCTACATCAAGGCCGCTGCCGAGCGCGATATGCTCGTCGTCGACCCGCTGGACGTTGAGCTGGTGGACACAGTGGGAGCGGGCGACTCGCTCATGGCCGGCCTCATCTCCGGCCTGGTGGACGCAGGCCTCCTGGGCTCAGGCGAGGCGAAGCAGCGTCTGCGCGAGGCGTCGTGGGACCAGATCCTGCCCGCCATTCACCGCGGTATCATCACCTCCGGCATCACCATCTTGCACCAGGGCGCATACTCGCCCACGCGCGACGAGGTTGCCGGCGTGCTCGCCGCCGACCCGACGCTGCGAGGCTGACCGGGGAGCGTTCCTCAACTGATGGGTGTGGGCCCGGCCGAGCGGCCGGGCCCACACCCGTATCTGCTGGTCTGTGCTCACTGCGCTGTCCTCGGACGCGCTTGTCAATGTGAACGAGTGGTCATATGCTTGCAGGAGTCTCATAGTATTCCGTGGAACACGTATCTTTCGGTCTTGGTATTCGTGGAGGTGACGCGTGGCTGACGTTGGCTTCGACTCAGAAAAGCACGCCCAAACAAGTGGAGATATGGAGAAGGGGGGGCAATCGCTCACTGACTCCTCTCAGGCAATCAGTCGACTGATGGACGCTCAGAAGGCGGAGTATTGGTCTGAAGAAGAGGGCTTTCAGGCGATGCGCCGCTCGTTGATCTCGTATCTGAGGACCGAGAAAGATGTTCTCTCCAACCAGAAGGTTCGTTTCCAGAAATTTGATGGCGACGTCGATACCGCTGTGAGCGCTTTTGAAGCTGCCGAGCAGGGCAATGCCGATGAGCTCGCCCGTATCCTTGCGTCGATGGATCCGCAGCCTGCGGCCACGCCCTCATCCCCTGCGATGCAGGCACCCTCTCAGATCGCGGTCGGTGGAGCAGCATCGTCTGGAAATGCTACCGGTACCACGACCACGGGTTCAGGTGGCAGCTACTCCGGAGCCGGTACGAGTCCCACGCAGAACGCGCCGTCTGGGTTCTGAGAAGGAGAGGAACCATCATGGTTGATAGCCCCATGTACGACCGACTCATGCGCTTGGTCGCAGCAATCGAGAGTGCCTCTGCCCTCGACGCCTCGGACAATGAACACAATACGATTGTGTGCGGCCTGAACGAGGCAAACAACGTCACCTACCACATGCGCTCCTACCAGGGGTTCACGGGTGAAACCGGCGATCAGATTGATGCGTGGACTGATACGACGATGAAGCAGGTCCAGGGAATCAAGGAAAACCACAACACCGCGATGGAGTACTACGTCGAGGCGCGGCGAGCCATGACGCATATTCGTGAGGAGGCGCAGCAGCTGTCACCCACTCTCATCGACTCCAATCTGCAGAAGCTTGCCGACGCGACGCACGTGATGGTCCCAGTGATGAAGCACATCGGGCCGTTCGGCGAACCGATCAACGCGTTCGCAGTGTCGGCCGACGCCTACTTCCAGGCGCTTATCGCTCAGGCCAATGCACAGCGGGAGGTCGCGGCGACGGACATTCTTGAGCGAGCGAATAATACGATGCAGGAGCTGGCTGACGGTCTGAATACCCAGACTACTAATGTTCAGGGATATCTTGACGGCGATGTGGACTTCCGCTCTCCTCAGAATCCTGGCCCATCGAACTCGACGGTCCGTAGGGATATCGAGAATGGATACCTGAACGTCTCCCCGCACGCTCCGGGCGTGTATCCCGGTGATCGCGACAGCGACTACGGGCGTTCCGGCCTGCGTGGTACGGGTTCCGGGCTCTACGCGGATGGCTATGACGAGGGTGGACCGGTGAACGGTCGCGTCATGTCGTCACCTCGAATTCCGAATCAATACATCACCGAGGGAGAAGTTGGTTCGCGCCTCAATCCCATTACTGACCCGCAGGATCTCATGGGAATGGACCTGCTGCACACGAGAGTAAACGGCGATCGGCACGCCAACGGAACGGTGGGAGGTTATACGCCCGCGCCACCCGTTGATCGATACCATCCCCTGTGGAACGTCAATGGGGGTCCTGGCAGCGAGTCGGCGCTCGCTGCTCGTATGGGCGGTGCCGGCGTTCTCGGAGCGGGCGCTCTGGGGATGGGTGCCGCGTCGCGCCTCGGGGCTGGCGGACTGGGCCGTATGGCGGCTTCTGGTGCCTCTAGCAGCGGTGTTGCAGGTGCTGCGTCCCTTCGCGCGGGATCCTACTCCGGACCGGGATATGGAACGTACAAGGCTCCTGCGGCCGGCAGGGCTGGGGCCGGCGCGAGTGGCACGACCGCCCCCGGTAGCTCCGCGGCATCCGGTAAGGTAACGGCCTCGGGAGGCGCTGGTCAGGGGAGTGCTCGCGGTGCCGGCGGCTTCATGGGTGGAGCCGGGGCCGGTGGCGCTGGCGGCAAGGATGATAGGAAGAAGTCGGCGCGTCGCAAGTACACGCCCTTCCGCTTTGACGATGATGGAGATGAGCTGCCCGAGGGCTACGTGAATCCGATGTCGCAGACCTACGGGTCGGATAAGGACTTGAGCCCCGCCCCGCGAAAGGACGATGGATGGGACCCGCGCCAATGGTAAAGCCGAGACGAGCGCCTCGAAAAAGTAGACGCACGTGGGCAGCTTCGGCCGCCGCTCTCGTCATCGCCGCTGGCGTCACCACGCTCCCAACCACTCCAGCCCAGGCGGACAACGCGATCACCGCGGCGGATCAGGCGTACTTCGCGTACTACCACCTGGATCAGGCCAGGGCGAAGGGGTATACCGGCAAAGGGGTAACCGTTGCCATCGTCGATGGGGAAGTAGATACTACTGCACCCGAGCTGAGGGATTCGGATATCCACAACAAATCAACGTGTGAAGTTACCTCATCCGCATCTTCCAAGACCCATGGCACAGCAGTTGCTTCGATCTTGGTGTCATCTGTCTATGGAGTGGCTCCCGAGAGTTCTCTTCTAACTTATCAGATACCCGCCCCTAGTAGGGGAGATTCTGCATCTCCTTCGTGTACTGAAACTCAGAATGGCCTATCTAAAGTCAGTGTCCCGTGGCTGCTCAATCAAGCAATGAACGATGGTGCGCAAATCGTGAATTTCTCTGCCTCCAGCTCGCTTCAGGGTGACGAACTGAAATGGACTGTCGCGAGGGCATTGACCAAGGGAGTGATCATAACAGCTGCCGCTGGAAATGAAGCAACGGATGAAAACTCATCGTCGCTGTCCCAGTGGTCCGGAGTCGTTGGTGTTAGTGCGATTGGCGTCGATGGTAACCGTCAGGACTATTCGTCGTGGGGACAAGGCGTGACAACGACAGCCGTTGGCGGTCCGGTCAAAACGCGTGACTTTGCGACGAATCAGATCGTTGAGACATCCGGTACGTCATTCTCGTCGCCCATCGTCGCCGGTGTCCTTGCGCTCGCCCGCCAGAAGTGGCCGAATGCCTCGTCCAATCAGCTGCTCCAGCTCCTCGTCAAGACGGGCCTGAACCCAGACCACACCTGGAATCAGTACACCGGCTACGGCGGCATCGATCCAGGGGCAATGCTCAATACGGATCCCACGACGCTGCCCGACGTGAACCCGCTCGCCGACAAGGGGAATGGATCGAGCCCGACACCCGACGAAGTTCAGCAGTATGCGGACGGCGTCGTGAACCCCCTGCAGATCGTCAACGACAACTCGTATGCCTACAGGGGCTTTGATGAATCCTTGATCACAGATCCGATGGTCACGGTTCCCACGCACCTGGGCACCAGCCCCCGCTATCACGCGAAATAGGTGCGACACAGAAGCTGACAAAGCGGTGGGGTGGCCGGGGGAAACCCGGCCACCCCACCGTCATGACTAGGAGGGTGCGTCAGCCGATCGACGCGATCGCGAAGGTGATCGGCACGCCCGAGCCGTCGCGGCGCTCGTCCTCAGCGGGAAGCTCCACGGGCGAACCGTCCGCGGACGCGGCGCGTGCCGGCTTCGTGCCCACCCACGCGATATCGAGTCGATCCTCGCCGCGCAGGAAGCGCTGGCAGCGTACACCCTGCCCGCCTCGGCCCTTGCTTGGGTAGCACTCGAAAGGCGTCACCTTCACCGTCGTCTGGCCCGTGCCAGGCAGAGCGCCCAGCGCCGCGGCCACAGTCACCACCACAGCGTCGATGGGAGCCTCGACCACCCAGAAGCCCAGGGCCTCGGCCCCGGCGTTCAGCTTCATGCCAGCCATGCCGCCGGCCGTGCGACCCTGCGGGCGCACCTTCGCGGCGGGGGTGCGCAGCAGCTGCGCGTCCGACGAAATAAACACCAGGTCCGCCTCGTCCGAGCACCGATCGAAGCCCACCAGACGGTCGCCGTCCTCCAGGGCGATAACCTCCCACTCGTCGCGCTGCAGCACGTCCGGACGCAGGCGCTTGACCGTGCCGCGAGCCGTGCCCATTGCGACCACGTCGGTGCCCTCGGGATCGAGCAGACCCACGGCGGGAACGTCCGTGTGCAGCAGCAGCGACGACGGCATGGCGCCGGCGAGCGACAAGCCCGTCTCGAAGCGGGGGAGCGCCGGCAAGTCCACGACGTCGATGCGGTGGGCGACACCGTCCTCCGTCACCACGGCCACCTGCGAGCGCGCCGTCGACGGCAGCTGCACGCGCCAGCCGTCCGACGCCGCGCGCGGACCAGGCTCGAGGGGATCCCCGCCCTCGACGCGCGCGAGAGAGCCCGAGGAAGACAGAACCACGACGCACGGGTCGTCCGGGATCTGCAGGTCCAGGCCCTTACCGGAACGCGACACCGACGGCAGGGCCGCCAGCGCGGCATCGTCGGCGGCCGCGGACGCCGCGCCCACGGGCGTGCCTGTCGAGGCCAGCAGCAGCGTGCGACGCGGCGTGCCCAGGCGATCGGAGACCTCGCGCAGCTCCTTCTTGACGAGCGCGCGCAGCAGCTCCGGATCCTCCAGGACCTCGCGCAGCGAGGCGATCTTTGCCAGCAGCTCATCGCGCTCGGTCTCCAGCTCGATGCGCGAGAACTTCGTGAGGCGGCGCAGGCGCAGCTCGAGGATGTAGTTGGCCTGGGCCTCGGACAGGTCGAACGCCGTCATGAGGCGCTCGCGCGCGATCTCCGCGTCGTCGGAAGAACGAATGATCGCGATGACGTCGTCGATGTCCAGGATCGCGATGAGCAGGCCCTCGACCAGGTGCAGGCGATCCTCGAACTTCTTCAGGCGGAAGCGGCTACGACGAGTCGTCACGTCCAGGCGGTGATCCAGGAAGACCTGCAGCATCTCTTTGAGGCCCAGCGTGCGCGGCTGGCCACCCACGAGCGCAACAGCGTTGATCGAGAAGGAATCCTCCAGCGGCGTGCGCTGGTAGAGCTGCTGGAGCACGGCCTCGGGATTGAATCCGTTTTTCACCTCGATGACCAGTCGCAGGCCGTGGATGCGGTCGGTGAGGTTCTGGACCGAGGAAATGCCCTTGAGGCGTCCCGCGTTCGCGTTTTCCTTGATCTTTTCGATGACCTTTTCGGGGCCCACCATGTAGGGCAGCTGCGTGACGATGATGCCCATCTTGCGGGCGGTCACGCGCTCGATCTGGACCTTCGCTCGGGTCTTGAACGCGCCTCGGCCCGTTTCGTAGGCTTCCTTGATGCCCTCGAGGCCGACGATCACGCCACCCTCGGGTAGGTCGGGACCAGGGATGTATCGCATGAGGTCGGCGACAGACGCCGACGGGTTATCGAGCAGGTGAATGGCGCCAGCGATCGTCTCCGACAGGTTGTGCGGGGCGATATTCGTCGCCATGCCCACGGCGATGCCCGAGGCGCCGTTGACCAGCAGCTGGGGGAAGGCCGCCGGCAGGACGTCCGGCTGCATGAACTGGTTGTCGTAGTTGGGGACGAAGTCGACCGTGTCCTCGTCCAGGCCCGTCACCAGGTCCAGAGCGGCGGGCGCCATGCGCGCCTCGGTGTAACGCGCGGCGGCCGGGCCGTCGTCCAGAGAACCGAAGTTACCGTGCCCATCGACCAGCGGAACGCGCAGGTTGAAGGGCTGCGCGAGGCGCACCAGGGCCTCGTAAATCGCGGAATCCCCGTGCGGGTGGAGCTTACCCATGACCTCGCCGACGACGCGCTGGGACTTCACGTGCCCCTTGTCGGGACGCAGCCCCATCTGATCCATCTGGAACAGGATGCGGCGCTGCACTGGCTTGAGGCCGTCGCGCGCATCGGGGAGCGCGCGAGCGTAGATCACCGAGACGGCATACTCCAGGAAGGACCCACGCATCTCATCGGACACGTCGATCTCTGTGATGTTCTCGTCCTTCTCAGGGATGTCGACGACCTGGTCCTTCTTAGCCATACGCGCAATTATTGCGCGGCTCGGCGCTCATTTCGACTGGCGCGCCGCTTCGGGGCACAATTGTGGCATGGACACATGGACCCGTATCGAACGTGGGGGCTTCTACCCCAAGGCCGTGCAGCGTGCGCTGCGCCGGGCTCTGGGCGCCGCGGAGCCGCTCGCGACGCTGTGCCAGGTGGATACGGGTTTCGACCGCGGATCGGTCTTTCGGCACCTGACGATCGCCTCGCTGACGGACCGCGCCATCGTCCAGCTGCACGTCGATGAGATGGACGGTGGCTCGGCGACGATCGCGACGGCCGTGCACCGCGTGGGTGACATCGCGGGGTACTCCACGATGGAGGTGTACACGGATCCCGAGAACGCGGCCGGGCTATCCGAAATGACGATCGCGCTGGACCTGAAGGGCGCGCGCCGCCTCGATCTTGAGCCCGCCCGCTGCGACGACCCCAATTGCATGGCGGATCATGGCCTGACGGGCTCGTCCTTCCCCGACGACATGACCTTCCGTATCTCCGCGGCGGTCGACGGGCAGGATGCCCTCGACGAGGCCATGGTCTTCGTCGATCATCTCGCGGCCCTGATGGGGACCCGCAGTGAGTGAGCGCGCGATCATGCTGGACCTGCCCGGTGCCGACCTGCCCGGCGCGGGGGATCCGGTTATCACGGACATCGTTGCTGGCGCCCTCGCATCGATCGATTCCGCCCTGCCCGGCGCCTCAGCGCAGGCGGCCGACGCCCTGGGGATCGAGGCCGGGGCTGAGCAGGTGCTCCTCATCCTCGTGGACGGGCTTGGGTACGAGCTGATCCAGGATCACCTAGGGCACACCCCGACGCTGCGCCGCGTGAGGAACGATATTCGCTCGATCCACACGGTCGTCCCCTCGACGACGGCAGCGGCGATCACGGCTTTCGGAACGGGTGCGCGCCCCGGCTCCACCAACATGGTGGGCTTCTCCGTCGCCTACGGCGGCGGAGTCATGAACCTGCTGGCCATGGAGGGTGGGCCCGCTCCCACCGAGTGGCAGCCCACGCCCACCTACTTCGAGCGCCTGGCCGCAGCGGATGTGTCCTCGGCCGTCATCTCGCCCGCGCGCTTTGCCGGCTCCGGGCTGACGGGTGCCGCGCTGCGGGGAGCACGCCACGTGCCCGCAGAGTCGCTCAGCGACCGTGTGAGCGCCGCCCTGCGCGAGCTGCGCGCCGGCACGCCCGTCGTCTACCTCTACTGGTCCGAGATCGACCACGCCGGCCACAGCTCCGGCGCCGGATCCGATGCGTGGATCGGCTGCCTCGAAGAATTCGACGCGGGGCTGTCTGCGCTGCTGCGTGGCCTGCCTGCGGGCGTGCGAACCGTCATGACCGCGGACCACGGCATGATCAACGTGGAGCACTCCGCCCTCGTCGATGTCGCTCAGACGCCCGCCCTGCGCGAGGACGTGCGCATCGTCGCCGGCGAGACGCGAGCCGTGCACGTGCACGCGCAGGAGGGCCGTGCCGCCGACGTGGAGGCCCGCTGGCGCGACGCCCTGGGCGAGCGCGCCTGGATCCTCTCGCGTGACCAGATGGGCGCGCTCATCGGCCCTGGTAACGGCGCTTCGATCGTCGGCGATCTTCTGGTGCTCGCCCGCGGAAACGGCGGCATTGTGGATTCACGGACCCAGAGCGCCTCGGCGATCGCGATGCCGGGCGTCCACGGCTCGCTGACGTCGACGGAAATGCGCATCCCCGTCATCGTCCTGTCGTAAGGAGACGTCGGGACATACGCGAAGCGGCCGCTCAGATCAGTGAGCGGCCGCTTGACGCGTGCATGGTTTAGGACTTCGAGCCGAAAAGAATCTCGTCCCAGCTGGGCACCGACCGACGGGTCTTCTTCGCGGAGGCGCGCGCCATCCTCGAACCCGTCGCTCCCTGAGCGGGAACGGACCCGGTCGCGCTCTCCTCGGCCTCGGACGGAGCGGACTCAGCAGAATCAGGCGCCGACACGGCCTTCATCGGGATCGCGGGGGTCGCCTGCTCCTCGGCCTTCGACTCGTTGCCCTTGTCCTGGCCGGAGGACGCCGGGGCATCGGAGAGCCAGGGAAGGACACCCGACGAGGCCGGGGCCTCGGTCTTGGGGGAGCGGGAGGCTACCGGGATGGCGCCCGTGAGCGTCGGACGGGCAGACGGGATCTGACCGGTCGCGGGGAAGAGCGTGTCCTCGGCGGGTTCGGACGGTGCCTCCGCCTTGGTGCGCGCTGACGCGAGCGAATAGATGCGCGCGGAAATCGGGCCCGTAGACGTGTCGGGCTCCGTCGTGGGAGCCTCCTCCTCGGCGGCGATAGCTGCCAGGTACTCGGCCTCCTCGTCGACCTCATCGTCCAGGTCCAGGTCAATCTGCTGGCGCTTACCACGCACGGCGTTGAGCTGGTCGATGATGGCCTCGCGGTTACGCAGGTCCTCGGCTCCGGGGTCGACGACAGGAGCAGGGGCGCTGCGCGGCAGGGGAGTGAAGATCGAGGCCGTCGGGGAGGCGGAAACCTGCTCGGTCAGCCACTGAGCCTCCTGGTCGATCGCCTCAAGCGAGCCGGAGTTCGACAGGTGCCAGTGAGCGGCGTGCTCGGCCGCGCCCTGCACGAAGGTCACGATGATCTGCCAGGGCTCCCCGGCCTCGCGCGTCGCGGTCCACTCCAGAGACGACGGGTCGACGCCGCGCGCCGCCAGGCGATCCAGAACGAGGTCACCCATCGTAGGGCCGCCATCGCCGATACGAACGGCGCGGGCGCGCGTCAGCGCGTAGTCCTTCTCGGCCTGCACGGGAGCCTCAAAACGCTCAACCGCACTGACCTCCATGCCATGCTGCGACGCGATCTCCGCCGGGGTCGCGCCAGCGCGCAGGAGAGCCTGAATGTCGCGAGGAGCGAGTGTGGGACGAGCGGGTGCCAGCTCCACTCGCGGACGATCACGGCGCGTCGCGCCGCGGAGCTCATCGGAAATCAACACCGAATAGCGTTCACCCTGGGCATCGGTAAGCACCAGGGACTCGCCATCGGCGCTGGTCCCGAGCAATTCGAGCTCAATCATCACTTCCTCCTCAAACGTCTAGGTCGAATCGTCTCAAATAATGCGCAGAATGTCGCGTGGCTGCGCGCGTGTCACACATACGATGGCACATTACTCTCACAAGTGTTATCCTCCCTGCGCATAGACCACTCGCGCAAACCGGCTCGAGAGGCGAAAGGGGAGAACCATGGCAACCGATTACGATGCGCCGCGCAAGAACGAAGACGAGGTCGCAGAAGACTCGATCGAGGAGCTGAAGTCCCGTCGCAACGACGCCGGCTCCGCCGAAATCGAAGAAGACGAAAACGAAGCCGCTGAGAATTTCGAGCTTCCCGGCGCGGACCTGTCAAAGGAGGAACTGACGGTCCACGTCGTTCCCCGCCAGGAAGACGAATTCACCTGCTCGCAGTGCTTCCTCGTGCACCACGCGTCGCAGCTCGACCACGTGGACGCCAATGGCGCGCCCGTGTGCACCGAGTGCGCGATGTGAGGTAGGCCGATGTTTGGACGCAAGAAGAAGACTGTCGAGGACGAGATCGAAGAGGTCGAGGCCCTGCCTCGCCTGAGCGACGAAGACGCTGCGATTTGGAGCGAGCCCGGCCCGCGTAACTACGGGGAGGTCGACGCCACCGACGGCTACGTTGACATGGGGTCCATCCTGTTCCCCGCAGTTCAGGGCATGCAGCTGCGCACCCAGGTCGCAGATGACGGCACGACCGTCCTGCAGATCCTCGTGGTGCTCGGTAGCTCCGGCATCCAGATGAGCGTCGCAGCCGCACCCCGCTCCGGCGGTGTGTGGGAGGAGCTGCGCGAAGAAATCCGCAAGGGCTTCGAAGACCAGGGTGCCAAGGTTGCCGACTACCCGACGCGTTACGGCAACGAGCTGCTCGTCGACATGCCGATGCAGATGCCCGACGGGCGCTCCGCGACCTCGCGCATGCGCATCATCGGCCGTGAAGGCGACCGCTGGTTCGCGCGCATCGACATCCTCGGCCCGGCCGCTGCCACAGCGGAAGCCGGCACCGACATCGAGAAGGTCATCGACCGCATCGTCGTACGTCGCGACGAGCACCCGCGCACGCGCCTCGAGCTGCTGCCGGTGCACCTGCCCGCGGGCGCTCAGGAAGCCTGACATGGCCTCGTGGTTCGCTAAAGTTGGCGCAGCGCTCGGCCTCGATAAGGACACGCGTTCCCTGGACGCTGCCCTTGACGAGGACTCGGCGCGCGCTGCCCGCGGCGTCACGCCGATTCGCGACGTGGTCGACCGGTCTCACGCACTCGTGTTCGGCACACTGCTGAGCATAACCTACCCGCCCGAGGAGGGTGCCCAGCGCGTCCTCGTCGCGACCCTCTACGACGGCACCGACACGCTCGAACTGCGATGGCCCGGACGATCCTCCATCCCCGGACTGAGCGTCGGTCAACGCCTCGAGGTCGAAGGAACCGTTGGGCGCGTGGGCGAACGCCTCGTCATCATCAACCCGCTGTACCGCGTGATCGCGGGGGAGGGCTGATGCCAACTCCTCGCTGGATGGATCAGGCTACCTCTGAGGAATTCTCCTGGTCACAAGCCCTCGGCGGCACGCGAGGCGTTATCGAAGCCACCGCGCCGGGACTGCTCTTCGTCATCGTTTTTGTAGCCACGCGTGCCCTCGTGCCCACGCTCATCGCGGCGTCGGGCGTCGCATTGCTCGCCTGCGTCATCCGACTGGTCCAGCGTCAGGGGACCCAGCAGGCGCTCTCAGGCCTTTTCGGAGTTGCCATCGGCGTCATTTTTGCGGCGGCGACCGGGCGGGGAGAAAACTATTTCGTCTGGGGCATTGCCACGAACGTGGCCATGGCCCTCGCTTTCGCCCTCTCTGTCCTGTTCAGACGAGGCCTCGTCGCCCAGTTCTACGGTCCGCTGACCGGCCTGGCGAAGGGCTGGCAGTCCGACCCCGCCTACGCTTCTCTGCGCCGCAGCTGTGACGCGATCACGTGGATGTGGGCGGGAATCTTCGCGCTGCGCGTCGCCGTGCAGGCACCCCTGTGGCTGACGGGCCAGGTCGCGGCTCTCGGCGTTGCCAAACTAGCCCTCGGGCTCCCACTCTTCGCGCTGGGAGCCTGGGCCACCTGGTGGAACCTGAAGGATTACTCCTCGCTTTCCTCGCCCTCGGACTCCTCCGAGACGGGGGATGCGACCAGCTGACGCAGGTCCTCCAGCTCAGCGGTGTCCGCATCGGGCACGAGGAGCAGGAGCTCGTCGGAGGCCTCGAACACGTCGTCGGCGCTCGGCGTGATCGGACGACCGTCGCGCAGGAGCGCAGCGAGGACCGAACGGGCCGGCAGCTGCAGGGAATGGACGCGCTTGCCCACTACCGGGGAATCCTCCGGCAGGATGAGCGCGTGCATCGACACGGCGGCCGTGTTGAAGGAAAACAGACGCACCGGAATGCCCACCGAGACCGCCTCTTCGACGAGAGAGGTCATGATGCGCGGCGTCGACACGGACACATCCACGCCCCACGCCTGATCGAACAACCACTCGTTCTTCGGGTTGTTCAGGCGCGCGACCACGCGAGGGACCGCGAACTCAGTCTTTGCCAGCAGGGAGATGACCAGGTTCGCCTTATCGTCGCCGGTCGCGGCGACCATCACGTCGGCCTCATCCACGCCCGCGTCGCGCAGCGCGTCAGGCGAGCACGCGTCGGCGAGCACCCAGTCCGCGTCTGCCACGGACGAGATGCGCAGCTTCTCGGGCATGTTGTCGATCAAGGTGATGTCGTGGCCGTGAGCGAGCAGCTCTAGGGCGACGCTGCGACCCACCGATCCGGCTCCAGCAATCACAATCTTCATGCTCACACCTCCGTCTTGGGCGGGTTAGCCAATTGGTCGCGCAGCTGCGCGGTCTCGGTCCCGTTGATCGCAAAGAACAGCTGATCGTGCTCCTGGACCACCAGGTCCGGCGATGCGGTGCGGATGGATCCCAAGCGCGACGTGAAGACGATGCGGCAGCCCGTGAGCTCCTCGACAACTTGGAAGCTCAGGCCGTACCAGCTGGGGGAGGGCGTCGCATTGACGAGGCCGACCGCGCCGGTTGGGTGGGACCAGATGAGCGACGCATCCGGAGGGAGCAGACGGCGCAGGACCGACTCGGTGGTGCGCTGCACCGAGGCGACCGTCGGGATGCCGAGGCGCTCGTACAGGTAGGCGCGTGTCGGGTCGTAGATGCGTGCGACGACGTGCTCGACGTGAAAGACCTCACGTGCGACGCGTGCAGCAATAATGTTCGAGTTATCACCCGACGAGACGGCCGCAAACGCATACGCGTCCTTAATGTTCGCTTGACGCAGGCAGTCGCGGTCCATGCCCACGCCCGTCACGCGACGACCAGAAAAGTCCGGAGAGAGGCGCGAGAAAGCCTTGGAATCCTGGTCAATAACCGCCACGGAATGACCCGCGGCGTCCAACGTCGATGCCAGGCGAGCGCCGACGCGCCCGCAACCCATGATCACAAAGTGCACGACTACCAAAGTACTCCGGTCCTCGCGTAATAGCCATGCGTGCCCTTCGGCACTGCCACTGTCAGGCTCGGTGGACTACGCTTAACATTCGTGACGAACTTGTTGGCCTACGCGAAGCGCGTGCTCATCGGGCGCCCGATGCGATCGGACGCGATGGGCCACCAGCTTCTCCCCAAACGAATCGCCCTGCCGATCTTCGCGTCGGACGCGCTGTCGTCCGTCGCCTACGCGCCGGACGAAATCCTCCTCACCCTCGCGCTCGCCGGTTCGATGGCCGCGCTTCAGTCCGTGTGGGTGGGTGTCGCCGTCGCGATTGTGCTTGCGGTCGTGGTCGCGTCGTACCGTCAGACGGTGTACGCGTACCCGTCGGGCGGTGGCGATTACGAGGTCGTCACCACGAACCTGGGCCGTTCCTGGGGCCTGCTCGTTGCCTCGGCACTGCTGGTCGACTACATCCTGACGGTCGCCGTCTCAATTTCATCGGGCGCCAGTTACATCACGACGGCCGTGCCGGCCCTCCTCGGCTACGAGGTACCGATCGCGGTCGCGCTCGTCATCATCCTGGCCACTTTGAACCTGCGCGGCACGCGCGAGGCCGGTGGCGCGTTCGCCGTGCCCACCTACCTGTACATGGGTGCCATCGGCCTCATGGTCGTCGTCGGTTTTGCGAAGATGGCGATGGGGCACCTCGGCGAGTCGCCCACCGCCGCCTACGACCTCGTGGCTGCTCCCGGCCACGCGGACGGCCTGGCAGGGCTCGCGGGAGCCTTCCTGCTCATGCGCGCGTTCTCCTCGGGCTGTGCCGCACTCACCGGCGTTGAGGCCATCTCCAACGGCGTGCCCATGTTCCGCCGCCCCAAGTCCCGCAACGCGGCGACCACGCTGGCGATGCTCGGTCTGATCGCCGCCTCGATGATGATCTCGATTCTCGTGCTGGCGCGCGCGACCGGCGTGAAGATCGTCGACGACGCCGCGACCCAGCTGACCTACCAGGGTGCGCCTGTCCCCGCGAACACGCCGATCGACCCGGCGATCTCGCAGATCGCCTCCGCAGTGTTTGGTCAGGGATCGATCCTCTTCATCCTCATCACCGTCGTCACCGGCTTCATCCTGGTGCTCGCGGGCAACACGGCGTTTAATGGCTTCCCGACCCTGGCATCCGTCCTGTCGCGCGATTCCTTCCTGCCCCACCAGATGGTGCGCCGCGGCGACCGCTTGTCGTACTCGAATGGCATCGTCGTTCTGACAGTCGCCGCAATCGCGCTGATCGTCGGCTTCAAAGCGGAGACGACGCGCCTCATCCAGCTCTACGTCGTTGGTGTCTTCATTTCCTTCACGCTTTCGCAGCTGGGCATGATCAAGCACTGGAACCGGCAGCTGCGCACGCGCCAGTCCGGCCAGGAACGCATGTCCGTCCTGCGTTCGCGCGCCGTCAACATCGTCGGCTTCATGATGACCGGCCTCGTGCTCATCATCGTCCTGGTCACGAAGTTCACGCACGGCGCGTGGATCACGCTGCTGATGATCGCTGTTGCTTTCGGTATCCAGATTTCGATCCACCACCACTATGAGACGATTCGCTCGCAGCTGCGCGTGGACGACTGGAACGCGCGCCGCGCCCTGCCGACCCGCGTGCGCGCCCTCGTCCTCGTGTCCTCCCTGTCGCGCCCCGCCATGCGAGCGATTGCGGCGGCTCGGGCGTCCTCGCCGACGTCGATCGAGCTCGTCTCCGTCGTCGCCGACGACGAGGAAGAGAACAAGATTCTGCGCCAGTGGAAGGCCTCCGGCGTTCCCGTGCCGCTGACGCTCCTGTCCGCGCCCTACCGTGACATCGCCTCGGTCATCCTGCAGTACGTGCGCGGGCGCCGTCGCGCGATGCCCACCGAGATGCTCGTGGTCTACATGCCGCAGTTCCTCGTCACTCACTGGTGGGAAAACTTTGTGCACAACCAGTCTGCCCTGCGTCTGCGCGCTGCGCTCCTCGGTGTTCCTGGCGTGGTGATTACCGTCGTCCCGTGGCAGCTCGGCGAGGACGACGTCGTGGAGGGTCGTCAGCGCGTCAACGACCCGTTCTTGCGCGTCGCCCCGTCTTCAGCTGAATCGCAGTCACGTACCGAGCAGCCCGGCACGGCCCACGGCGAGAGTACCCCCGAGGAAAGCGCATGAGTCCCCGCCCGTCCCGTCGTCGTCCCTCCCCGCGCCGCCGTCCCGCGCCCACGCAGCCCCGGGAGGGGATCGGTGAGATCCTCCAGTTGAGCGTCGGCGAGCCCGCCCACGGAGGCGCGTGCGTCGCGCGCGATGAGAGCGGGCGTGTCGTCTTCGTGCGCCATGCGGCACCCGGTGAGGTCGTCCGTGCGCGGGTGAGCGCGGTCCAGAAGAAGCTCGCGTGGGCAGATGCCATCGAGGTCGTCGAGGCCTCGGACGACCGCGTCGAGTCCGTCTGGCCCCAGGCCGGTCCTGGAGGCGTCGGTGGCGGCGAGCTTGCGCACCTGACCCCGGCCGCTCAGCGCGACTGGAAGTCCCGCGTGATCGCCGGGCAGCTGCGCCGCGTGGGCGGCGAGGCCCTGGCCGAGGCCGTGGACGCCCTCGGGGGAGTGCGCGTCGCTCCCGCGCCGGGGGACGAGGACCCGGGCGATTCGCTGACCGGTCGCCGCTCTCGCATCGACGTCGTCATCGATGCGGATGGTCGCGCCGGCATGCACGAGTTCCGCGGACGCCGCGTGATTGCGCTCGAGGACATGCCGCTGGCTGTGCCCGCGATCCGCGAGCTCGGACTGTTCGACGAGGACACGCCCTGGCGACGCCTGTGGAAGCCGGGGGACCGCGTGCGCGCGGTGGCCCCCTCCGGAGGCGAGCCCGTCGTCCTGATCGGCGACGACACGTACGCCGCCGACGGCGTGCGTATCGACGCTGATGTGCTGCGCTGGAATGTGACGGTCGGCCCCGGCGTGGAGTCGTATTACGTGCGTCCCTCCGGTTTCTGGCAGACGCACGTGCGCGGTGCCGAGGTGCTCGCGAACGCCGTGTTGGGTGCGGCCTTTGGTGCCGGCGAGGCCGGGGCTGGTCGTGCAGTCATGGAGCTGTACTCGGGTGCGGGTCTGTTCTCCGTGCCGCTCGCTCGGGCCGTCGGAGAGTCGGGGCGCGTCGCCACGCTCGAGGGTGACGAGGGTGCCGTGCGTGACGCTGGCGAGAACCTCGCGGCCTTCGACTGGGTGGACGCGTTCGCCGGAAACGTTGATCGAGGCGGAGTCGTCGACCTGTCGGGCCAGCTGGGTGCCGTACCGGACGTCGTCGTGGCCGACCCGCCGCGCGCCGGTGCGGGAGCCGAGGTGTGCGAGGCGATCGCGGCCACGGGTGCCCCTCGCGTCGTCCTGGTGTCCTGCGATCCGGCAGCTGGGGCACGCGACTTGCGTGCCCTCACAGAGGCCGGATACCAGCTCGAGTCACTGCGGGCGTGGGACCTCTTCCCGCACACCCACCACGTGGAGATGGTCTCGGTCCTGTGCCGTTAGCGGCTCCTCCTGCGCTCCTGCATGCGCGAGCCCCACGACGTCTGTGTGCGGGCCTCGATCGCGCGGCGCTGATCGCGGTACATGCGATCCACCAGGTCGCGTTCGGACACCCAGCCGACAATATGTCGATCCTTATCCACGACCGGTAAAGACTGCAGGCCGGTACGCCGCAGCGCCCCGAGGACCTCGGACGGGGGAGCGGAGGCGGCCACGGCCTCGTCGATGAGAGGCAAATCTGACAGGGGAGCGTCGAGCGATCCGTCCTCCTGCGTGAGCTCGGCCAGGCGCAGCGACGAGACGAGGCCGACGAAACAGCGCTCCTCGTTCACGACGGGCAGCACCGTCTCCCTCGTGCGGCGTAAGGCAGCAATCGCCGACGCGGCGCTCGCCCGGTATGAAAGCGTCTCGGGTGCCTCCGTCATCCACTCGGACGCGGCGCGAGTGCCGAGCAGCGTACCCTCGACCGGGTCGTCGAGCACGTCGCCGCGTCGGCGCAGCTTCTCCGTGTAGATCGTCGCGCGGGTCAGGAAACGCGACGCGCCCGTCGCGATCACGACCGCGAGCATCATCGGCAAGATCAGCGAGAACTGGCCCGTCATCTCCACGATGATCAGGACCGCCGTCATGGGGGCGCGCGCCGCACCCGCGAAGGCCGCACCCATTCCCACGACCGCGAAGACGCCGACGGGAGAATCCGACAGGGGAGAGACGAGGTCTCCGAAGGCAGCGCCCGCCATCGCACCGATAAACAGCGTGGGTGCGAAGACGCCGCCCGAACCGCCCATACCGATGGTGAACGACGTGAATACGGCGCGGCCCAGCATGAGGGCGAGTAGGAAGGCGATCGAGAAGTTTCCGGCGATCGCCTCCTCCTCGAGTGGATAGCCCGAGCCGTACATGTACGGGAATGCAACGAGAGCCGCGCCGAGAGCGAGGCCGAGCACGCCCGGACGCGCCCACTCCGGCAGGCGGGTGCGCGCCCACAGCCAGTCGATCGCGTCCTCCGAGGCGTACAGGAGCTTGGAGAAACCGAGGCCGCACAGGCCCGCGACGAGGCCGAGGAGCGCCACCCACCAGATGTCCGACATCGACGTGAACGTTAGGTTGTCGGCGACGCGCACGACCATCTCGTCGCCCTGCAGAATGCGCGCGACCATCGAGGAGGTCACGGCGGAGAGCACGACAAAGCCGAAGGTCTCGGCCGTGAACTCGACGAGGATCACCTCGAGGGCGAACACCGCGCCTGCGAGTGGAGCGTGGAACGTGGCCGCGATGCCGGCCGCCGACCCGCACGAGGCCAACAGGACCACGCGGGAGACGGGCATGCGTAGCCACGACGCGATGGTGGATCCCAGCGATGCGCCCACCTGCACGATCGGGCCCTCGCGTCCCGCCGATCCGCCCGAACCAATCGTCAGAGCCGAGGCCACGATTTTGACGATGGCGACGCGCCCCGGGATGCGCCCACCCTTCCGGCGTACCGCGAGCATCACCTCGGGGATGCCGTGCCCCTTTGCGGAGGGTGCGAAGCGCTGGATGAGCGGCCCGTACAGCAGGCCGGCGATCGCGGGGGAGAGCAGCAGGAACAGCCACGGCGCCCACCCCCACACGCCGTGCGACTGGCCGATGTGGGTCGTGTACTCGTCGAAGCCGGTGGAGACCCACGTCCACGCACGAATCGCCAGGTTAAAGACGACGGCTGCCGCGCCGACGACCGCGCCAACGAGGGCAGCGGCTACGCCGAGCAGGGAACGATGCGCGGCGACCGTATGGCCGACGCGCAAGCGAGTCCCCGCAGCCGGTTCCTCTGGCTGCGGGGACTGACTCAGGGGTGTCACAGGTTTGCGATCTCCACGTGAATGGGGGCATCAGTGGCGATGCCCCAGACGGTCCTGTAGAAGGCCAGCTCTGACTGCCATGCATCCTTGATGTTGATGGCCGAGCGGAAGCGGTGTCCCTCTCCCTGGTAGAGCTTGAGAGCGACCGCGTTGCCGTTGGCGCGCAGTGCCTCGTACATCTCCTGGGCCTGCGAGGCGGGAACGACCGGGTCGTCGGTGCCCTGCAGGAGCATCAGCGGTGCCTTAATCTCACCAACACGGTTGACAGGCGAGCGCTGCGCCCACACCGGGTCGGAGGTGTCATCGGTGCCAAGAAGGATTCCGTCGTAGTGCGACTCAAACTTGTGGCTGGTTTCCTTCAGCTTTACCAGGTCGGCGATGCCCGAGAAAGACGCGCCGGCGGTAAAGACATCGGAGGACGCAAGCGCGTTGAGCACAGTGAAACCACCGGAGGAACGTCCCCGGATCGCGATTCGCTGGGGATCGACGCGGCCCAGATCGATGAGGTATTGAGCGCCGTCGACGCAGTCCTGAACGTCCATGACGCCCCAGTTACCGTTGATGCGCTCACGGTAGGGACGGCCGAAAGACGTCGACCCGCGGAAGTTCACATCAAGGACGGCAAAGCCGCGGCTGGTCCAGTACTGGAACGGAACCTGCAGGCCGGGTCGGGCTGCTTCGGTCGGTCCCCCGTGCACGTTGACGATGAGCGGGGGCAGCTCGCCCTCGGGAGCGGCAAACTCGGGGTTCACGGGCGCGTAGTAGAAGCCGTGAGCCTCCTCTCCGTCCGAGGTCTTCCAGGTGAGCATCTCGGCCGTGGAGACGAGGGCGGTGGGCACTTCGGCCTCAGACGAGGGACGCAGCACCTTGGTCTTGCCGCGCGACACCTCGATGATCGCGGGAGTGTGCGTCGCAGAATCCGCGAGGAAGACGACGCGGCCATCCGCAGCGGCGACGTTACCGATGGGCCACCAGCCGGTCGCCCACTCCTCGGCCATGCCGTTGTCGATGCGCACGGTGCCGATGTGCCAGACCTGGTCCTCGGCCCACGAGCACACGAGGTAGTCGTTGTCGTAGTTGTCGTAGGAGTGCAGGCCAAGCTGCCAGTGCGGGTGCGAGAACGCGCGGGGCCCCGGGTGCAGCGCGCGAGTGCGCAGACGCGAGGACCATGCGTTCGGGTCCTCGCCCTCCTGCCACACGAATCCCTGGGTGCGGTACAGGTTTGCCCAGCCAGAGGAGTCATCCACGTGGATGAGATCGCCGTCGAGGGTCCAGCGAGGCTCGTAGACGCACACGCCCGGGCGATCCACTAAGGCGACCTCCTGATCGATGGCGCCCTCGAAGGTCAGGGACGCGACGCGCAGCTGCGAGTACGTCCACGGCATGTTCGGGTGGTTCCACGTGATCCAGGCGATCTTGGTGCCGTCGGGGGAGACCGTCGGCGCCTGAGCAAAGTCGGTGCCCTCGAACACCGTGATAATCGCGCTGTCGTCGCGGGCGGCAGAGCCATCGAGAGGAATCGCGACGATCTTGTTGACGGGCTCGCCCGGGGCGGAGTGGTCCTCGGCCACCGCGTACACGAGCTCGCGCACGTCGGCGATCCAGAAGTCGCCGTAGCGGACCTTCGACAGAGTCGTCAGGGGACGCACGGCGCGGCGCGGATCGGCCGTATCAAAGGCGTAGACACGGCCGTCGGTCTGATCGGAAAATACGATGAGGCCGTGGTGAACGGCGTATGCCTTGCCGCCGTACTCGTGCACGCGCGTGCCGACATCGGGCAGGCGCGAACCGTCGATGAGAGGCAGGACCTCGCCCGTTTCCCCCGTACCACGCCGGCGCAGCAGCGTCCCGCGTCCGCCCTGGCGCGGATGTCCCTCCACCCAGTAGGTGTCGGGTCCGTCGACGCGAACCTGGGAGAGCGTGACCGAACGGGCAGTGAAAGAATCACCCGAAATGGGGGACTTCCACAGGCCGTGGGGTGCGACGGTGACGGACATAGTGCCTCCTTAAGCGGTACGGCGAGCCAACACCACCTATCTTAGTGCGCGCGCTTGTCGCCTGCGCGGGTCGAACGTGCCTGGCATGCACTTTGATCTGAAGATGAGACGCTTGGGCAACTACACTGGTTCTCATGTCTGGAACACGAGAGTCATTCGACCTGCTGTCGCGCTGCAGCGCACCGAGGGAGCTGCGTCGCCTGGAACGTGAGCAGCTGGACGAATTGGCGGCGGAAATTCGCGCGTTCCTCATTGACAACGTGTCGCGCACGGGCGGGCACCTGGGCCCGAACCTGGGCGTCGTCGAGCTGACGATCGGCCTGCACAGGGTGTTCCGCTCCCCGCAAGACACGATCATTTTCGACACGGGTCACCAGGCGTACGTGCATAAGCTCCTCACCGGACGTCAGGATTTCTCGTCGCTGCGCTGCCCGGGAGGCCTGTCCGGTTACCCGTCGCGCAGTGAATCCGAGCACGACGTCGTCGAGTCCTCGCACGCGTCGGCGTCGATCGCGTGGGTGGATGGTATCTCGCGCGAGAAGCATCGCCAGGGGGATCGCACGTGGACCGTGGGCGTCATCGGCGATGGTGCGCTGACTGGAGGCCTCGCGTGGGAGGCGCTCAATAACATCGCGACGGCGAAGAACCGCCGCATCATGATTATCGTCAACGACAATGGTCGTTCCTATGCGCCGACGATCGGTGGTCTCGCGGCTCACCTGGACGCGCTGCGCACCTCCGCCGGATACGAGAAGGCGTTGGCGTGGGGCAAGCAGCATCTGCTGAGTCACGGTATGCCGGGACGCGCGGCCTACGATGCGCTGCACGGCCTGAAGTCGGGCATCAAGGACGCGCTGATGCCTCAGGTCATGTTCGAAGACCTGGGTCTGAAATACATCGGCCCTGTCAACGGCCACGATATCGCGGCGGTCGAGACTGCTCTGCGCCGCGGTCGGTCCCTCGACGAGCCGGTCCTCGTCCACATGATCACCGAAAAGGGCCGCGGTTATATGCCGGCCGAGGAGGACATCGCTGACCGCTTCCACGCGGTTGGCCCGATTCACCCCGAGACCGGTCTCCCGGTGGCCCCCGAGCGCTTCGGGTGGACGGGCGTCTTCGCCGACGAGATCTGCGCTCTGGCCGCCACGCGCGATGACATCGTTGGCATTACGGCCGCAATGATGCGTCCGGTGGGTCTTGGCCCCATGCACGAGGCCTACCCGGGTCGCGTGATCGACGTCGGCATCGCTGAGGCCGAGGCCGTCGCCTCCGCCGCCGGAATGGCCTACCAGGGCGCACACCCTGTCGTGGCGCTGTATGCGACCTTCCTCAACCGTGGCTTCGACCAGCTTCTCATGGACGTCGCGCTCCATCGCGCGGGCGTCACTTTCGTGTTGGACCGTGCGGGCGTGACGGGCGCGGATGGTGCCTCGCATAACGGCGTGTGGGACATCGCGATGTGCTCGCTGATCCCTGGCCTGCGCCTGGCGGCTCCCCGCGACGAGGAAACACTGCGTGCACGCCTTCGCGAAGCGCTCGATGTTGATGACGCTCCCACCGTCATCCGATACCGCAAGGGGTCGCTGCCTGCGCCCATGCCGGCGCTGCGCAGCGTCGGGGGAGTGGACATTCTTTGTGACGAGGCAGTGGCTGATTCGCCCGCTCGGGTGCTCATCGTGGGTACCGGCGCGTGCGCGCCCGACGCGATTGAGGCTGCGCGTCGCCTGTCGGCTGGTGGCGTGAGCGTCACTGTCGCGGACCCGCAGTGGATGATCCCCGTATGCGCGGAGCTTGCAACGTTGGCCCGGGACTACGACTGCGTCGTGAGCGTCGAGGACGGCATCGTTCAGGGTGGTTTCGGCTGGTCGCTGCGCGACGCGGTCGCGGAGGCGGGCGTGCCCGTGCGCTGCCTGGGTGTGCCTCAAGGGTTCCCCGAGCACGGCGAGCGCGGCGAGATGATCGCGCAGTTTGGCTTCGACGCCGACGGCATCGAGCGCGCGGCCCGCGAGCTTGTCGAGCGAGTCGGAAAACGCTGAAGCGTCCGTATTAGACGCCGAGAGCGTCGCAAATCGGGTCGAGCGTCAGATCGATCTGCCAGTCGCGCGCACCGCGATTGACCATGCGCTCCTCGACCTCATCGCCCGACGGGCGCGACGGATCCAGGGGAGCCCACGCGAGGTAGCGCTGCACCTGGGGAGCGAGTACCACCTCAGGTGCCAGCCCGAGACTCGACGCGACCGAAGCGACCGCGTGACGTACCGTTCCCAGGCGTGCGGCCGAGGCCTCGTCAATGCGATTCCAGTGGCGCGGTTCAGGGATCGACCCCGGCTGCATGGGCTTGCGCTTGGGAGGTAGCTCGTCCTCCGTCATGGCAGCCACGCTGGCGAGGGCGCGCATCCATTCGTCCTCGTACTGGCGGGCGACGGGGGAGCGGAACTCGCTGATGCTCATGAGTGCGCGCTTGTTGCGCGGAGGATTCGAGGCCGCGCGCACGAGCGCGGCGTTACGCACGAGACGACCGGGGCTCAGGTCGATGCGCTGGGCAATCGACTCGCGCGTCTCCCACAGGGCCTTCAAGACCGCGAGGCCGCGGCGGGAACGGATCTTGCCCGCGCCGGGCACGGAACGCCAGCGATCGGGCTTCGGGCTGGGAGGAGTCACCGACAGGGCGTAGACGAATTCCTGCTGCGCCCAATCCCAACGACCCATCTCATCGAGCCGCTTTGAGAGGCGGTAGTACAGCTCCGTCAGCAGTTCGACGTCGAGGGCGGCGTAGCGCAGCCACTCCTTCGGCAGGGGACGCACCGACCAATCCGAGGCCTGGTGATCCTTGACGAGGCCGAGGCCAAGCACCTGCTCGGCGACGGCCGCCAGCCCGAAACGCTCCAGGCCGATGAGACGCGCGGCGATTTCAGTGTCGAACAGGGCGGAGGGACGCAGCCCAACCTGGCGCAGATTGGGCAGGTCCTGCAAGCAATCGTGCAGCAGCCACACGTCCCCTACGCCCGGCTGCAGCACGGACAGGTCCGGCAGCGCGTGCGTGTCGATGAGGAACGCGCCAACGTCCTCGCGGCGAATCTGCACGAGGTAAGGATCGGAGCCGTAGCGGAAGCCCTGAGCACGCTCGACATCCAGGGCGATTGGGCTCGAACCAGCGCTCAGCGCACGAGCAGCAGCCTCAAGATCTTTCTGGGTATCAATGACGGTGGGGATCCCCCCACGCGGTTGCGCAATGAGCTCCGGATTATCCGTATCGCCCTGCGGCAAACCGCCGCCATTGTTGACCAGCACTCAGACTCCTTCAAGATGACGGGCGGGAACGATCCCTGCCGTCCGACGCATGACATCCGCCCAGCCGGACAGATGCTCACCAAGATACTCACTGTTGGGCGTCCACGACGCACGCACATCGACGAACAGAGACGATCCTCGCAGCTCAAGACCGCCGAAGGCCTCGCTCATTTCGCGCGTCACCGTGCCCGTGATGTCGTGGAACCCGGCTCCTGCAATCTCCAGGCAATCGAGCATCCAGCCCCACACGCCCTCCGACAGCAGCGGGTCGCCGATCATCTCGGCATCGACTTGCGCGCGCAGCTGACAGACGACTCGGAACGTGCCGTTCCAGCCGATCTGCTCCACAGGGTCATGCAGGATCACCATGCGACCAGTCGACAGGGGCTGTCCGGCCTCGTCCTCGTCCGTGGTTCGCATCGCGAGCGCCGCTGTGAAGGGTGCCAAACGACGAGGTGGGGGAACCTCCTCGAGGAGTATGTGCGGCAGGTGGTCCGCCTGTCGCAGGGACAGCAGAGCCCGCATAAACTCCTCGGGCACCGCGTTTTCATTCACAAATCAAATCGTACGGGTGTCTATGCGCCTTGTGGCCCAGACGCGCCGCCAACCCTCATGTCGATAAGTAGCGGGTACGCGTGCCTCGTCACGGTCGATGTCGCTCCGGGGACTGCAGGCCGCGGGGGTTGCGCAGGATGAACGAGGTGCGCGGTCCAACGTGCACGGTGTCGCCTGAGTGGTACTCGTCGCGATCATCGTCACCTGCCGTGTCGACGACGGTGTGCCAGATGTGCCCATACTGCGTGTCCGGGAGCGTGAAGTCGACCGCCTCCGGAGCGGCGTTGATCAGCAGCAGGAAATCGTCGTCGAGGATGCGGCGTCCGTTCGCGTCGGGTTCGCGGATGGCGTCGCCGTTGTAGAAGACCATCGTCGAGCGCGCCCACGGCTGGTTCCATTCCTCCTCCGTCATGTGCGTGCCGGCGGGCGTGAACCACTCGATCTCACCCAGGTCCGACTCGCCGCCACGCCGCGCGGGCCCCTCCAGGAAACGGCGGCGGCGCATCACCGGGTGATCGCGACGCAGGTGAATGAGGTGGCGGGTGAAACGCAAGAGCTTGTAGTCGTGCTCATCCAGATCCCAGTTGATCCACGAGAGCTCGTTGTCCTGGCAATACACGTTGTTGTTGCCTCGCTGGGTGCGGCCCAGCTCGTCGCCGTGGGCGATCATCGGCACACCCTGGGAGAACATGAGGGTCGTCAGGAAGTTGCGCTGCTGGCGGTAGCGCAACTCGATGATTTCCTCGTCATCCGTGTCGCCCTCAACGCCGCAGTTCCACGAACGGTTGTCGTTCGCGCCATCGGCGCCGCCCTCGAGGTTCGCCTCGTTGTGCTTCTCGTTGTAGGACACGAGGTCGCGCAGCGTGAAGCCATCGTGAGCGACGACAAAGTTGATGGATGCCATGGGCTTGCGGCCGGTCGTCCCGTACAGGTCGGAGGAGCCGGCCAGACGGGAGGCAAAGTCGGGGAGCGAGGAGAACTCTCCGCGCCAGAAGTCGCGCACAGTATCGCGGTACCTGCCGTTCCACTCGGACCACAGGGGAGGGAATCCGCCGACCTGGTAGCCGTCCGCACCCACGTCCCACGGCTCCGCGATGAGCTTGACCTGCGAGACCACGGGGTCCTGGTGGATGAGGTCGAAGAAGGCGGACAGCCGGTCGACCTCGGCGAACTGGCGGGCTAGAGTGGAGGCCAAGTCGAAGCGGAAGCCGTCCACATGCATCTCCGTGACCCAGTAGCGCAGCGAGTCCATGATGAGCTGCAGGACCTGAGGGGAGCTCATGAGGAGGGAGTTGCCCGTGCCCGTCGTGTCGAAGTAGTGCTTACGATCCCCGTCGACGAGGCGGTAGTAGGAAGGATTGTCGATACCGCGGAAGGAGAGGGTCGGCCCCATGTGGTTGCCCTCCGCCGTGTGGTTGTAGACGACGTCGAGGATGACCTCGATGTTGGCCGCGTGCAGGGCCTTCACCATCGCCTTGAACTCAGAGACCTGCGCGCCGGGATACTTCGTGGCCGCGTAACCGTTGTGCGGGGCGAAGTAGCCGATCGTGTTGTAGCCCCAGTAGTTCGACAGGCCCTTGGCCTGCAGCGTCGTGTCGTTCGTGAACTGCTGGATCGGCATGAGCTCGACCGTGGTGATCCCCAGCTTCGTCAGGTGCTCGATGATCGCGGGGTGTGCCATGCCCGCGTAGGTGCCGCGCAGTTCCTCCGGGATGTCCGGGTGGCGCATCGTCATGCCCTTGATGTGGGCCTCGTAGATGATCGACTCAGAGTAGTCGTGTCCCGGGCTGCGATCCCCCTCCCAGTCGAAGAAGGGGTTGACCACGACGGAGTGCATCGTCGCATCGGCAGAGTCGCCGCCCTTTAGAGTCAGGGGATCGTCCGCCTGATAGGAGAGAAGGTCGAGTGAATCCGTCAGCTGCCCCTCGATCGCCTTCGCGTACGGGTCGAGGAGGAGCTTCGAAGGGTCGCAACGCAGACCGTTCTGGGGATCCCAGGGGCCGTCGATGCGGTAGCCGTAGCGTTGGCCGGCACGCACCTGGGGGACGTAGACGTGCCAGACGTAGGCATCGACCTCCGTCATGGGGATGCGCATTTCGTTGAGGTCGTCGTCCAAGAGGCATAGCGTCACAGATGTTGCGACCGATGAGTAGATCGCGAAGTTCGTTCCGGTTCCGTCAAAGGTGGCACCCAGGGGGTAGGCCTTGCCAGGTCGCGTTTCCATACGAACAAGCCTCGCACGAATGGGCAGTGGCGGGAGACAATCCGCCCGAAAATAGGCGTGTGACTTGGATAACGGGGGTTTGGTTTTGCGTTCTGGCTAGATCTTCTGTTAAGGTTTTACCCGTTGCGAAGAACGGTTGACGTTCTGAGAAACGCGGATGTGGCTCAGTTGGTAGAGCATCACCTTGCCAAGGTGAGGGTCGCGG